>DATFQQ010000295.1:0-2882 GCA_035264195.1 Candidatus Sulfotelmatobacter sp. | reverse complement strand
GGTTCTAGCCCCCCTGCATAATGCAAATAAGTGCGATAGGGAACAGTGTCCCTGCCGAACTGCGCATTGATGAGGAAGATGAGTGTGAATGCCAGGATGGCGAAACATCCCAGGACGAAGGCTCCAACTTTTGCTTCGGTTGTCATTGGAATGCCTCCTTTCTCTGCATGTATTTTTCGAAATGCGCGGCCACGCTCGGTGCTTTGGCTATTTCTTCCGGAACGCGGTCGAGAAACTGGCGGACGCGCGGATCCTGACTGGCCTTGATTTCTTCTCCCGTACCGATCGACCTGAACGAGCCCTGATGCAGCATGGCAATGCGGTCGGCGATCCGGAATGCGCTAGCCATCTCGTGGGTGACCACGACTACTGTCATGTGGAATGTCTGCTTCAGAAGCAGAATCAGTTCATCCAATTCGGCGGCAACGATGGGATCAAGGCCGGCGGAGGGCTCATCCAAAACCAGAATCTCGGGATCGAGCGCTAGAGCGCGGGCCACGGCGCCGCGTTTTTTCATGCCTCCTGACAGCTCCTGGGGATGCAGCTTGCCAAAGTCGGCCAGGCCGACCACGGCCAGCTTCATCCAGACCATCAGGTCAATGATGGAAGGCGCGAGAGCGGTGTGTTCGCGTAGGGGCAGCGCAACGTTGTCTTCAACCGTCAGCGAATTGAACAAGGCGGCACTTTGAAATGCGACACCGATCGAATGTCGAACGTTCTTGAGTTCGGAAGGCGAGCAATTCGTGATGTCAACGCCTTTCACAATCACGCTTCCGGATTTCGGACGCTCAAGTCCAATAATGTGCCGCAACAGCGTGCTTTTTCCCGAACCGCTGCCGCCGAGCAGCACCATGGTTTCGCCCGCTTCAATATCGAGATTGAGCTTGTCGAGGACTCGCCGACCTTCGTACTCGACGACCAAATCGCGAATGGAAATCATCGGCATCAGTGCGCTCCGGTGAAATAGAAGATTGCCGTAAAAATGGCGTCAGCAACGATGACGAGAAAGGTTGACTTCACCACAGCATTGGTGGTGGAGCGGCCCACCGAGTCAGGTCCACCGCGGACACGGAATCCTTCGAGGCAGCCGACGTGGGCGATGATGGTTGCGAATGCCACGCTCTTGATCAGACCTGTCATCACGTCGTGCAGAGCGATGGATTCCAACACATAGCGGAAGTACAACAGAGGCGCCAGCCGCGTGCTGAAGAACATGAACAATCCGCCTGCGGCAATGCCGAAACAATTCGAAACGATAGTCAGGCAGGGAATGCTGATCAGCGCGGCCAAGTACTTTGGCGCAAGCACGAATTCGATCGGTTCGAGTGCCATGACCCGGAGAGAATCAAGCTCCTCGGTCACCTTCATGGTTCCTATTTCAGCTGCGAACGCCGAACCCGAGCGGCCACTGACGGCGATGGCCGTAAGTAATGGGCCGAGCTCACGCGTGAATCCGACTGCAACTAGATCAATGACGTAATGCAGAGCGCCAAAGCGTCGCAACTCGGAGGCTCCTTGCAAGGCAAGAATGAATCCCGTGCAAAGTGCCATGAGAGAAACCATGGGCAGGGCGTCATACCCGATTTGCAGCATCTGCCGCACAGTTGCCTGCCAGCGATAACGGTTCCCGACCAGCGGCAACGCGCTCTTTATGGCGCGTAGCGTGGACCAGAGCTGGATGTTCAGGCTTCCAACATAGTCGAGGTGTTCGATGGTCCTCTTACCGACGTCTTCGAAAACTGTTGCCATTAGGACACCACCGCGGTTGATGAATGATCAGCAGCTCGGTCCTCCTCGAACAGCGACTCGATGCCTGTGGCCCGGAACAGGTGAAGAATCCGACCCTGCAGCCCTTGGAGATGGATTGCGATGCCGGCTGTCCGCGCGACTTTGAGCGCTTGGATCAGAGTGGCTATGCCAGACGTATCCATGTAGGAGACTGCCGCCAGGTCGATAGCAAATCCTTCGGGTGGTGGTGACGGACAGCGCAGCATTGCCAGCAGTTGCGTACGGAAATCAGGCGATGTCTCGATACTTACCCTGCCCTGCAGATACATCACGGCACCTTGTTTATCGCTGTGAACGATGATTTGCAGATTGTCCGGCATAGTTGGATATCTATCTAATTCTATTTTTTTGACAGGCGTATGCCTGCAGTAGTGATAGCGCGTTTTCCGTTGAGTTCGGGTCGCTCAGCCATGCGACCCCGGCCACCAGCGAGTACTTCCAAACGCGAACTCGCGCTCCAAAAACCACCATCAGTCAGCGTCACGAATTCTTGGATCTCATACAGCGAGGCCTGTGATTCCCCCGTGAGCTGTTCCCAGCGTTGTTGATGATGAGGCGGATCAGGATTCCTCCAAACGATTTCCAAACCTGCCATAACGCAACTCCTGCTCCATCGAGGAAGAGGCACGCAAGTGGCCACTCCGAAATGGACTGAGGGCAAGGCGCTTAACGTGCTGATCGCGCCCACACGCGTCATGCGGCGTGCTGAGAGCTCGGCATTTTGCTGAAGAGGAGGCGTGCTGCCTCACAGGTTAACCATTGCGCGCCAGTGGTTTAGGAATGGCACTCGCAATGCACCTCAAGCGGCAACCGGAACGAATCGCGAACAGTTTTCCGGCCAACTGAGGAAGGTTGTTATGAGGCGGGAAGACGAGATGAACACCACAGCCCCTACAAGTCCTTGCGGAGGTGGTCGTCTACTCTCGCTGTGTCGATTGTCAGCGGGAGTCAACAGAATTTCATGTCGCGTGTCCCTACTGTTTTGGGGACATGTACAAAGTCGGCGAGGCCATTAAGCCTGCGAAGAGTTAGGAGGAGTTATGCCAATACCAAACGAACAGTTCGACCATCTTTGCGCACGTTACCTGTTAGGC
>DATFQQ010000294.1:0-12387 GCA_035264195.1 Candidatus Sulfotelmatobacter sp. | reverse complement strand
AGCGCCTTGCCGCGCGCCACGGGCTGGCGTACATCAAAGGGGTTTCGCCAGAGCAAGGCAAGGTGTAGCGCCCCGCGCGGGACCTGTCGGTTTGAAAGTCAACGACAAACACGTACTACATCAAGAGCGCAGCAGATGACACTAGGGTACCAACGGCGAAGCTCGAGAAGCTCGTGATTGGCAACGAACAACTCGAACCTTTCGAAAGTGGCAACGAAGTGGCAACAACAACCGCAGAGGCCCCAACTGCCTAATCCAGTAAACGACCTGTTTACTGTCGTTTGAATCTGGTGGCGGCGGCAGGACTCGAACCTGCGACCTACGGATTATGAGACCGTCGCTCTAACCACCTGAGCTACACCGCCACTTGCCTTGAGCAGGAAGGATGTGCGAAAGGAAACTGCGGCTGTGATGGAACCAGCACTTCCGCGGCATGGAAGCAACGCGGTCTCGGCACGTTACCTCCAATCTTTGATTCTAAAAGCGCGCATAAAATAGGTCAAACCGGCGTCACCGCATCGCATGTATACTGCGCCGCATGATCACCGGCGCGCATATTCTCTTCTATAGCCAGGATCCTGAGGCCGATCGCGATTTCTTCCGCAACATTCTCGGATTTCAATCCGTGGACCTTGGCCACGGATGGCTCATCTTTGCCCTGCCTCCGGCTGAGGCCGCGATTCACCCGACGGACACGGACTTTTCACAAACGCACGCCGGGCAGAAACTCCTCGGAGCCGTCCTCTACCTGATGTGCGACGACCTTAGAGCGCAGATTGCGACTCTCGTAACGAAAGGTGTGCGATGCACTGAGATTCAGGACGCACGTTGGGGAATCAGCACAACCATTCCTTTACCCAGCGGCCGCGCGCTCGGCTTGTATCAACCGAGTCACGAGACAGCAATAAACCTGAATTCGAAATCGTGACAATCTGAAATAATCAAACTTCCATGAAGGCCATCGCCGTTATACCAGCCCGCCTTGCGTCCACCCGCCTGCCGCGGAAAATGCTGCGGGAGATCGCGGGCAAGCCTTTGATTGGCATGGTCTATGAGGCCGTACGCTCCTCTATTGATCTCGCGGATGTGATCATAGCGACAGACTCCGACGAGATTTTGGCAGTTTGCCGGCAGAACAACTGGAACGCGCAGATGACATCGTCTCAGCACCGGAGCGGCACCGAGCGTGTTCACGAGATCTCAGGACGGGTTTCGGCCGACGTCTACATCAACGTCCAGGGAGATGAACCCCTCGTGCGTTCGGAGCAACTCGCCTCTTTGCTGCGTGTGATGGGGAATCCGGAAGCCCAAGTCGGAACTCTGATGACTGCCGCTGTCGATATCGACATCCTCAATCCAAATGCAGTGAAGGTGGTCACCGATCTTGTTGGCCGTGCGCTCTACTTCTCCCGTTCGACGATTCCTTTCGATCGCGACAATACCAGTCCGCGTTACTTCAAGCATCTCGGTCTCTATGCCTACCGCAAGGCGGCGCTCGATCGATTCGTGATGCTACCTGAATCATCGCTCGAAAAAGCAGAACGCCTCGAACAGCTGCGCTTCCTCGAGAATGGAATTCCGATTTATGTCGGTGAGACTCCGCACGACAGCATTGGCGTCGACACAGAAGAAGACCTGCAGAGAGTGATCAAAATTCTCGGAAAGCAACGATCATCTATCGCTGGCTGAGAACGCGATTCCGACCCTGTTATTACTTCCGTTCCTCGTCAAGCCGCTGGCGCAGTTGGGCACGCGCCTTCGCCGCCAGTTCCCGGCACGCAGCACGATCGACCATCGGATCAGGAGTTGTTCCACGCTGACGCGCCTCAAGGCGCTCCCAAAGATTCGACATACCGGGATGAACGGTTATCAGGATGTCGCAGGGAGTGGTCTCCAGAAATTTGTAGCTCTTCTCGAAATCACCGAGCACGTGCGGGTAAGCATGGCTGTTCGTGAAGCGAAAGCCCTCGGCCGAGACCGGAGTGAGGCTATCTGCATAAACGATCTCACGACAAACCTCCCCGTCGCAGGACTTCCAGGTCCAACTCGTCCCTCCGGGTGTATGCCCCGGAGTCAAATGTGCCGTTATTGATGTTGCGCCAATCTTAAACGTCTCTCCATCATGAAGCTCTTCTACTTTCTTGATCGGGGCGATTCCAGTTATCGAACCGTACTGGGGATCGTCACGCCCTACGCCGCCCCGCTTCATCACGGCAGCGCTCCACTTGCTGGCGAGGACTCGCGCTCCACTTAACCGCTGCAGCTCGGCAATTCCACCGGCATGGTCAGAATGAACATGGGAATTCAAAATGAGCTGCACATCCTCAATCCGAAACCCGAGTGCCCGAATATTGGCAGCAATCAGCGGAGCCGACTCGGGCAATGCGCCATCAATCAGGATGTGCCCCGCGTCGGACGTAATCAGAACCGAGCCCAGTCCGTGTGGCCCAACGTAGAAGCTGTTGCCAAAGATACGAAACGGTTTCTGCGGCTGATTCCACTCCGCACATTGTTTGCAACTGGATGGCACACTCTGCGCAAATGCGGTGCACAGGGAGACTGTCAGCAGGAAAGAAAGTAACCGCGAGATAAGATTTCGCATTTTCAAATCTGTGGATGAGCGTTCTGCGTGCGGCCCCATTGCTCCGCCGCTGCTAACCTTCGCGAAATGGATGGATGCGAGTGGAAGAACCACTCCACCCACTTCGATGGCGTCCGTTCCGCTAGGTTCTGTTCCGCCAGCTTATTCATGGACGAAACAAAAGGCCCGACGCTAGCGATCGATTCAAAAGCGTAACGGTCTGCCTGCCTCTCATTGAAGCGAGAGTAGGCATTGAGTGCAGGCATTAGAAGAAACGACAGCATGACAGACACCAGAGCTAACAGGGGAAGATTGGCGAAATCGGACAATTCCTCGAACATGTGCCGGTCGACCGCATAGTGAAGCGTCCAGTTCGCGGCCCAGAAGCCAACAAAGGTGATCGCCGCCTGCACCAGAATGCTTTTGAGAATGTGGCGATGGACATGATGGCCCAATTCGTGCGCCAGCACCGCTTCAATCTCATCAGGAGTGTAGTTGTCGAGCAACGTATCTGCCAGGATGATTCGACGCGTACGGCCAAGTCCGGTGAGAGCCGCATTCGCCTTCTTGCTTTTCTCCGAAAGCCGCCAACGGTACACGCCGCGAACCCTCGTTCCGGCGTGTTCGCTGAGAACCACCAGTCGCCTGCGCAGTTCTTCATCCTCAAGCGGCTCGAATTTATAAAAGATCGGAAACAGCACAACCGGGGCCAATTGCGCGAGGAGAACGAATAACACCATGAACAGCGCCCACGCCAGCAGCCACCAGTTCTGGGGCCACTGCCGAATGGTGAAGTACAGTAACTGCACTACGACCGTACCGAGTACCAGGCTGACGAGAAAACCTTTGGTTTCATCCCACAACCACGACCGAAACCTCTGGCTCGTGAGTTTGAAACGGCGCTCCAGCCAGAATCCGTAATAGTCCAATCCAATCCCGAGGAGCTTGCTGATTCCCAGCAGTAGCACGAGGTAGATGAAAAGGGAGAAGGAATAATTCTGGAATCCCAAGCGGTATGCCAGATCACGGAGAGAGTCCGACCAGCGTGTTGCCAGTAGCACTAACAGAAAGACAAAGCCAATAACAAAGTCCGTGATTCCGAGCCAGCGCTTGATCCGGTTGTAGCGGCGCGCTTCCGGCGAATCGGCCTGACTCGAAATTGCTGCGTCTACCATCGACTCCTTTACTTCCTAAGATGCACTGTTCCTGACAAAATTCTCGCCAGTCGCGAGCAACTCGCTTACAAGTTCTGGCGACGCCGCTTCCGTATAGAGTCGCAAGAGCGGCTCGGTTCCCGAGGCACGGAACAACACCCACGCTTCCGCCCCATTTCCATTCGTCGGCGCATCCAGGAAAAACTTCACACCATCCATGTGTTCTTTCTTGAGTACCCGGTAACGTCCAAGCCCTTGCGTGCCATCGTCGCGTGCCCGCTGGATTGCTGCCTGCTTCACATCCTCAGGAATGTGCAGGTCACTCCGTCCGTAATAATGAGGCCCAAATTCCCGTTGCAGATCGGCTACGAGTTGTCCCAAGGGCTTGCCTTCTTCGGCCATTGCGTTGGCGAGCAGCAGGCTATTCAGCACGCCGTCACGTTCCGGAAGAAATCGCGAATAGCCGATTCCCCCAGACTCCTCCCCACCCACCAGGATTTGCCCTTCCATCATCAGATCCGCAACATACTTGAATCCAATCGGAGTCTCATGCAGTTTCCTGCCATACTTCGCTGAAATCCGATCCAACATCTGTGTCGTGTTAAATGCCCGAACCACATCTCCGGGCCACTTCTTTCTCTCTAACAGCCAACGCAGCAGCACGCAGAAAATTTTGTGGGAATCGACGAAGCTGCCGTCTTCGGCGACGGCTCCGATGCGGTCGGCGTCGCCATCCGTCGCCAGGCCCGCATCGCACTTTTCCCGGACCACCGTTTCCTCAAGCATCTTCGTGTGCGGACGGATCGGCTCGGGATTGATCCCCGGAAACAGCGGATTCAACTCCTGCCGGATTGCGATGTACTGTACACCACGATCGGCAAAGATTCCCCCCAACACGCCTCGGCCGGAACCATACATGGCATCAACCGCGAACTTAAACTTTGTTTTCGCGATCAGGTCCATGTCGGCGAAGGCGCAGACTGCAGCCACGTAGGCCTTCTTCAAGTCAACTTCTTCAATCGCGGCCTTGGTGTCCTTCGGTGCAGCCCCAGCTGCCAATTCGCCCTCGATCTTCTTCATGATCGCGGGCGTTGCCGAGCCTCCGAAGTTGGCTTTGAACTTCACGCCATTCCAGTTCCACGGATTGTGGCTCGAGGTCACCATTACGCCGCCCGCCGCGCACAGATTTTTGACCGCATACGACACTGCTGGTGTCGGCGTGTAGTCGTTGGACAGTTTCACAGGAATTCCGGCGCCCGCGATCACCTCTCCCACCACCTGCGCTGCGCGTGGAGAAGCGAACCTTGCGTCGTAGCCGACGATGACTCCGCGCTTCGCGTCCTCGTTCTTCAAGACGTAGGATGCAATTGCTCCCGCTACACGCCGCACGTTCTCAAACGTGAAATCGTCGGCAATAATTCCGCGCCATCCGTCTGTTCCGAACTTAATCTCTTGCGTCATAGATTCAAACTGTAAACATTAGATCGATTTATGAATTGCTGTATACCGTTTCCGCTCTGTCATCCCTGATGGCGCCGTTTTTTGGCGCCGGAGGACTTATGCAACTCTGCCTGCAGTGCTCATGCCGCCGGAGACTGCATAGGTCCTCCGGCCTGCAAAAAGCGCAGGGCCATCAGGATGCCACCGCGGTGGATTACATCAAAAGCTAAAACGGTCCAGAAGCAAGCGGGTCTCGAATCCACTCTTGCTTTCAACCCCTCTTAGACCAAATTCTTCATTCTCTTTTCGTCCAGGTACTTCACAACTTTGCCGACATCCTGTGCATGTTGTCGTGTGGTAATTAGTAGCGCGTCCGCCGTCTCAACGACCACTACATCACTCACTCCGACCGCCGCAACGAATTTGCCCGGTGCGTGCACATAATTTCCACGTGCGTTCAGCAGGAATGTCCCGGAGCCTGCCACGAAGTTTTCTTCCTGCACTGTAGCTTTGGCGATTTGATGTTCATGCAAAGCCGTCCATGAACCCAGGTCATTCCAGCCGAAATCTGCGGGCAGGCAATAAATGTTGCTTTGGCCCTCGCCCTTCGCAGATCGCGGTTCCAGCACGGCATAGTCCACGCTGATGTTTTCGCAGGCAGGATATTTCTTGCGATAGGTTGCCGAAAATTGCGCCGTGCCAAACGTGGACGCGATCTGCTCAAGGGTCGCAGCCGTTTTTGGAAGATGCTCGCATAGTGCATCTGCCAGTGTTCGCGCACTCCACAAGAACATCCCGCTGTTCCAGAAATAATTTCCGGCCGCGACGAACTCCGTGGCCGTCTCCGCGTTGGGCTTTTCTGTGAAGCGGCGGACGTGCAAAGCTTCTCCTTCAAACAACGCTCCCGACTCGATGTACCCGTAGCCCGTTTCGGCGCGGTTCGGGCGGATCCCCAGGACGACAATATTGGGACCCGCGGTAGCAAGCTCGATGCCCCGCTCAAGTGTTTCGCGGTAGCGCTTTTCGTCTGCAATTACGTGGTCGGAAGGGAACAATCCGAGCACAGCATCAGGATTCTCGCGCAACAACAAGAACGCAGCAAGCCCGATGGCTGGTGCGGTATTTCGACCGATCGGCTCGGCCAGCACCTGACCTTTCGGCAACTTTGGTAACTGTTGGAGAATTGCCGGACGCAGATCCTCATTTGTAATAACCCAGAAGTTCTTTGGCTTGGCCAGCGGCAACAATCTTGCGACCGCCTGCTGGATCATGGTCTGCTTGCCATCAAGTGCGAGCAATTGTTTGGCACGCTTCTTTCGGCTCAATGGCCAGAACCGCGTCCCTCGGCCGCCAGCCAAAATTACGGGAAAGAAATTAGGATTTTTCGCCATACGTTCACAGTAGATCTACATTCTCGTCTCGGGCTCGGCCAACGCTTTGCCTGGGACGTAAGCCCGCAAAAACTCCAAGGTCCACTGCGGCCTCACGCTGAAATCGTCAACGCATGCGGGAATCACGACCGCGTCTCCCTTTGCCAGTGTGACCGGATCCATCCCACGTGACTCGATCACGCCGCAGCCCTCAACGGCAACCAGTATCTGCACCGAGCTCCTGCCCGAATCGTCGCGCGTCGAGAATGCCCGAGTTGGCTCTTTGCATTCGAACATGTCAACAACGAAATACGGAGCGCCAATGAGTGGCGAGTATCGATTCTTGCCTACCTCCCGAGGCGCCGGACGCAACACCCTCCCCGATCCGACCTTCTCCTTCACCGCGGCCATGCCGTCTTCTAAGTGCAGTTCTCGTGGACGCCCGTAATCATAAAGGCGGTACGTGGTATCCGACTGCTGTTGCGTCTCCACGATGATCGATCCCGGCCCGAGCGTGTGCACCGTCCCACCGGCAACGTAGATCATGTCGCCCGCATACACGTTGATCCAGTTCAACACCTCTTCTGCGCGCTTCTGGTGGATCGCTTCTTCCAATTGAGCTGGAGTCACTCCCGTTTTCAATCCGAGCGCAATCTGCGCGCCGGGTTTGGCATGCGCCACATACCAGCATTCCGTCTTGCCCCAGGGCTGCCCAACTCTTAGCGCCTGCGCGTCATCCGGATGCACTTGCACTGACAGCTTTTCGTGAGGAAACAGAAACTTCAGCAGCAGCGGGAAACGTTTGGCATCTCGCGCCGCCTCTCCCACCAACTCGCGCTGATACTGTTCGCTCAATTGCGCCAGCGTTTTGCCGGAAAAGGGGCCATTCGCCACTTTGCAGTCATCGCCGCTCAACCATGCCTCGCCGATCTTTTCCGCGAACTTGTGATTCGGGTAAATCGGAGACAAATCCTGCGTGCCCCATGGCCGAGGATCAAATCCCGGTTGCATCAGTAATGGATAAAGGTTTGTCATTCAAAACAGGCACCGACAAAAAAGGCCGCTCGCCACGGAACGGCCCTTGCCGAACCCAATGTTCCTCTGTGCTCCCCTGTGCCTTCTGTGGTGGAGGCTTTAGTTCCGCCGATGTCCTACAGCGCAGCGAAGAACTTCCGCATCCTGTCCAATCCGCGGTCCAGCTCAGCCTTCGACGTCGCGTAGGAGACTCGGATGTGCTCGCTTGTCCCAAATCCCTCGCCCGGAACCGTCGCCACATGCGCTTCGCGCAACAGCCTGCCGGCCACATCAGATGCGGACTTCAGCCCTCCGCGGCCAAGAAAAGACGAAATATTCGGATACGCGTAAAAAGCCCCTTCCGGCATCGTGCAGGTGACACCGGGAATCGACCGGAGGCCCCCAACGACGTGATCCCGCAATTGGATATACTCCCGCCGCATCTCCTCCACGCACTCCTGCGGCCCTTTCAGGGCAGCCACGGCTGCCTTCTGGACGATCGAGGTCGGATTCGAGGTCGACTGGCTCTGTAGCTTCGCCATTGCGCTGGTGACCGCCGCAGGCGCCAAGGCATACCCCAGACGCCATCCAGTCATCGCGTAGGTCTTCGATAACGAGCCCAGCAGCACGAAGCGCTCCTTATACTGACGTAGCGCGCCGACCGAGAAATTCTTCGCCGTATAGTTCAGGTAGACATAGCACTCGTCCGACAGCACCCAAATCCCACGCTGGTGCGCCAACCGGACTACCTCTGTCATGTCCTCCGGCTTCATGACTGCACCCGAAGGATTCGACGGCGAATTCAGAATGATGACTTTCGTCCGAGGAGTGATGAGCCTGGCCACCATCTCCGCAGTGACTCGGAATCCGTCTGCTTCATCGGCTTCCAAGAGAACGCAATTCCCACCCGCATACCGGACGATATCCTTGAACGAGACCCAGTAGGGCACCGGGAGAATCACTTCGTCTCCATGGTCCACCAGCACCTGGATCGCGTTGAACAGCGCGTGCTTGCCGCCGACAGAGGCGATGACCTCTTCGCGCCGGTAGTCGGAATCGAAATCGACGTTGTGACGGTGGGCGATCACATCCCGCAGCTCCGCGGTGCCAGCGACTGCGGTGTACTTCGTGAAATTGCCCTGAATGGCGGCAATGGCCGCGTCTTTGATGTGCTGCGGCGTCGAAAAGTGCGGTTCGCCGGCGCCAAAGTCCACGACGTCGATTCCCTGCGTACGCAGCTTGTCCGCCTCGGCCACAACCGCCATCGTTGCCGAAGGTTCAATCCGGTTGATCCGTTCTGTAAGTTTTGCCGCTTCCATGATTGCCGTAGTCATGCTTTCTTTTTCCTTCTCCTGGGCACTTCAGTGATTTCCGCGCCCCGCAATTTGTATGCAGGATCGAGTTTTTCGCGCAGTTTCTGCTCCACGATCTCAGGAACGAGCCCTTTGACCGGACCGCCTGCCTGCGCCACTTCCCGTACCAGCCGAGAACTTACATAAGAATATTTGTCCGCCGGCATCATGAAGACGGTTTCCAGCGTCGGCTCAAGCTTGCGATTCATCAATGCCATTTGCAGTTCGTACTCATAATCGCTGATGGCGCGAATCCCGCGAAGTACACAGGTTGCTTCCAACGATTTCGCGTATTCGACCATCAGCCCGTCAAAGGTATCGATCCGCACGTTCGGCAGATCAGCAGTCAATGCACGGAGCATCTCCAGACGCTCGGCTACGCTGAACATGGGAACCTTCTCCGAGTTTCGCAAGATGGCCACGACCAGCTCTTCAAAGATCTTGCTGCCTCGCTGAATGAGATCGAGGTGCCCGTTCGTCGGTGGATCAAACGAACCCGGATAAATAGCCGTGCCCTTGTTCAATCGTCCCCTTGAACCGCCCGTCTGGCGACACGGGCAGCTGGATAGCAGCAAGAGAGATTTTATTCGGGGCGGACCAACAATAGCAACGAAGGACGGATTTGGCGACGTTCAAACGGTTCGCAGCAGGGCGAGTATCAGGGGATGGCTTCAAAGCTGTGCCGATGAGGATCGGGAAAAACTACCGGCTTTAGCCGCTGAGAGGAATCCCGGGAGACCCGGGCGCGGTTCGGTGAGAGAGAGACGACCGCGCCCGGAAGCAATTCAGAACTTATCTGCGAGCAGCCACAATAGGAGCTTTTGGAGCGTCGGTCCCCGTTGGCATCGTCGTCACTCGACCGGTCGCCGCGCCATTGGTCGGCGTTGCTGCGGCCGGGGGCGTGGCGATCAACCCCAGCGCCTTCCGCACTTCTGTGTCCAGCTTCGTCAGCACATCTTTGTTGTCCTTGAGGAACTGGCGGGCATTCTCGCGTCCCTGGCCAATCCGCTCGCTCTTGTAGCTGAACCACGATCCGGATTTCTCGACGATATTGTTATTCACCGCCAGATCGAGCAGATCGCCCTCTCGCGAAATTCCCTCGCCATAGAGAATGTCGAATTCGGCCTCGCGGAACGGTGGCGCCACCTTGTTCTTCACCACCTTTACCTTCGTCCGCGATCCAATGACCACGTCGCCTTCCTTGACCGCGGCGATACGCCGGATGTCGATCCTCACCGTCGAGTAGAATTTGAGCGCCTTGCCGCCTGTGGTCGTCTCGGGGTTGCCGAACATCACACCGATTTTCTCGCGAATCTGGTTGATAAAGATCAGGCAGGTCCGCGACTTCGAAACGGTGCCTGTGAGCTTGCGGAGCGCCTGCGACATCAACCGCGCCTGCAATCCCATGTGGCTGTCGCCCATTTCGCCGTCCAACTCAGCTTTAGGCACCAGGGCGGCGACAGAGTCCACGACCAGCACATCCATGGCATTCGAACGTACTAGCGCCTCGGTGATTTCCAGCGCCTGCTCACCGTAATCCGGCTGCGAAACCAGGAGATTGTCGACATCTACGCCCAACTTTTTCGCATAGCCTGGATCCAGTGCATGCTCGGCGTCGATGAACCCGGCCATTCCACCGGTCTTCTGCGCCTCGGCAATCACTTGCAGCGTAATGGTCGTCTTGCCCGACGATTCCGGCCCGAACACCTCAATCACGCGTCCGCGCGGAAATCCGCCCACGCCAAGCGCGGCGTCGAATGAGATCGACCCTGTCGGGATCACCGAGATCGGCAGAATCGCGTCCTTCGACCCCAACCGCATGATCGATCCCTTACCGAACTGCTTCTCGATTTGTGATACCGCCAGATCGATCGCCTTGCCCCGCTCATCTGCCATGGGATGGCTCCTTTTGCTTCGTAAACTATGATTGCCTTCTAACTATGGCCGGATTATACATACGAATCAAAGCGAAGAAAAGGCGAATCTAAAGAATTAACTGTGGATTGTTCCAAAAACGGAACCTACCCGCTTGTCAAGAACAGCCTTCCCTTCACACCAGCCGCAGAGCTATCAAAATTCCCGCCAGGATAAAGATGATTCCAATTCCGAGGAATAAGGCCTGTACTCCTCTCTCTCCAGCAATGGCCCAGACCCGTGCAACAAATGGTGGACTGGCCTGAGACCTTGCAAACAACCTTCGTCCACTTGCCTTGTGGGTGACCACCTTGAAGAACCCAATCGCTAAGAAGAATGCTGCGAAGATCCGACTGTCTGGCCATGGATGTGCTACGTAAAGGACCAATGCCATCCAAACGGCCAAACATCCAAGAACGACGACGACGAAACGCATTGGGCTTTATCTTTGCAGCAAGTCCACCGGCGCGTTCACATCGTGCAGCCGGAAATACTTCGCCAACGCCGGATACTTCCTCGCCACGGCTTCGTACATCGCATAAGCGACATTGCGATAGGACACATGCCCGGCCGGCGTCGTCCGTAACTCGGAGATGTAAACCGCCTCTGCAAAGTCCATCTTAAAGAGCGCTCTCTTGCGGAACGCCAGTGGAATCGCGTACTGCGAATTCTCTTCTGCCTCAGGAGTTCCTCGTCCCGCTAACTTCTCAACAGCCGACTGCACGCGCCGCATCGCCGCGTCAAACCGCCCACGCACTCCCGCATCTTCCATGTCGAGCAACATCTCGTACCCATGCTGCGTGGTGAAGCTCTGCATCACCTGAATGCACCGCCGGTGCCGGTGCATGTCGCGGAAGCCGCCCGTATCCATCAGAATGTCGAAGCGGAACTGCTGCCCCGCGCGGAATCCGCGCAGCATCTCGTCGTGCTTTCCGCGATGCTTCAGCCCCAGATCAATGATCTCGCGCCGCCGCCGCTCGCCTGCTACCTGCACCATCTGCCGAATCTGCCGGTAAGAATGATGACTATGCTCGTACAGCAGCGTAGTCGCGATTTCGACTTCAAGCGGCTCTTCATCCAGCAAATCGACAATCGCCTTCGACGGCGCAACGGGCTCGGAAGCCATCAACTCGCGTGCCGCCTGACGTAACTCCCGCCGCGTCTCCATCTCATACGGACTCGGATCCGCATACTTCACAAGCGTCGGTGCCACGCGCACCTCGCGCAGCAATTCTTGCTCGGCCCGCGAACCGAGTTCCGGACTCACGGCACGAATCTGTTCAACTAAGTCTTCCAGCGATTCGGTATTGACGTTGTAAGCCGGCCCAATCGCGGCCTTCTTCAGCGACTCGCCAAGCACCCGTACCTCTTTATGCGTATGCGACAGAAGATGCGCGACCTGCGTCTCCAGGGTGCGAGCATTCACGACCTCGCCCAGAGAGGTATTCGTCGCCAGGGGCAGCAGGTATCGCGTGATGTCGAATGCCCGCGCCTTCAAGGTCCGCTCATAAGCCTCCTGCTTCATATCCGCTGGCTTTGGCGTGATGCTGATCAGATAGTTC
>DATFQQ010000293.1:0-44475 GCA_035264195.1 Candidatus Sulfotelmatobacter sp. | reverse complement strand
AATTCTTCCGGCGTATAGAAGCGCGCGATCGGAAGATGATCTTTCGATGGGCGCAAATACTGTCCGACGGTAAGGATGTCTACGCCACCTGTGCCCAGGTCGCGAAAGACTTCTACTAATTCGTCGCTGGATTCACCGAGGCCAACCATTACCCCGCTCTTGGTCACCATGCCCGGCGAAATCTTCTTCGCGTTTTCCAGTAGCGCCAAAGTCCGCTCGTAGCGAGCTCCCGAGCGAACGGCGCGATACAAGCGTGGAACGGTCTCGGTATTGTGATTCAGAACATCCGGTTGGGCATCCAGCACAATGCGGAGTGACTCTTCGAGTCCTTGGAAGTCGGGGATCAGCACTTCGACCCGGCAGTCGGGCGTCAATTCGCGAATCTGGCGAATGGTCTCGGCGAAGATGCGCGCGCTGCCAATGTTGTCGTCGTCACGATTCACACTCGTGACCACAGCGTGCTTCAAACCCAACGTCGCAACCGCCTCCGCCACACGGCGCGGTTCGTTCCAGTCGATAGGCTCCGGACGTCCCTTTGGCACCGCGCAAAATCCGCATCGTCGTGTGCAGATATCGCCCAGCAGCATGAACGTCGCAGTCTTGTGGTTCCAGCACTCGCCGATGTTCGGGCACTGAGCAGACTCGCATACAGTGTGCAGCCCGAGTCCGCGGGCAAGTTTCTTTAGATTGTGGAAGTTATCGCCAACCGGCGCCTTGGCCCTCAGCCACTGCGGCTTCGGCGTGCGAATCGGTGGAGACAGCTCAATCTGGATAAGTTGGGGACTGCCAGCCATCCTTTCAATATTATCAGTTCAAGTGGGAGTATCGGGACGCACCCTACGTCCGCAGGGTTACCTTGGAGCCAGTTTGCTGTTTGACTTCTCGGGCGTTTTCAACTTTCCCTAACTCAGGACTTTTGCATGCGCCACCTATAGCTGTTTGCAGCCCTCTACCAAAAAGACGTGGAAGTCGGTAGCGAGTGGCTCTGCATTGAGCTGCCGCATCATCAAAGCGATCTGTCCGCGGTGGTAGGTGGAGTGATTCGCGACATGCTGCATCAGGTGCGCCAGGCTTACATGGATGGTGCGAAACGGAAGCATCTTGCTGAGGCCTTCGTCCGTCACGTTCTCGACAAAAGCAATCTGCGCCTTTTCGACCTCCCTCCATTTCGCTTCCACCGCAGCGATGATCGGATATAAGTCCGGATTGAACAATTGATCACGGCGCTTCTGCAAATCGCTCACGAACGAAACGCTGTAAGAGTCCGTCTTCCAATACTGCAACCAGACCCATTCTCCTCCAGCAATGTGAACCACAGTGTGCCTTACCGACTGAAATGCGCCGCCGAGGTTGCGGGTGAACTGTTCCGGAGTAAGAGCAGAAACGAACTCGATGACCCGGTTATTCGCCCAGCGGTCGTATTCGTAGAGAAGCCGGATGTCATCTTTTGTCATGACCAAGAGGTCCTTCTCGTAGCCGTCTGCTAGCCGACTTCGACCAGCCCATAGGTGTGCTGCCAGCGGGCACGCATTTGCACCAGAGCACGGCTGATTTCTTCGGAGGAAATTTCTGCGTTGGGCCCGGCAAGCACGAACGCCGCCTCGCGTTTGGCGATCTCTAGCAGTTGCCCGTCGCGAATGATATTGGCCACGCGAAAACTCGGCAGGCCGGCCTGGCGCGTACCGAAGAACTCTCCCGGACCGCGCAGTTCCAGGTCGAGTTCGGCAATTTTGAATCCGTCGTTGGTGTCGACCATAGCCTTCAGTCGTCGCTGGCCTTCCTCAGTGACTTTGCCGCCTGTCATCAGAATGCAGTAGGACTTTGCCGCGCCGCGGCCAATCCGGCCGCGTAGCTGATGCAACTGGGCTAGTCCAAAACGTTCCGCATGCTCGATGACCATGATGGTCGCGTTTGGGACATCCACGCCGACTTCAATCACGGTCGTTGCCACTAGAATCTGCAACTCGCCTTTCTGAAACATCCGCATCACCTGGTCTTTCAGATCGGCGTCAAGGCGGCCATGCAGCAGCCCTACCTTCAGGTCAGCAAAGATCTTTCCACTAAGCTCGCGATACATCTTGATGGCGGCCTTCAACTCGCTTTCCTCGTTCTCGGCAATTACTGGATAGACCACGTATGCCTGGTGTCCCGCTTCGACCTGCCGGCGCAGGAACTCCCAGACTTTGGGCGACTGGTCGTCAGTGACTTGTTTGGTCACGATCGGCGTTCGTCCCGGAGGCAGTTCGTCAAGGACGCTGAGATCAAGATCGCCATAGAGGGTTAGGGCCAGAGTTCGCGGAATTGGAGTGGCTGTCATCACGAGCACATCCGGCTCGGCGGTCGTGGATGCATTCGCCGCCGAGCTCTGCTCGGCCTGGACTGGCGAGGCGCCCGTCCCCACACGAGCCGGTTCGCTGCCTTCGGCCGACTTCTTCATCAGCTTCAGCCGCTGCATCACTCCGAAGCGGTGTTGTTCATCGACGATGACGAGGCCTAAGTTCCCGAATTCGACTTTTTCTTCCAGCAGCGCGTGCGTTCCGATCACCAGTTGGGCATTTCCTTGCGCGATGTGTCGGCGGATTTCGCGCTTACGGTCGCTCTCCAGGGATCCGGTGAGCAGCACAATGCGGTAGCCGGCATTCTCCAGAATCCGGCGCGCCGAAAAATAGTGCTGCTGTGCCAGGATCTCGGTGGGAGCCATCAGCGCGACCTGGCAGCCGTTCTCGATGGCGATGATCGCCGCCTCGAATCCGACAATCGTCTTGCCGGAGCCGACATCTCCTTGCAGCAAACGCCGCATGGGATACGGCTTTTCCATGTCAGCCGCGATTTCTTTGAGCACTCGCTTCTGCGCCGGCGTGGGATGAAACGGAAGAATTTTCTTTATAGCCGCGCGCACCTTGTCATCGAGCCGGAACGCAATTCCGGTCTGCGCCTTTTGCTGCCGCCGCTTCAACTCAAGCCCTAATTCGACGAAGAACAACTCATCGAAGATCATGCGGATATGCGCAGGAGTACGCGATGACTGCAAATCGGTAAGACTCTCTCCGGGCTCTGGCCAATGGACATTCCAAAACGCCGAACGGGGCGAGACCAATCCCAGGTGTGCCCGGACCACCGCTGGAATTGGCTCGGGCAAGTCCGGAGTCAAGTTTTCGAGTGCCGTGCGAATGATCCGCCGGAACCACTTCGAAGTCAGCCGGCCAGTGGCTTCATAGATCGGCACGATGCGCCCGATCTCCAGCGACTCCGCCGCTTTCTTTCCAGCGTCATTCCCGGAGTCAGCTGGATCGCCCAGAATCTCGAACTGCGGCTGAATGATCTGCAGCTCCCGAGTGCGCTGATCTTCTTCGACCTTGCCATATAGTGCAATCATTTGTCCGGGAGTGAACTTATCCTGCAGATAGGTTGCATTGAACCAGAGGCAGCGCAGCCGGGCGCGGCCTTGACCGATCGTCAGCTGAAAGATCGGCATACTGCGCGTGCGAAATAGTCCCGAGTTCCGGACCTCCCCGACGACGCTTGCCATCTCCCCGGGTCGCAACTCGACAATTCCCCGGGGATTGAGACGATCCTCATAGCGGAACGGAAGATAGTGAACCAGATCTCCGACGGTTCGAATTCCCTTGGCGGCTAGAACATCCGCAATGCGCGGACCCACTCCCTTTACATATTGGACTGGGGTTGAAAGTTCAAGCATTGCGAAGAAAATCCTCAAGAGTTGCGTCTCACAGCGGACTTCGGGTCCGTGGAGACTCAGCAAGCATGGTAGCAGGAGGAAAATGCGCATGCTCAAGGGTGGGGAATCATCTGTTGCGGCATTAACTTCAGTGAGATGGAAACCCTTGCAAGGATTTGGGTGTCTAAACCATTGGTGGTGCTCAATCTGCTGCAGTCACTGCTCGCGATCCTGCTGGGCAACGTTGTCTATTTCCTCTTGTTGCCTTCCCTACCGCTTGCCGCGCGTCACCGTCCCCATCACATCGACCTCGGCATGGTGCTCGATTTCTGGATCTGCCTGGTTATCTATGGCGCGATCCGGACGGTTCGCAAATGGCGATAGGACTAGTTCCTTCTTGGCAAACGTCCCGTTTTCTAGATCTACTGTGAATCCAGTTACTTTGGGAACCTCGGTCATTTCCTATCCCCAGACTAGAATCCATGGGAATGCCTAAGATCGCGGTTTTGTATGACGCGGGCCAGGTAGTTCTCTCGACCTTTGACCTCGACGAGGTCTTGCAGAGGATCCTGGCGATTGCGCGCGACTATTTTCATTTGCCGAATGTCGCGATTCTCCTTCTCGACAAGGAGACGCAAGAACTCTACGTCCGCTCGCAAGTCGGATGGGATGAGGGAAAGGACATGGTCCGTCTCGGGGCCCATAAAGGAATTACTGGCGCCGCCGCTACGAAAAAACAACCCATCTACGCCCCAGACGTAAACCAAGACCCACGATATGTTTGTGCCGCTCAATCGACGCGCTCTGAACTGGCGATTCCGCTGATGGTTCGCGACGAGGTTGTCGGCATCCTTGATTGCCAGAGCGACAAGCTTGATTTCTTCGACCCCGAGACGATTGAACTGCTGACGCTGTTCTCTACGCAAGCTTCCATTGCACTTCAGAACGCGCACCTGTATTCGCTGGAACGACAACGTGCCCGGCAACTGGAAGCCATCAACACCATCGCCCAGCAGAGCACGGCGGTGATGGAGCTTGAAGAATTGCTGATCCGCGTCTGTTCCATCATCCAGCAGGCGTTTCAGGTTTCCCATGTTTCGCTGCTCTTGCGCGAAGAGGGGGACCTCGTCATGCGTGCTCATCACGGAACCCTGACGCCCTGCTTTCCTCCCGGCGGACGTTTCACGACGGCACAAGAGCCCTGGTCGCGAGTCATCGCCACCAACGCCACGGTGACCGAGAAAGATCTGTCTGACGCTCCCGACGCCTTTCGCATGTTCAAGGAGACCGGGTCCCGAATGAGCATTCCTCTGATCTCATTCGGGCAAACACTCGGCGTTCTGACCTTGCACAGCACCAATCGCAATGCTTTCAGCCAAGTTGAGTTGCAGTCGCTTGAGTCAGTCGCTGACATCTGCGCCAACTCGATCCAGAACGCCTATTACGTCGAGCGGGTCAAGCAACTGGCGTATCTCGACGGCCTGACAGGAATCTTCAATCGCCGCTTCTTTGAGTTGCGGATCAGCGAAGAGGTCGAGCGCGCCCGGCGCTACGGAACGGGCATGGCCGTCATCATGGCCGATATCGACCAATTCAAACGCTTGAATGATGAATTTGGACATCTTCTCGGCGACGAAGTGCTCAGGCAGGTCTCTTCGATCTTTCACCAGCAGGTTCGGAAGATTGACGTGGTGTGCCGCTACGGGGGAGAGGAATTCGCGATTCTGCTGACACAAACGAACGCGCAGCAGGCGTTGACCATTGCCGAGAAACTACGCCGTCAGGTGGAGAACTGGCAGTTTCCTGGGGTGCCTCGCAGTATTACGATCAGTGCGGGAGTTGCGGCATTTCCTGCGCACGGCAGGTCGCGTGACGAAATCGTCCGGGCAGCGGACAACGGCCTCTATACTGCCAAGCAAGAAGGCCGGAATCGAGTGTGTCTGGTCAGCGTCAGTCTCGCTACAGGTCGCAGCTAAGCTTTAGATCCACTCTGCCTTCATCTCCAGCAGTTGCCTTCGCAAATTCTCCATGTCCTTCTGCATCTGCCGTTTCTGCTTTTGACTCTGCCCCTTGAGGTCTTTCCGCTGCTTGCAAAGTTCCTTCTGGACCTCTTTCACGGCCTCGCGGTTCTCCGCCGAATAGAGGGCGGTTTGTTCCCGCAGTTGAGCTAGTTCGTCCAGTTTACTCAATTCGACCATCGATTCAGCGTCGAGCAGAGGCTCGGTAAAGCTCTCTTCCTGCATCAGGTCGCCAGATTCCTTACGGGGCGGCAGGGAAAGCGTCAGCGACTGCTCTTTCTTATCACGCATAATCACTACGCTGACTGAGTCGCCGCTTCTCGACTTGACTCCATGAGAAAAATCGCTCGTGTCGTGCACGACCTGTCCGTTGACTTTGAGCACGACGTCTCCAGCCCGGAAACCAGCTTTTTCCGCGCGGCTGCCCCTTTCCACCGAGCGCACCAGCACGCCAGTCCCGTTCTTTACACCAAAAAATTCGCCCAGTTGCGACGTGATGTTTTCCACCATCAACCCGCTGCGTGCAGACGACGTAACCATCACCATGTTGATCGCGGGGATATCGATGTCCGGAACATGGATTTCAGGAATATTTACGTGGACATCGGGCCTCGGGCCCTTAAAAGCAAATTCTTTGTGCTTGTCCGCGAGTTGCACTTTGATGGTCATTGGCTGGCCGTCGCGGCTCAACCCTAAGGCCACAACCCGGCCAGGTGGTGTCTCGTGGATCATTCGCTGCAGCTGCGCCTTGCTGTCGACGGTCGTTCCATTCATGCTGAGAATCACGTCGTGCTCTTTGATTCCAGCTTTGCCGGCGGGAGCGTCCTGATCGACCATCGTCACTTCCACGCCTTTCTCTTCTTTCAGTTTCAGGGCGCTCAGGCGGTCGGTAGTGACGTCGGCGATGTCGACACCCAGATAAGCAGTCGTGCCACCTTCTTCGCCGGGGAAAACCCAAGCATGATTCGAACCATCGACGGACCAGTTCTGGGCAGCTTGAGAAAAAGTAAGGAGCAACGGCAAAATTGCGATGCTGGTCAGCATGTATTTGCGCATGGTCGTTCCTCCAGTTCGGAGAACTGGCAATTTCTTGATCGCCGGTTCTCGGTCAGCGACCACTCTCAGTGCTCTTAGTGGTTCGCCCGCTTAAGACAAATATCTCCGGTGGACGTGTGCACCTTGAGCAACGGCCCACCTCCATTCAACTTGCCCTCGGCCATCAATGTCTTCGGGCCCCATTGATCGCCTTCGCTGCTAATGTGGATGTCGGGAAAGTCTGACGTAATGCGGTGTCCATTGCCCATATCGACGCTGGCACGAACGTTGATAGCAACATCGGACGCAATGTAGACCGTAATATCGCCGGCACCTGTTTCCAGGTCCGAATCGAGGCGTTCGCCGCCGGTATTCACCAGTTTTACGGTGATCCCCCCTGCACCTGTTTCCGCGCGGGCCGACGGAACGCCGTACAGCTCAATTCCACCACCACCGGTCTCGGCATGAACGTGTCCCTTTGCGGAGGTGAGGCGGATACTGCCACCGCCAGTCTCAATCTCCGCTGGGCCACCCACATCGCTGAGATCGACGCTGCCACCTCCCGTTGAGACGCGCACCTTTCCGGCACATTGCCGAACCTCGACGCCGCCGCCACCGGTCTCGATCATTGCTTCCTGCGAGCCGGACTCGATCCGCACACTTCCGCCGCCGGTCTCAGCAATGATCTTTCCGTTGGCGTGACGGACGACAATGCCTCCGCCACCAGTGTGCAGTCCGAGATCGCCTCCAACAGTTCCGACATCGATGGAACCGCCGCCGGTCTCGGCATTCACACCGCCGCCGATGTCATCGAACTTGATGCTGCCGCCGCCGCTCTCCGCCTCAACCCGACCAGCAACGCCAGACGCATCAACGTTTCCGCCCTCCGTTTCAAGCTTTACGAGGGCCATTTCGCGCGGCACCATAACCGAAAATTCGCCCGAAAAATGCCGTGGATGTCTTCCACCCTGCCAATCTCCGACAATCCAGGCCGTGTCGCCTTTTACATATGCGGTTACCTTGAATTGTTCAAACTGGCGACGGGCCTCTTGCTCTGAAGAATTTCCAAACCGCGTATGAACGACATAATTGATGCCTTGCTGTTGCCCGCCACGTACTACCACCGAGCCCATGTCTACTTTGACTCGTAGATTCTTCACCGCAGCCAGAGATCCCGTCGTTTCCTGTGACCAGGATCCGCCATCGCGGGACACTTTTGATTCTTGCGCCAGGCTTTGCGTAGGCAAGCTTAGCGGCGCAAGCAGGGCCAGCACACCGGCTAACCCGACGACTTGTAGCGCTTTTTTCAACTCAACCACCTCACTTCTCGCGGTTACGTCCGCGAATCCCGTTTCTATTTCTCTTCGTATCAGGGTATGCCTTGAGGCATACCGAAAAGCCACAACACCATCTGCGCCTTCAGGCGCTGCTGTTAGTCGATCTCCGGCAGTTGCGCCAGCATCGTTCGTGCCTGCGACTTGATATATGTGCTCTGGTCCTTGGCAGCCAGCGCCATTAATACGCCGCGGACGCTGCCGTCGGCCTTCACAGGCTCAATCAGGCGTAGCGCTTCAATGCGCACACCGGAATTTGAATCATTCACCAACGCGCGCAGAATGGAGTCGCGCACATTGGTATCGGTCTTCACGTAGGTGCCCAGAGCGTCAAGCGATTTCAGCCGCACGCCGGGATTAGTATCGTTCTGCAGCGCATAGATGAGAGCATCGCGAACTTGTGACTCTCCGCTCTTCTGCGCCAGCAGATCGACGGAGTCTACCCGCACGCCTGAGTTGTAATTGTTCCGGGCTGCATAGAGCAGCAATTGCTGGATCTTCTGGTCGTTTAGCGATCCCTGAGCTTCCTGCGTGGAAAGCGTGTTGTATTTGATCGTGACCTGATCGGTGCCTGGGATGGGAGTTACGGCTTCGATACCGGAGACGGAAGCTTCAGTCGGAACGCTGCTGCCTGAGGAATTCGTCGCGATCGACGGAACGATGGAAGGTCCGGAGCGGCTGTACATCTTGTACGTTGCTCCCACTCCGCCGGCAAAGCCCAAAATCAGAATCGCCGAAGCAAGCGCTGGTGAGAATCGCACCTGGCGCAGCCAGGTCGTCGGATCAAAAGCCAGGCGGCTGAAGAAATTCCCCTGCTGCGTTGTCTCCAGAGCTTCCTGCAGGCGCATGCGCGAAGAGGCCAGCAGATTCGGTGTAGGCTCAGCGGCGCGATCCTGCGAGAGCAGCTCATGAAAATTCTGCTCGGCTTTCAGCTCCAGCGCGCAATCCGCGCACCGCGAGACGTGTTGCTCCAGTTCATGACGGGCATCATCTGCCAGCTCGCCATAAACGTGAAGCACGATATTTTCTCGAACCCATTCACACTTCATAGTTGCACCTTAAGCTTCGAGCTCTGAGCCATGAGCTACGAGTAATCCTTGCAAACTCGAAGCTCGCTGCTCACGGCTCACTGCTATCTCATATCCGCCAGTGCCCCGCGCAATTTCTGCGTGGCCCGGAAGAGTGTATTCTTGGCGGTCTCTTCCGTCGTATGCAAAATCTCTCCCACGGTGCGCAGCTTCAGCCCGTGATAATGCTTCAACTCGAACACCATCCGCTCGCGCGGTGTCAGTTTCTCGAGCGCCCCGGCAATCCGCGCCCCTAGCTGGCGCCGCATCAAATCTCTCTCCGGATTCGCTCCCGCCCGCCCATCTGCCACCTGATCGAGCAGGTCATATTCGTCGCCGTCAGAATCCTTCGCCACCGGTGCGTCTTCCTTGCGCACATTCTTCTTACGCAGATGATCGAGGCACAGATTGGTTACGATTCGGTAAATCCATGTATAGAAGGAACACTCGAAGCGAAAGCTGCCTATATTTTTGTAAGCTTTGAGGAAGGCATCCTGATACACGTCCTGGGCGTCGTGTTCAGTTCCGGTGAGATGCAGGGCCAGCCGTAACACGGCCTGATCGTAGTGGCGCACGAGTTCCTCGAAGGCAGCGCGGTTTCCGCGCTGTGCCTCGCGGATCAGCATCGTGTCGTCAATGCGTCGATCTTGTACCTGGCGATCTAGCCCAGCCATGTAACCCCGCGGGGGGTTCTGGTTCTTACTGACTCTCTCTGTTAACTCACTCTCTCTTGAGTGGGCCCGTCCGCCAACCGAAAATGGTACTGCCCATACACCGGCCGGCATTTTGCGTCGCTTCCTCTGCTGCCCGGGTTTTAATGTCATCCGGGCTTGCACAGGAATAGACGGAGAGTCCCCCGTTCCGTGAGCACAAATTATAGGCTTTACAAAGTATTTATGGGGCGTCTAGGTGATTCTTGGACAAAGATTTAGAGGGGAAACACAACAGTGGGCTACCGTTTGGGGTGCTAGATTGGCAAAGAAAGTGCCCAAGTTGTGGGGCAAAAACGGCTGGCCGGTGCAAGCCGTAATGAATTGTCATCCTGAGGCGCGGTTTTTGCCACCGAAGGACCCATGGAACTTGCTGGCGGCAAGTTACATAGGTCCCTCGCGGCAAAGAGCGCCCCTCATGATGACAAGAAGGCTGGAAATGCGAGTGGCGCAGCAACTTGCTCGAAAAGCCGGTGCTTTACTCTGCTGCCGCTTCCTTCTCGATCACAACCTTCAGGTGCGCAGTCACGTCCTTGTGCAGCTTCACTGGGACGGTGAACTCGCCCAGTGTCTTCAGCGGCTCGTGCAACTGGATCTTGCGGCGATCGAGGTTGAATCCCTTCTTGGTGAGACCGTCGGCCAGATCGCTGGACGTCACCGATCCAAACAGCTGATCGTGCTCGCCCGATTTGCGGGTGAATGTCACCGAGACTCCGTCAAACTGCTTCGCCAGTTCTTCGGCCTGCGCCTTCTCTTTGGCCGAACGGCGTAGGGCGGCAGCCTTCATCTGGGTGATGACGGCCTTATTGCCCTCATTGGCCTCAATGGCCAGCTTGCGCGGCAGAAGGAAATTGCGTCCGTATCCTTCGGCAACCTTCACCACATCGCCGCGCGATCCCAACTTTGCTACGTCTTCTTTGAGTATGACTTCCATGATAGCTCCTAGCTTCTAGCTGCTAGCTTCTAGCCAGGCACTAGCCCCGCTCGATCTGAGCTAGGAGCTAGAGGCTAGAAGCTAGCAGCTGTTTTAGCTTGCCCGTCCTGCAAACGGCAGCAGCGCGATATTGCGCGCCTGCTTGATCGCAGACGACAACCGGTGCTGATGCGGTGCGCATACGCCCGTCAGGCGGCGCGGCACGATTTTGCCACTCTCGGCGACGAACTGTCCGAGCAGCCGGTAGTCCTTGTAGTTGATGTCTTCGATCTTCTCGACGCAGAATTTGCAAACCTTCTTGCGCCGGAAAAACTTGCGTCCACCGGGTCCGCCGCCTTCGCGCGGTCCACCCGGACCACGTCCCGGACCGCCAAACCTCGGGCGATCTCCGCCCGGCCTTCCGCCTTCACTCCGCGGTGGCCTCTCACTCGACGCCGCTTGCTCTGGTGCCTTTGTCTCGTCTGCCATAACTCTCCTCAATCAGTGGCCAGTGACCAGTGGTCTGTGGCCAGCAAGAAAATCTCTTGTAGAAAGCAGGAACGGGTCACTGACCACTGGCCACTGACCACTCGCTGTTACGCGCTCGCCGGAGTCTCCGCTGCCGGAGCCGCCGCACTTTCTTCCGCCGCAGCCGCCGGCTGCGCGCTCACTTTCTTCTTCGCGTCGCGCAGCGCCTTGATCTTGGCAAGCCGCTTCTGCTCTTCGTCGACACGGACGGTCAGGAACTTTATGACTGGCTCGGTCACGCGCAGACGGCGCTCCAGTTCGTGAATCACCGCGCCGCCGCCCTCGACCACCATCAGCACGTAAATGCCGTCATGGAAGCGACGCACGGTGTAAGCCAGCCGCCGCTTACCCATCTTTTCGACCTTCACAATGCTGCCGCCCGAAGTCGGCACGGCCGATTGCAGCGTCGAAATCAGTTTGTCCAGATCCTCGTCCGTCATATCCGGCCGGACGATGAACATCAGCTCATAAGTACGATTCATTCGTTGTCTCCAAACCCGGTGGTCAGTGACAAATGGTCAGTGACCAGCAAAATCCGCATTCTTATTGGCCACTGATAACTGATCACTGGCCACTTTCTTCCTTCCGGTTAAAGCGGTTCATCGCCGCTGCCGGACCTTCTTTCAAAATCACCTTCACCGCTTCGGCGGCCGTGTCGAGCATGCCGTCGACCACTTCCAGATCCTTCTTCTTCATCGGAGCCAGCAGGTACGCCGCGCCGTCTGCGACTTTCCGCTCCGGCGCCACTCCGATCCGGATGCGCAAGAAATCTTGCGTGTCCAAGGCACCGATGATGGACTCGATGCCGTTGTGCCCCGCCGAGCTGCGCCGCGTATGAATCCGCAGCGTGCCCAACGGAAAGTCTAGCTCGTCCTGAATCACAATCAGGTCCGACTCGGGACTCGCTTCATACTCCCGAAGGAGTTCCCTCACCGAGAGGCCACTCAAATTCATGAACGTCTCGGGCTTGGCCAACAGCACCATCTGATCGGCAAGCACGGTGCGTGCCGTCAGCGCCCGGCATTGCCGGTTTCGTACTTCCACTCCCAGGCTTCCGGCGATCCGATCAATCGCCAGAAAGCCCAAGTTATGCGGCGAGAACTGATATTCGATTCCGGGATTGCCGAGACCAACGATCAGCTTCACGCCCGATCCAATTCTTCAAACTAAGCCAATTGTCATCCTGAGGCGCGCGTAGTTGCGCGCCGCGCGATGCATCGCGTTTTGTGCGACACGCAAAACGCGCGTTTGGCTCGCTTCCTTATTTCTTTTCTTTCTTCTCTGCCTTCTCCGGAGCAGCCTCAGCGCCTTCTTCCTCGGTCTCCTGCTTGCCCTTCTTGATGACTTCGGGCTCTGCCGGAGCAGCCGCCGCTTCTGCCGCAGCCTCTGGCGTAACCACAACTTCTTCCTTCACCGAGGTCACGTGCGCCACGGGCTGGTTCTCGTCGGTCAGGAATTTGATCTTCGCCGAATGTGGCAGATCGGAAACACGCAACACCTTGCCGAACGTAAGCTCGGCAACGTTGGCATCGATGTGGCTGGGAATGTCCGCCGGCAAACACTCGACCTCAAGTTCACGGAGCATTTGCTCCATGATGCCGCCCTCCTGCTTCACACCAACGGCTTCGCCAACCAAGAAGATCGGCACACTGACGCGCAACACTTTATCGAGCGCAATCCGCTTCAGGTCGATATGCAGCAGACGGCCTTTGATCGGCTCATATTGCCAGTCGACGATCATGGCCTTGGTCTTCTCGCCATTCAAGGAGAGATCGAAAATGCTGTTGTGGCCAGTCTCGGAGTTGAGGATGCGCGTCACCACACGCGGATCCACGGTGATCGGCAGCGATTCCTTGCCCGCTCCGTACACCACAGCCGGAATCTTCCCATCACGCCGCACGCGCCTCGCCTCATTCTTGGTTCCAGGCTCGCGTGTCTGTGCTTCCAGTACGTTCGTTTCTAATGCTGTCGCCATAAGATTGAATTCCTATCTAAGAATCAGCTAAGAGCCTCGAGCTACGAGCAATCTCTTTGCTCGAGGCTCAAAGCCAGAGGCTCGCACCTCACATAAACAACTTACTGACTGAAGTCTCTTCGTGATTGGCCTGAATCGCCCGGCCAATCAGTCCCGCAATGGAAAGGACGTGAATTTTTCCGCCCTTTTCCGTCCGCGCCGCGTCTGCTTCGGCATTCAGCGGAATCGTGTTTGTCACAACGACTTCCTTGATCACCGACTTCCGGATGTTCTCTACCGCGGGGCCCGAAAGCACCGCGTGCGACGCGCACGCGTAAACCTGAGTTGCACCGTTATCCATCAACGCAGCCGCTGTCTTCACAAGCGTCCCGGCCGTATCAATCAAGTCGTCCATGATCAAGCACGTGCGTCCATGAACATCGCCGATCACGTGCATGATCTCGGCTACGTTCATTTCGACGCGCCGCTTATCAACAATCGCCAAGGCCGCGTCAACCTTCTTCGCAAAAAACCTCGCTCGCTCCACGCCGCCAGCATCGGGCGAAACCACCGTCAAATTAGGCAACGCTAACTTGCGGAAGTGATCCACCAGCACCGGTGAAGCAAACAAATGATCCACCGGGATGTTGAAAAATCCCTGCAACTGCGGCGTATGCAAGTCCACAATCAGCGCCCGATGCGCCCCTGCGGCCGTCAACAGATCGGCCACCAGCTTCGACGAGATCGGACTCCGCGGCTTGTCTTTCCGGTCCTGCCGCGCATAGCCAAAGTACGGAATCACCGCCGTGATGCGCCGCGCCGATGCGCGCTTCAGCGCGTCAATCATCAGCAACAGCTCCATCAGGTGCTCGTCCACTGGACGGCACGTGGGCTGCATCACGAAAACGTCGGCGCCGCGTACGTTTTCCTGAATCTGAACGTAGCACTCGCCATCAGCGAAGCGCGTAACCTGCGCCTGACCGCGCTGCATCCCGAGAAAGTGACAGACTTCATCGGCGAGCTGCTCGTTGGCCGTGCCGCTGAAAATCTTGAACTTCTCATCGGTCCGCGGACGCTGCTTCCGCTCCGTCTTCTCATCGGTCACTGGCGAGTTCTTCTTTTCAACTTTCTCAGCTTTGTCGGTCGGCGTCACCAAAGTAGCCATGGTTTATTTGGGCTCCTGGCCTTCAGTTGTTACCGTCTTGCAAGTTCACCAGCCAGCGGGTTTTCTGGACTGGATACCAGCAACTGAGTACTGATCTTTGGCTGGGCCGCTAGGATTCGAACCTAGACAAAGTGCTCCAAAGGCACTTGACCTACCATTAGTCGACGGCCCAGTGTTGCATTGTTGATGGATGAATTATCGATTGTTGATTGACCCCTGCTCGGGGAACTCTATTTTCATTCAACAATCAAAAATCAACAATCAAAAATTCGCCGACAAAACGAAGCCAGTAAGGACGGTCATCTCGGCCATCGAAACCGAGCATCGCGACCACAACCTATGCTTTAAAGAACCTACGCCAGTAAGCCGTCCGCGTCAGCGTTTCAGTCGCCTGAGCCGCCCAGCCAGCCCGCCGCAGCTTATCCACCGCGGCTGCCGCCGCATGACGCGACGCGAACAACCCATACAGCGTCGAGCCAGAACCCGACAATGACGCGTACCTTGCGCCCGCGCGTATTAACGCGCGCTTTGCCTCACCTAGTTCGGGATACTCAGGAAAGACGACCTGTTCGAAGTCGTTTTCGATCCCGGCCCGGTCAAGCGCGAGAAGCGGATTCTCGGCCCGGCCCCTTCTTGAAGGAGCACCGGAGTACATCTCGCTCAGCCAAGCTGACAAGCTATAGCCAAGCATTTTCATTCTATCGGAGGGGGTAGAGGACGTCAATTTTCGGTCGTCTCGGCTGTCGGCAGATTCTCGGCCTGTGTGGGGACAGGCGCCTTCACCCGTCCATGTCGAGCAAGGCTCGGCGGGATTGCTGCTTGAGTTCGTCGATGCTCTCGACACGGCTGTAGCAGAAGAGCGCTTCAGCACCGCATCTGCGATCGTTGCGGCTGTGGAGGAGCGGCCCTTCAGGGCCGTGTCAAGGCCCGGTGAAGGTTGGGACTTTAGCCCCTGCGTTCGCCGGTCCCACTCCGCAAACGCCTTCGGTGTCGACACGCCAATCTCGGGAGTCACTACAACGCACGACACCGCCGGAAAATCGGGAAGCGGATACACCTGCTCCCCACGCCCCACCCCCAAGGTCGTCCCGCCAACCAGAAACAGCGGCAGATCCGATCCCACCTCCGCCGCAATCCGAAATTTCTCCTCCGCCGGAAGTGTTTTCTTCAACGCCTTCTCCAGCGCAAGCAGCGTGGCAACAGCGTTCGCCGACGCCCCCCCTAACCCTCCCTGCACCGGCAGTCGTTTCTCGATCTCGATGAAGACGCGACCCTTAGCACATAAGGCGTTCATAGCCTTCTCCACGATTCGAAAGCACGTATTCGACTCATCCCGCGGCACCCTCAGATCGGCGCACAGAATCGCGATGCCGCTGCCACGCGTCACGTTTACTCGAATCACATCATGCAGACCGATGGTCTGATAGACGGTCAAAAGCTCATGGAAGCCGTCGTCGCGTGCCGGGCCGATGCGCAGCCCAAGGTTGATCTTTGCGAATGATCGAACGGTCACTGTCATGAGCCAGCCATTCTACTCGCGCGAGCAGCCCAACGCGGATTCTTGCCGAAGGACCTAAAATGAGCCTATGGAATGGGAATGGATACTTCCTTCTCCGGCAGACATTCTGGTGAGGTCAGTTTTGCGGCGAATCAACAAGCGTAGAACGCGGGCGGTTGAGAAAGGAGCGCTTAGATGGCCAAAAGCTCCCGCCCATGTTCAAGCAGTCCGCGTGATACGAGAAGAACACGCCGCGGATTCCTGGTTCTGCTGGCAGATAGAGCTCACATATTCCTACGTTGGGAGCGGAGAATACTACTCCGGAAATTATGTGTTACCGCCGGACTCAGAGGATGAAGCGGATGAACAGGCGAAGCATTGGACGCACAAGGATGTCACCGTGCGATATCATCCAGAAAAGGTATCCGAATCTGTTCTGCTATTGAAAGACCAGTCTTCGTGATCCCCCGTTCTAAAGCGCCTCTGATCCTGATCGTACCCGCGCTGATCATTGCCATCATCGCGCTTTTGATTCCGCCAATTCCCCAACCGCTCTCCTATCACAATTTCGCGGATCATCGCTCCTGGCTCGGTATTCCGAACTTCAACGACGTCGCTTCCAATCTTCCCTTCGCGATCGTTGGCATTTTGGGACTGATCGTGATGTTCACGCCCGGAGCTACTAAATTCGTCGACCACCGTGAGCGCTGGTTCTATCTTGTGATGTTCGCCGCTCTCATCCTCACGGCGTTTGGTTCCGGCTACTATCACCTCGCGCCGGACAACGCCCGTCTCGTTTGGGACCGCATCCCCATAAATATCGTTTTCATGGCACTGCTCGCGGCCGTGATTGCCGAGCGCGTCACCGTACCAGTGGGCCTCGCACTGTTCCCGGTATTCGAAATTGTCGGAGTGGCGAGTGTTCTCTACTGGCGATCAAGCGAATTGCGCGGACATGGGGATTTGCGCTTCTACGCTGCGGTGCAGGTGTATGCGGTTGTGATTCTTCTGCTTGCCTTGCTGCTCCCACCGAAGTACACACGCGGGTCGGACTTGGCGATCATCGTCGGCTTTTATGCGTTGGCAAAGATTTTCGAAGCGGCAGACCAGCAGATCTTCTCGGTGGGCCACATCGTCAGCGGCCACACGTTGAAGCATCTAGCCGCCGCGTCCGCAGGATATTGGATTTTGCGCATGGTGAAGAAAAGAGAATTGGTCCGCTAGGTGGAAACCCTCCGTGCTTGTCTGTGTCCTCTGTGGCAGGCCCTCGGGAGGGGGGACACTTAGTTGCTGCCTTCGCCGACCTTGAGCACAGCCAGAAACGCCTCTTGCGGGATATCAACGCGCCCAATGCGCTTCATGCGCTTCTTGCCTTCTTTCTGTTTTTCGAGCAGCTTGCGCTTACGGCTGATGTCGCCGCCGTAGCACTTGGCGAGCACGTTTTTGCGCATGGCATGGACCGTTTCGCGAGCGATGATTTTCGCGCCGATCGAGGCCTGGATCGGAACTTCGAACATCTGGCGCGGAATGAGTTCTCGCATCTTCGATACCAGCGCCTTGCCGCGCTCGTAAGCGAAGTCACGGTGGACGATGATCGAGAGCGCGTCAACGGGGTCGCCTGCGACAAGGATGTCGAGCTTCACCATCGGGGAATCCCAATATCCCGCGAGGTGGTAGTCGAGCGAGGCATATCCGCGCGATACCGTTTTCAGACGGTCATAGAAATCGAGGACGATTTCATTCAGCGGCAACTCGTAGTGCAACATCACTCGAGTGGACCCGACATACTCAAATGTCTTCTGCTTACCTCGTTTCTCTTCGACTAAGGCGAGAATTCCGCCAACGTATTCCTCTGCGGTTAGGATGGTGGCGAGAATGACAGGCTCTTCCACCTTGTCGATCTCCGCCGGGTTGAGCCAACGCGATGGATTGTCGATTTCCACCACCGTGCCGTCGGTCTTCGTGATCTTGTAGCGCACTCCGGGAGCAGTGGTAATAAGGTCAAGGCCGAATTCGCGCTCGAGACGCTCCTGGATGATTTCCATGTGCAGCAGACCAAGAAATCCGCAGCGGAATCCAAATCCAAGAGCAACTGAACTTTCCGGCTCGAAGAAAAACGACGAGTCATTGAGCCGCAACTTTTCAAGTGCCTCGCGAAGTTGCGTGTGCTCGTGCGCGTCGACGGTGTAAAGACCTGCGAACACCATCGGCTTGATTTCTTCAAAGCCGGGCAGCGGCTCAATCGCCGGATTGGCTTCGTCAGTGATGGTGTCGCCGATTTTCGTGTCGGCGACGTTCTTGATATTAGCAATCAAGAACCCCGCCTCGCCCGCCTTGAGTTCGTCAACATCCACCGGCTTGGGCGTAAGCACCCCGAGCCCTTCCACGTCGAAAATGCGGTTATTCGACCACAGACGAATCTTCTGTCCCTTGCGCAGCGTGCCCTGAAACACTCGCGTCAGCACGATGACGCCGCGATACGAGTCGAACCACGAATCGAAAATCAGCGCCTGAAGTTTGTTGTCAGGGGATCCCTTGGGCGGAGGCACGCGCTTCACAATTGCCTCCAGCACGTCAGGCACGCCAAGCCCCGTCTTCGCGCTGATCAGCACCGCGTCCGATGCATCAAGACCGACGGCACTTTCGATCATTTCTTTTGTGCGTGGAATATCCGCGCTCTGCAGGTCGATCTTGTTGATGACCGGGATGATTTCAAGCCCGTGATTGATCGCCAGATAAGAGTTTGCCAGCGTCTGGGCTTCGACTCCCTGCGACGCATCAACGACCAGCAACGCGCCTTCGCAGGATGCGAGAGAGCGCGATACTTCGTACGAAAAATCGACGTGCCCAGGTGTATCGATCAGGTTGAGCTGGTAAACTTCGCCGTCTTGAGCCGTGTACATCATGCGCACGGCATGAGCCTTGATCGTGATCCCGCGCTCGCGTTCCAGGTCCATGGAATCAAGCACTTGAGCCTGCATTTCGCGCGCCGTCAGCGACCCAGTTAACTCAAGAAGGCGGTCGGCTAGAGTCGACTTGCCATGGTCGATGTGCGCGATGATCGCGAAGTTGCGGATGTGCTGGGGGTCCATGAGAGCGGGTAAATACTGATTCTAGCAGGATGGCGCTTTCCCGATTTGGGCGCGCAGTCTAGCGTTGTATCGTTGAGTGTGAGCGCAAGCACAGTGACAAGACCGACTTGAGAATAAGAATCGGACTGGGCCCGTGGTGTAATGGGCAACATAGCACCTCGCGACGGTCGCAGATGCGGGGTTCGAATCCCGCCGGGTTCACGCTCGTTGGAGCGTTGGTTCTGTGGGGGCAAAACGCGAGGATAAGCCTCCAACAAAAGTAACTTGACTCTGTCTGCGGCCAGCGCCATCCTGCTCTTGTCGCGGGGTGCTATGTTACCCGAATTTCGCTGAGGCCTCGATTCTTCGAGGCCTTTCGCTTTTGCGGCGTCTTGCAGCCCGCTCCCTCCTGATTTACCCTTTCTGGCCAAGCCAACAGAGATGATCTTTAAGCACATCATGCTCACGTTCATTGTGGCGGCAGGGATCACCCTCGCTACCTGGCAGTATCGCCCTGCGGTCTGGACACCGATGGCAGTCGTGGGGTTCTGCCTGGGCGTCTCCGGATTTATCCTGTGGACCATCGCGCGCTTTCAGTTGGGCAGTTCTTTCGCGGTAACGGCACAGGCTAGGAATCTTGTCACTCAGGGACTGTATTCCAGGTTTCGCAATCCGATTTATGTCTTCGGATCATTCGTAATTGCAGGCGGAATTCTGTTCGTACAGCGGCCCGCGCTGCTGCTGATTTTTCTCGTACTCATCCCGCTGCAAGTTTGGCGTGCAGGAAAAGAATCGAAGGTGCTCGAAGAAAAGTTTGGAGACGAGTACCGCAAGTATCGCGCACAGACGTGGTTCTAAACCAACTTTTGCCTTCTCAGGGGGATTATGCGCAGAGCTTTCACGCTTTTTCTGTTCGCAAGCTGTTCGCTGGTGTCAGCGCAAAACCTCTCGCCCGAAGTCCGCAAATATATCAAGACCGACGCACCAGTGATTGCACTGAAACATGTGCGTGTCATCGACGGCACAGGCGCTGCCGCTCGCGAAGATCAGACAATCGTCCTCAATAGAGGAAAGATTGAATCTCTAGGCGAGTCTTCCACCGCCAACGTGGCCAAGGACGCACAAGTCCTCGACCTGCAGGGATACACTGTGATCCCAGGCCTCGTCGGCATGCACGACCACATGTTCTATCCCATGGGAAATGCCGTTTTCGGCGAGATGGCCTACAGCTTCCCACGCCTGTATCTCGCAGGTGGTGTAACGACGATCCGCACCACCGGATCTCTCGAGCCCTACACCGACCTTGAACTGAAAAAATCGATCGACTCGGGCGCGACTCCCGGACCCAAGATGCATGTGACCGGACCATACCTGGAAGGCAAGGGCTCGTGGGCAGTCCAGATGCACCAAATCAGCGGGCCCGACGACGCTGTCAAAATGGTGAACTTCTGGCTCGACGAGGGTGTGGACAATTTCAAAGCCTACATGCACATCAATCGTGCCGATCTTAAGGCTGCGATCGACGCTGCTCATAAGCGCGGAGCGAAAGTGACCGGCCATCTCTGCGCCGTAAGTTTCCGCGAAGCTGCCGATCTTGGCATTGACGATCTCGAACACGGGCTTTTTGTGGATACCGAATTCCTCGCCGGCAAGAAGCCGGACCAGTGCCCTGACAATCCCGAAGATCCGGCTGGGATGGCCAAGCTCGATACTAATTCCGGCCCATTACACGAAACGATCCAATATCTGGTGCAGCATCATGTGGCGGTAACTTCTACCTTGCCGGTGTTCGAGATGGGCTCGTTCAGCGGTCGGCCCACAGCGCAAAAACGTGTGCTCGACGCGCTTTCTCCTGATGCGCGCACCGAGTGGCTGCGTTATCGTGTGCTCTACAGCGATTCGGATTTCCTAAAGCGGAATTTTGGTAGCGAGGTCTCGCCGCTTCCCGCTGCTTTCAAGAAAGAGTTGGAATTCGAGTACGCTTTCTCCAAGGCCGGCGGCCTCCTCCTCGCCGGGCTCGACCCAACCGGCATGGGAGGTGTGATCGCCGGGTTCGGCGACCAGCGCGAGGTCGAACTGCTGGTCGAAGCCGGATTCACTCCACTCGAAGCCATCCACATTGCAACCTACAACGGCGCCCAGTTTCTCGGAGATCTCGACCGCGTCGGCACCATCGCTCCCGGCAAGCAGGCAGACCTCGTTGTGATCAAAGGCGATCCTTCAAAGAAGATCGAAGACATCGAGAACGTCGAGACGGTTTTCAAGGACGGCGTCGGGTATGACTCGGCGAAACTGATCGAGTCTGTGCGCGGAATTGTCGGCAGCCGATAACACCTTGTGCGGCAACGACCTTTACCAGACTGACAAAGTCAAAGTTGCGTCTCCGAGCGGGTTTCGCGGCCACAGTCCCTTATAATCATAGGATTCTTTATGGCTGCCGTTCTTGACAGGATTGTGGCGGCGACGCGGGCTCGGGTGGCCGATTCCAAGCGCTCGGCTGACTTGCGCGAACTTGAGCGCCGGGCGGAGAAGCACGTGCCGCGCGGGTTTCGCCGGGCACTCGCCGCTAAGAGCCGTGATGGAATTGCAGTAATCGCGGAGTTGAAGAGGGGTTCTCCATCGAAGGGGTTGATTCGAGCAGATTTTCATCCCGTCGAGTTGGCGCGGGAACTTGAGTCGGCCGGGGCGGCAGCGCTATCGGTTCTTACCGACGAAGAGTTCTTTCAAGGCTCCTTGGCAAACTTGCGGAATGCCTCGGCAGCGGTTTCGATTCCGTGCCTGCGCAAAGACTTCATGGTCGACGAGTTTCAGATGCTCGAGGCTCGTGCAAATTCAGCCGACGCAGTGTTATTGATTGTGGCGGCGTTAACGTCTGACGAACTTGTTCGGTTGGGTCGAGCGGCGCGGTTGCAGTCGTTGGATGTGTTGTGCGAGGTGCATGACCGCGAAGAACTAAAGCGTGCGCTGGATGCGGGGTTCGATTTGGTTGGAGTGAACACGCGCGATCTGAAGACTTTCAAAGTCGATTTTCAGACGGCGTTTGATCTGGGATCTGAAATTCCTGCCGGGGTTGTGCGCGTGGCCGAGAGCGGAATTCATTCCGGCGAAGATGTGGCGCAATTGCAGGCTGCTGGATATCAGGCTTTCTTAATCGGCGAGTCACTGATGCGGGCGGAATCTCCGGGTGCGGCGCTCAGAGAGTTGATGCAGGTGCCCAGCAGGCGCTGATGCGCACCTGAAATCGGTTGCCCCATCCTTCGCGGCGGTCGAAGGTGGCAATAGCGAAAGACAGAGATCTTGAGACTCTCAATGACCTGGGTCAAGATTTGCGGGATGACGAACCTGGAGGACGCGCTGACTGCGGTGGAAGCGGGCGCCGATGCGGTAGGGTTTGTGTTTCATCCGGAGAGCCCCAGGAACATCAATCCGGCCATGGCGGCGGACATCGTCAAGAAGTTGCCGCCTGAGACGGAAAGGGTCGGTGTATTTGTCGGCGATCGAGTTGGAGGAGTTGAAACGAAGAAGCGGATTGTTCGTCAGGCTTGCCTGACGGCCATTCAGGCATATAACGCCACGAGCCTACGGTCGCTCTCGGAACTGCAGTCAGTGACTGACAAACTCTTTATCGCTTGGCCTGCTCAGCGGGTTGTGAACGGAAGACTGGGTGGGTTTAGATGGCGTTCGGAAGCTAAGGACAAGGTCAGTGCAATTCTCCTGGATTCAGGTGCTGGAAAGCAGCCAGGAGGAACCGGAAGAACATTCGATTGGGAAAAGACTGCCGGGATTCTCGCGAGTCTGAAAGAATTCCGGTTCATCATCGCTGGAGGACTGACCGTGGAAAACGTAGATGACGCGCTTAGTGTCCTTCACCCGTGGGGTGTTGACGTCGTCTCCGGCGTCGAGGCTAGCCCAGGCAAGAAGGACCCGGACAAGGTTCGCGCCTTTGTCAATGCAGTTCGTGAGTACGATCGGAAAGTGAGTTAGGAATGGCTACGGCTTCGCGAGCTACAAAACTCAAAATCCCTACTTCTCGCGCAAAAGCCGCGCGAATGGGACGGCCTCGGGCTTCATCTTCTCGCAATGGTTCCTCACGGGTGGGGGCGCCCGCGCCACATGAGCCTGGGCGTTTCGGCGTCTATGGCGGACGCTACGTTCCTGAGACCTTGATGGCCGCGCTCGACGAGCTTGAGCGTGAATACGAGAAGGCTAAGAAAGATCCTCAGTTTCGTGCGCGGCTTGATGGTTTGCTGAAGACGTTTGCAGGACGTCCAACGCCGCTGTTCTTTGCGCGGCGGCTTACCCAGAAACTGGGTGGCGCGAAGATTTACCTCAAGCGCGAAGACCTGTTGCACACAGGTGCACACAAGATCAACAACTGTCTCGGACAAGCCTTGCTGGTCGAGCGCATGGGCAAGCATCGCGTGATCGCAGAAACTGGCGCGGGGCAGCATGGCGTTGCGACGGCAACGGTCTGCGCATTGATGGGATTTGACTGCGTGGTATACATGGGCACCGAAGACATGCGGCGGCAGGAACTGAACGTCTTCCGCATGCGGTTGCTCGGCGCCGAGGTGCGCGGGGTGGATTCCGGATCGCGCACGTTAAAAGACGCAATCAACGAAGCGATGCGAGACTGGGTCACCAACGTGCGCACCACGCACTATCTATTAGGCAGCGTGTTGGGGGCGCATCCGTATCCCACGATGGTGCGGGACTTCCATCGTGTAATCGGGCGCGAGGCGCGCGCACAGATTTTGAAAGCCGAAGGCAAGCTGCCAACCGCCGTCATCGCCTGCGTCGGCGGCGGTTCGAACGCCATTGGCGCGTTCTACGAGTTCATCAAAGATAAAAAGGTTCAGTTGATCGGCGTAGAGGCCGGTGGTCGCGGCGAAGCGTTAGGCGATCACGCGGCGCGCTTCCGCGGAGGCTCACCGGGCGTGCTGCAGGGAACTTATTCCTACGTGCTGCAAGATGCTGGCGGGCAAATCGCGCTGACGCATTCCGTGTCCGCAGGACTCGATTATCCGTCGATCGGCCCGGAGCACGCGTCGTTGCGTGATGCGGGACGAGCGGAGTATGTCCCAGCTTCGGATGCCGAGGCGCTGGAGGCAACGACGGTGCTGGCGCGCACCGAAGGAATCATTCCGGCGCTGGAATCTGCTCATGCGGTCGCGGAAGTCATCAAGCGCGCCCCAAAGATGAAAAAATCGGATGTGGTGATCGTGAATATCTCGGGCCGCGGCGACAAAGATATCGGAATTTTGCGAGAAAATCTGAAGTTAGATTGAGCGATTTTGCGATCGGATGATTTTGCGATTCTTAATCGCCCGATGACTCAATCACTCAATGGCTCAATCGTTATGCCTCTTACTCTTCATAAAAAGCCGGCGTTTGTAGCCTATGTCACATGCGGAGATCCTGATCTTGTGACGACTCGCGAGATCGTATTGTCCGCGATTGAAGCCGGCGCCGACGTGATCGAATTGGGGGTGCCATTCAGCGATCCGGTGGCCGACGGACCCGTGATCCAGAGGGCTAGCGAGCGAGCTCTGAAGCATGGAACTTCGCTGGCGCAGGTACTGACTCTGGCAGCCGAGATCCGTCAACAGGCGCAGTCGACTGGGCTGATTATCTTTACGTATCTGAATCCGATCTTGCGCATGGGGATGGAGAGGTTCTGCAAGGTGGCGCGAGCCGCAGGAATCGATGGAGTACTGGTTACTGATCTGCCGGTGGAGGAAGCAGGGGATTATCTGCGGGCTATGCAGGAACATGATCTGAGCCCAGTCTTCCTGGCTGCACCGACGAGTCCTGATGAACGGTTAAAGAGAATCGCAGAAGCCTCGCGCGGCTTTGTCTATGCGGTCTCGCGAACCGGAGTAACCGGACAACGGCAGCAACTCGCCGTAGACGCTCGAAAGCTGGTCAAGCGCTTGCGGAGAGTGACGAGGCTGCCGATCGCACTTGGATTCGGGATTTCTACGGCCGAGCAATTCACCGAAGTCGGTGAGTTCGCCGATGCTGTCGTGGTCGGCAGCGCGATCGTCGAGACGATTGAGCGGAATCGCGGCCGTGAAGCGGCGGCCGTGGGGGAGTTTGTGAAGAAGCTCTCAGCTGTCAGCCTTCAGTCGTCAGGAGTGCAGATGAGTCGTTAGCATTTTTGTCACGTTTTGAGATTCGCAAAGTACCAGGTTGCGGTGTTTCTCGCAAAGAACTGAAAGCCGACAGCTTTTTTATGGATATCGAAGATTGGCGAAAGAAAATTGACGAGGTAGATCGCCAGTTAGTGTCGCTGCTGAGTGAGCGAGCGAAAGCTGCGATCGCTATTGGGAAGTTGAAACGCGACACTTCGATACCAATCTATGAGCCGGACCGGGAGCGGATTGTTTTTGAAAATGTACAAAGCACCAACCAGGGCCCCCTGCCTGGAAGAGATCTGGTCCGCATTTACGAACGAATTATCGATGTGATGCGAAACATTCAGAAGGAAGAAATCGTGTCGGCTCCAGAGCCGGGCGATGCCGAGACTGAATTGGATTCGGAAGTAAATGACTAATAGCTATTAGCTTTCAGCCGTCAGCTCTCAGTGGGCTGGCCGAGTTGATAGCTGAAGGCTGAAAGCTGAAGGCTTTTTCTCATGATTGTCGCTATGCAGGAAGGCGTCGATGAGGCGCTGATACAACAGGTCATTGAGCACCTGGTAAAGCTTGGATTCGAGGTCCATCGGTCGACTGGCGCACGCATGACCGTGCTCGGCGCGGTCGGGTCTGGGATTGACTTCGATATTCGCAACGTCGAACTGCTGCCGGGGGTGCAGGAAGTGCACCGCATCAGTTCGCCCTATAAGCTCGCCGGGCGAAGTTTTCGTCCTGAGGGAACCATCGTTCAGCTGAAAAATGGGATTGGTGTCGGCGGCCACGAGGTGGTTGTAATGGCTGGCCCATGTTCCGTCGAAACTCGCGAGCAACTGTTTTCGACAGCTGAGGCTGTGGCAAAAGCCGGAGCGAAGGTCTTGCGGGGCGGAGCATTCAAGCCGAGGAGTTCTCCTTACTCATTTCAGGGACACGGCGAGGAAGCGCTGAAACTGCTTCGCGAGGCGGGCGAAAAATTCGGCTTGCTGGTGATCAGCGAGGTCATGGAAATCTCGCAGATTCCCCTCATGCTGCCTTATGTTGACATTCTGCAAGTCGGCGCGCGGAACATGCAGAACTTCAATCTGCTGCGGGAACTAGGCAAGGTGCGCAAACCGGTATTGTTGAAACGAGGCATCGCCGCCACTCTTGAGGAGTTATTGCTTTCCGCGGAATACATCATGGCTGGCGGAAACTACGATGTCGTCCTATGCGAGCGAGGCATCCGCACGTTCGAGACCTACACTCGCAATACAATGGACATCTCAGCCATCCCGATCATTCACAAGCTCTCGCACCTGCCAATGACGGCAGACCCTTCACATGGTACGGGACGGCGCGACAAAGTCCCACCGATGGCTCGAGCCTCGGTCGCGGCTGGCGCAGATGCATTGCTGATTGAAGTGCACTGCACGCCGGACAAGGCATGGTCCGACGGAGCGCAGTCACTGGCTCCCGAGCAGTTCGCGAAATTGATGGACGAACTGAGAATTATCGCCCCGGCAGTCGGAAGAAAAATCTAGGATTGGGCCAATTAGCGATCGGGCCATTGTGTGATTGAAATTTTCTTTCGGTTTGCTTTTTCAATCGCCCGATCACTCAATCACCCAATCACTCAATTTCCTTATGTCGATTCGCCAGATCACGATTATCGGCACCGGCCTGATTGGCGGATCGCTGGCGCTCGCGCTACGTAAGAAGAAGTTTGCGGGACGCATTGTAGGATGCGATCGCGAAGGGACGCTTGAACGGGCGCGCATGCGCGGCGCGATCGATGAGGGAGCGGTCAATCCCGGCGACGCCGTACGCGGAAGCGACCTGGTCGTGTTGGCGACGCCTGTGCTGGCAATCGTTGATTTGATCGAGCGCGTCGGCCCAGCCCTTCCTGCGAAGACCCTGCTGACGGACGTCGGTAGCACAAAGACGGCTGTGATCGAACAGGCCACAAAGGTCTTTGGGAAGAAGGCTGGAAAGCGCTTCCTGGCCGGCCATCCGATGGCCGGTAAGGAGTTGAGCGGCGTCGACTATGCAGATCCCGACTTGTTCCAGAATGCGATGTGGTTTTTCTCTCCCCTGCCCGACCAGAATCTCAATGATGGATTGTTGGCAGAGTTCGCAGGGTGGATCGACCAGATCGGTGCGCGAATTGCGGTGCTTCCAGCCGAAGACCATGACCGCTTGTGCGCATGGATTAGCCACGTCCCGCAGTTGATTTCGACTGCACTCGCCGCGGCTCTGGTCGAAGAGTTTGGAGCGGAGGCTCCTCTGCTTCCGGCTGGGGGGCGCGCGCTGCAAGAGATGACCCGCATCTCGGCGAGTCCCTACTCGATGTGGCGCGACGTGGCAATCAGCAATAAGAAGAATCTAGAAGACGCGTTGTGGAAAGTGGAGCAACGGCTGACCCACATCCGCGAGAATCTTTCTACGCGGCAACTGGCGGACGAGTTTGAGCAGGCGCACCGGTTGCGCAAGGCTCCCCTGAAGAAAAAGCTCGATTGAGTTGAGGGCCCGCATTCGGCGGAACAGCGGTGTCTCGAACGCCGTTTACCGCGCGCCAGATTGATCGGGCTTCAGGACAATGGGCTACAGGCCAAAGATCAGTGGAGAACCTCCACCAGAAATCCTCCCGGCGCTTGAAAGTAGAAAGTCCACGAACCATGAAGACGCGCCGGTTTGGGGACCTGATATCCGTCGTCCCGCAAACGCTCGTTGATCTGATTCACCTGTTCCTCGGTATCTTGAATGAAGCCGATGTGAAATCCCGCAGGATACTTCGCCTCGGTTCCGTTTGTGCGGAATAAGGCAAGCAACATGCCGTTATCGTCCGACATGAAGCTCATACCTTCCCGCGGTTCCGTGCCGTTGTAACCTCTGAGTCCGAAGTATTTCTCCAGGAAGCGATGAGCATCCGGAACATTCGAAACGGTAAGATTGAGATGATTCAGTTTCACGTGTATCTCCGAAGCATTGCGGCGTTCCATCTATCAGATTCGTTGCCTAGTCCGAAGGTCGCACGGACTAGCCACCTGCAATGGCCCCGATGATCAGGAACGGCTCTTTTCCCGATACAACCGCTTCAGGCAAAGGTGCGTCGGGGGATTCGTGCGTCAGATCTTCCTGGCATGCAAAGAATCGCAGGAAGGCGCGGCGCTGCTTGGTCGTGTGATCGCGAATCGCGCCCTTCAGCATCGGATACGCAGCCTCAACGGCGTCGAGCACCGATCGCTGCGTTACTGGACCCTCTACCTGAATTTCTACTTCGTGTCCGACGTGCGCCAGCGTACGAAGATGCTGCGGAAGTTCGACCCGGATGGTGACTGGCATTACAAAAACACCCTCACTTTATGTATGTTTCCTGCAGGTAGAGAGCCTTCCAATCGTTGCCTGAACGAGTCCAGACCTCGCCGAAGATGCTGTTTCCTTTGGCGATCTCGCCGCCGGACTTACCCTCATACTGCGCCCGGTAAGTAACCAGCGCCGTGTTCGGTCCAAGCGGCTTCACCGTGAAATCACTGAGGGTGTAAGTGAGAAGTTCGTACTCGTCAGGAGCGTTGACCTCTGCTTTCTTATCGCCGAATGTACTAAGGCCTTCTTCGAACATTCGGAAGTGATCGTCGATCAACGAAGAGAGCGTTACTTTGTCTTTGTTCTTAAACGCCTCCCAAAGCTTGCGGACATGAGCTTCAACTGGAGGTACGCCAGCCTTCGAAGTGGCAGACTGCTTGTCCTGCGCCATTGCCATGCTCGCGCATAACAAGATCAAGATAAAGATCGTTGTTGTGACTAAAGCTCGTCTCGTATCCATTCTTTCTCCTGAAGAAGCAGTCGTGACCTGACACTCGAGACTAAGATTCCCTATACCTCGGCGTCCCTCTGCGGCATTTTCTCTGCGAGCTCGGCGATAAGAGCTTTTCACCGCAGAGTTCACCGAGAAATGTCGCAGAGGGCGCTGAGACGAACTTTGAAACAATTCCGCCTTCGCAACGAACGGTGCACTCAAAGCAGCACTCGGATATCCTCACTGTAGCGTCTGAACCTCTACCGACAGCACTGCTGGCAGATCGCGCACGATCGGCGTCCAGGAATCGCCGGCGTCGGGTGAGCAATAGACCTGTCCGCCCGTCGTGCCGAAGTAGATGCCGCACTTGTCGAGTGTATCGACGGCCATCGCGTCGCGCAGGACGTTAACGTAGCAGTTCTCTTGCGGAAGACCCTTCGTCAACGGTTCCCACTCGTTCCCGCCGGTTTTGCTACGGAAGACACGCAGCTTGCCTTCGTGAACGTAGTGCTCACCGTCGCTCTTGATCGGAATGACATAAACGGTATCCGGTTCGTTCGAATTCACATCGATAGCGAACCCGAAGTCGGTTGGCAGATTACCGCTGATCTTGGTCCACTGGTCGCCGGCATCATCGGAGCGCATTACATCCCAGTGCTTCTGCATAAACAACACTCCCGGACGCTGCGGATTCATGGCGACGTGATGCACACAGTGTCCGATTTCAGCGGTGGGATCGGGAATGTACTTGGAATAGAGGCCCTTGTTGATGGGCTTCCACGTGTTGCCGCCATCGTCTGTGCGGAATGCGCCTGCCGCAGAGATCGCAATGTAGATCCGCTTAGGGTCTTTCGGGTCGATGATGATCGTGTGCAGGCACATCCCTCCCGCGCCTGGTTGCCACTTCGGTCCGGTGCCGTGTCCGCGCAGGCCGGAGAGTTCTTTCCAGTTCTTGCCGCCATCAGTCGACTTGAACAAAGCCGCATCTTCGACTCCTGCATAGACCGTGTCGGGATCGGTGAGCGACGGCTCCAGATGCCACACGCGCTTGAACTCCCATGGATGCTGCGTGCCATCGTAGAACTGATGTGTGGTGAGCGGCTTGCCAGTCTCGGGCGAGACGTCATAAACGAACTTGTTGCTCTCCCCTTTTGGCATGCCGCCGGGCGCTTCGGTTTCGCCCTTTGGCGTTCCCGGCTGGAACCACGTCTTGCCGCCATCGTCGGAGCGCTGGATGACTTGCCCGAACCAACCGCTGGTCTGGGATGCGTAGATGCGATTGGGATCTGCGGGTGATCCCTTGAGGTGGTAGAGTTCCCATCCGGCGAAGTGCGGCCCGCTGACTTCCCATTTGTCGCGTTTTCCGTCAGCAGTCAGAATGAACGCCCCCTTGCGTGTTCCGACGAGGGCTCGAACTTTACTCATGACTAGGCTCCTTAGTTTTCGTTCAATTGATGATTGGGCTTTACCCCAGGATGAAGAGACTCATCGAATTCTATCGAAGCTGAGGGAGGAGTCAAATCGCAGGTGCTCTAACGCGGAGATACAGTATATCCAATCAGAGAACTGAGACTGTCTGCTGTTTGGTCTAGCCGACCACTTCACTGGAGGGGGCGCGCATGGCATCGAGAAGTTGCCTGGTTAACTGCGCGTGTTCCAGGATGACGCAGGCTACCTTGATCAATTCCCGCGCGGTAGCCATCTGATCTTCTATCGATCGGTGCAGGAGTTCAAGTTGATGGATGTCTGATTGGACAGACCGACAAAACTTTCGAGGAACGTGTGTCGTATCGTCGAGCATTAGTACTCCGACTCGGAAAAATATAAGACGACAAACGGATTCTGTGAAGCGCCAACTTACGCCAGTTCATGATTTTGCGGGTGTCCAAGAAAGTGGGAAGCATTGAGACTCCCATCACAACAGATGTGGCAGCGCGGCCACCGCACCAATCGAAACAATGGACAGTAAGCCTCCGGGTCCCGTAAGGTATTGGGCAACGTGAGAGAGAAAGGAGTCCTTCTGTGCGGGAAGCGACTCAACCGGAAGAGGGGATTTGTGTCGTCTGCAAGCAGCCTATCATTCCTGGAAAGCATGTCGCCATTGACCTGAAAAATGGCAAGTATTGCCATGCCACGTGCTACAACGAATGCGAACGCCAGCAGAAGAGCCGGAAGTACAACTAGAGTTCAGTTGAGGTCCAAAAGGCCAGTATAAGGTTAAATCCGATACTGGATGCGGCCAAACGAGCTCCGTGCCTGCTCCAGGAACGCAAATGTACTTCTGAGTGCGGCATACCTATTTCACTGTAGAGCGGGTAATTCGTAGGGTGCACTAGAGTGTTAACCGTCGCCCATCGTGACCGATCCGATCACTACTCTGGTGCACAAGCTCCTTGCTGCCGAAGACCCCGACGAATTACGTGAGTTAAGAGAGCAGTTGAACCGAGCTATCCATGAACGGCTCGAGGAACTGAGAAAAGGTGTACGTGCTCTCCCTGCTGGACCGCGGAACCCAGGCACCTCTGAGAGCGATCCGGAAAAATATTAGGCGGCCTACATTTTTGACACCTGGATTAGTACGGAATCATCCCGATTCGGTTGATTCGTAGGGTTTGCTACAGTCCGTCCTGTCTTCGTGAGAGCTCTTTATGTCGGATCGTATTACCAGCTTGTGCACAAGACTGCTTGAGACCGAAGAGCCCGCCGAAATCAGCCCGGTTGCGGATGATTTGCGGTACGCGATTCACGAGCACATCGACAAGGTTCGGGAGACGGCCTGCGAGATTTTGCTGTTCGATCGAGTTGTTAATAGCGCATTAGCCGATGCCGCGAGGTCCGCAAAAGAAGACCACGCCCTGAGTATTGGGAATCTGACTAATAAGGCGAATAATGAACGATCATCCGCTCAAACCCACGGATACCGAATGGCAGCAATTGGCAGAGCAAGCTTCCAAAGAGACCGACCCAGAAAAGGTGTCGCAGCTGATCGGCCTACTGTGTGACCGGCTGGACGAACTCGACCGCATCCGCAAGGAAAACTCAGCTTCGTCGGTATCCGGGCCGAACGGAGACTCCGGCAAGCCGTCGCCGGACCTCTGATGTGCCTGCTGCGATACCACCATCCCTGCCGGAGAACGGATACAGACCGACCACCCAGGGAACACAGGAAACACAGAGGAATGCCCTGCGCTTAGCGTGGCCCCGAATTCACAGAGTTCGTTGATAACGTAATTCATTCACCGCGACACCCCAAACTTCGTCGGAACGGCGGTGTCCATCGGCGGTCCAGTGGTCGAGGCGGTAAAAGCGCTCCGCGCGAACATTGCCGGCAAGTACCCACAGCACAGCCGACTTGAATCCCAGATCAACGAGGTGAACGCGAGCTGCCGATATCAGCGCAACACCGATGCCGCGTCCCCAGCGATCGGGTTCTACATAAAGAGCGTAGAGTTCGCCGAAGCTCGGGACGTCAGGGTCGCGAGCTGGAGCCGTGGTGGCGAAGCCGTGAATCACGCCATCCTCGGCCGCCACAATAGTGTAGGGATCGAGAGGGTTGGGGCTAGCGAAGGTGTATTTCTGCGCTCGATCTTCCGGGCGCAGTTGATCAAGATAGTCGTTGGGGAGAAGGTTGCGGTAAGCGGTCTGCCAGGAGCGCACATGGACGCGTGCGACTGCCAACGCATCAGCAGGCTCGGCAGGGCGAAGCAGCATGGATAGATGATAAAGGCGACCGAGCTGAATGATGGCTGCTGGACTGCGGATTTCAGCAGATGAAAGACCCTTGTCGCACACGTCGCCTCATGCCATTGCCTCTAGCTCATTGCCGCTGAAGTCTGTGTTATGCCCCCAGCTAATTGCTGACGGCTTCCCATGATCAGCAGCCAAAGCATGAACGCCAATTCGCAGAACTGCAGCGGGCTCGTCCATCGCGAGACCATGGCCTCATACTGAGGCAGCACCAGTGCGGTGAAACTGTTAATCGGATAGGCGAAGCAATTCAATATCAACCCGACTCCCAGGATGCGCGGAAGGAATCCCGAACGGTAGACGAGCAGCCCAAGCGGAAATAACCAGAGTCCCCAAAAAATTCCAGCAATATCAAATCCGTGGCCGTGCAGCCTGAGGAACAGCATCGCAAGGGCTTCGCGCTGAGACTGATCGATCATCGACAGGAACTCGGTTCCGCGCACAAGGGTCAGGGCAGCTATGGCATTGAGCTCATTCAGAAGCGCGATCGGAGCTGCGACTAGAATCAGAGTCAACATAGCGACTGCGTGCCGCTGGCTAATTGGTTTGAGTAAGTCGTATAGCACGAGAGCGACAAAGACGAAGAGTACCTGACCGATGAGGTTGGCGGCGATGCCGGAACGGAACAGCGTCTCGGCGGCCGCGATGTTGCGGACGGTGGCTGCGGCATTCCCGTGCACAATCAGTTTGCTGGGAACATAGAGAAGACCAAAGACGCCAAAGATGGATGCGACTGCGTAGAGTAAGCCTGCGAATCTGCCGCGGTTCTTCATGAGGCTCCTGGGCTGCCGCCTGGGGAGTTTAGCTCAGGGTACGGTTGGGGTTGTCAAAATGTTCCGGATCCCCAGGCCTTCGGGGACAGTGTTCAGTTGCGGACAGACATTTGCGATTTTGGGCACGGGGTCGTATTTCGAGGAATACGACGACCGTTCCTTGATTGGCAAATAGGCTATTACCTTGCGCTGACTGCTGGTATGTGACGTGCTCTCTCGAAAGAACTCTGGCGTGTGGGAGCCATCATGGAACTGCTGCTTCAGGACCTACGCTACTCCGTACGACAGATAAGGAAGTCGCCTGGATTTGCTGCGATTGCCATTCTGACGGTGGCGCTGGGGATCGGATCGAATGCAGCGATTTTCAGTTTTGTCGACGCGTTGTACCTGAAATCCCTGCCCGTTTCACACCCGGAGCAACTTGTGCACATTTACGCCAAGGGGCCTTCCGGACACTACGGTGCTGGCTTTTCCTATCCGGAATTCGAACAGCTTCGAGATCACCACGGGTCGTTCTCTAGTCTGGCCGTAGAAACGCAGGTCGCACAGTTGCATCTGGTCAGTGGTGGTGACTCCCAGGAAATTCGCGGCGAGTTTGTTTCGGGGAACTACTTCAGTCTGCTTGGAGTACAGCCCGCGCTCGGACGAAGCTTCTTGCCGGAAGAAGACACCGTACGAAATCGAGATGCGGTAGCAGTCATCAGCGACCGGCTGTGGAAGGCGCACTTCAACCAGTACGCGGTGCTGGGACGCGAAATTCAGATCAACGGCGTGGCGTTGAAAGTGATCGGCGTTGCGCCGCCGGAATTTTACGGGGATTTTACCGGCAGGCCCGTGGAAGTATGGATTCCCGCGATGATGTATGGCTCCATCGGCTCTGGGTGCGATAACGGCTCTTATAACTGTTCGCTCTTCGACACGATGCTGGGGAGGCTCGCGGCGGACCAGACTCCGATGCAAGCACAGGCGGAGATCAGTAGTGAGATGGTGTGGTCGGCCAGCGACTGGCCAGATCGGCCCAGCCGGAGACAAGCTGTGCTGGCGGCGGCGAGCGGCGAATCGCCGTATGACCAGGCAAATCACGTCGGCCAGATGCAGATGCTGATGTCGGTGACGGCGTCATTGCTGCTGATTGCTTGTGCGAACCTCGCAGGGTTGCTTCTGGCGCGTGGTGTAACGAGAAGAAGAGAAATCTCCATCCGGCTTGCTATTGGCGCTGGTCGTGCACGCGTTATACGGCAACTCTTGACGGAAAGCCTCTTCCTGTCATGCCTGGGGGGCGCGGGCGGGCTTGTGGTCTCGGTTGTGGCGAAGCAGTTGCTCTCGGGCTTTTATTCCGCCGACAGCGAGGGTTTTCACCATCTTTATGACGTTAGCTTTGACTGGCGTGTGCTCCTCTACTCGATTGCTTTGACATTGGTGACCGGGGCGCTCTTCGGCTTGCTTCCCGCGATTCGAGCGTCGCGGCAGGATCTGGTCACGGAACTAAAAGACGGCGGATCGGCTTCGCCGCAGACGAAAGGCTGGCTGCGTCAGGCGCTCGTGATCGGGCAGTTGGCTCTCTCGATGGTTCTCGTGATTTGTTCTGGGCTGCTCGTCCGCAGCGCTTTGCAGGTTCGGCGTGGAACGAATTTCGATCCGGAGCACACGGTCGTACTGCGGCTGCGTCCAGAACTCCTGAAATACACGCAAACGCAAACAGAATCCTTACTGCGACGTGTCGACCAACAGTTGCGAGGAATGGCCGGCATTGAGTCCGTAGCATTCATGGAGGGCGGCGAAGGGCTGGTGTGGGACTGGGAGAGCGGGCGCAACGCTTACGTGAGTCTTTCTGCTCAACCGCAGGATCGACGGATAGGTCTGGAGGTTCACAAACAAGACGTCAGCCAACACTTCTTTCGCACTTTACGAGTGCCGTTACTTCAAGGCCGTGAGATCTCAGAACAGGATCGCCCGGGATCGCGGCTCGTTGCCGTGGTGAATCAGACGCTCGCTCAGCGTTTGTGGCCTGACCAGTCTGCTGTGGGCCAGACGTTGTTCATTAACGCACAGCCATTTCAAGTGGTTGGTGTGGCTGCAAATGTCCAACCCCGAAACTCCACACACTCTACGGAACCGCACCTGTACCTTTCCTATTGGCAATCGAACGCCACGCTCGAGGGTGACATCCGATTTGCGGTTCGCGTTGCCGGTGATCTGGCGCCCGCACTGCGTGAAATTCGTCGCGCCGTGCAATCAATCGATCCGGTGGTCCCAGTGGGCGAAGACATGTCGCTATCCGAACAGGTCGGCCTGCAATACATGCCGGTTGTGTTGGCGCAAAACGTAATGCTGTTCTGCGGGGTACTGGCGCTCTGCCTGAGTGCCATGGGACTTTACAGCATCGTCGCATTCGCGGTGCGGACGCGCACACGCGAATTCGGAATCCGCATGGCTCTAGGAGCCCGGCGGAAGGATGTGCTGCGGTTGGTTGTGACCCAAGGGACGAAGCTGGCGCTCGTCGGAGTGGCGATCGGCGCGATCGCAGCACTACTTTCTACTCGTCTATTGGCCAGTCTGCTTTTCGGGGTGAGGGCGACGGATCCGGTTACGTACTTTTGCGCGACGATTCTGCTCTTCATCGCTGGCCTGACTGCTTGCTATCTTCCAGCGCGCAAGGCGACTAGTGTCGACCCGGTGCAGGCGTTGCACAGTGAGTAGCTTCAACTACTGAGACAAAGACGCTCCCTCCGCGGTAAACCCATCCGCTAAGACTCTGCCTGAAGCCGCTGCGAACGGCTCGTTGGCACGATGCCCGCCTCGCATTAACCCCATAAAGGTTTTAAGGGTGTCGATCTTATGGTTTTGGGAGTGTCGCGCGTTGCTCGGGGACTGATACACCAACGCTAGAGATTTCTTAAGCACTTCAATATTCCGCGCTCACACACGCTTTTTGTGTGCCGCCCATTTATGGGTCGTCCGCAGGAGGTGTTGTTTTGGCGATCCGAACTCGTTTCTTCTCTCTTCTTCTGCTCATCCTTACGATTGGAGCGGGCGCAGGACGGCCAACGAGCCACGAATTCTTCGCGGCATTAACCGGCGCAACATCCTCAGAAGATCAGTCGGCACTGATGAAAATAATCGACTCTGGCAGGCTTTCGGAGCTGCAGTGCCCTAATTTCTCTGCCTATCAAGCGCCCGTAAGAAACTTCTACGAATCAATGGGGCGCGGCCTTGTTTGGCTTCGTGATGCAGAACTTACAAGTCAAGCCCGAGGACTCATCGCACTGCTCGAGACCGCTGACAAGAAGGGATTAAATCCCGAGGATTACGACGGCCCCAAGTGGGCAGCACGTGTCCAAACGCTCGGGAAGAACTCAGAGTATGGCCTGATTGGCTTCGACCTCGCTCTTACCGTTTCGGCGATGCGCTATGCCTCAGATCTTCATCTGGGCCGAGTCGATCCCCGTCAGGTTGGAGTTAACTACGACGTTGATGCAAAAAAAATTAACCTGGCGGAATTCCTGAAACGCAATGTGGTGGATGCATCGGATGTAGCGGCAGCCTTCCAACAACTCGAGCCAACATTCCCGGAATACCTGCAGACGGAGAAGGCGCTCCAAGCTTACGAAGAACAAGCAGAGGATGGGGACGCGAACAAACCATTGACGAACAAAATAGATCGTCTTGAACTCGCGCTCGAACGCTGGCGCTGGATTCCATTTGGAAGTGCGCAACCAGTGATTGTCGTCAATATTCCGGAGTTCCAACTCCGCGCCTACGGCGAAGAATACAACCCCGTCATGACGATGAGGGTCTTGGACGGAAAGGCGAACGGGAAAAACGATACACCGAGCTTTGGTGGCCGGATGCAGTCAGTTATTTTCCGACCTTACTGGAACGTGCCTGCAAGCATTGAACGCGCCGAACTATTACCGCGAATTGCAGGAAATCCGGGCTACATCGCCAGCCATGCGTACGAAGTGGTGGATGCCCATGGCAGGGTAGCCGGTGGGGACGTTGTGAGCGGGCTGCGCTCAGGCCGGCTGGGAATCCGGCAAAGGCCAGGCCCACACAATGCGCTCGGACTTGTGAAGTTCAGCTTTCCAAACGAATATGACGTCTACATGCACGATACGCCCATGGTGAAGTTGTTCTCGAAGGAGCGGCGCGACTTAACGCACGGGTGCATACGTGTACAAAAGCCGGAGGAGCTTGCGGAATGGGTTCTACGCTTTAATTCCGGATGGGACAGCGACCAGATTCACGCAGCGATGGAAGGAAGCAGGACGATACCGGTTAACCTGGTCCATCCCTTTCCCGTTTTCATCGTGTATATGACGGCGACCGCCGATGAAAACGGCGAAGCGCATTTCTTCGACGATATCTACGGACGTGATGAGGCCCTCCGCCGAGCTTTAGCTCAGCGGAAGGCCTGTTCAGGCTGAGAGTAGCTGGTGCAGTTTTTCACCAGCGACGCACGCGCCCAACGTCCACGTGGACAAAGTCTTCTCCCGGGTAATATCCAACGCCGCCGCGGTGCAACGAAAGTGCCGCATCACGCAGGACCGACGTCTTCACCCCTGGAATCCTAATGTCAATCGCCATCGCCTGCATGTGCAAGCTGTGCTGAGCAACGGCCGAAGAACGAGCCCGCAAGAACGCATTACTCCACGGAGTGCGGTAGCCACAGATGATGTTGATCTCAGTGTGGGGACGTCCCAACTTCTGTTCGATCGCCTCAAGTAAATCGAACTCGCGCGGATCGTACACATGCACATCGCCCGTGCGATGGTCGCGCAAGAAATTGTTCAGGCGCGACAATGCGCTCGGGATATAAGTGTCTCCGACCTTGTAGACGATATCGATGCGCTCCCCAGTATGGGTGTGAAACAAGCGCAGCCGATGCTCTTCAGGCGCAGACGCGGTAGCCGATGCGGTTGGGGTGTAAAGAGAAAACAGACCTGCAATGGAAAGGAGCAAAGCGAACAGCTTGAAACGAATGGTTGTGTACCTCACCTATTGAACTGCAAGCTTCCAAGACGGCTGGGAGCTTGATTCGAGTCCTGAGATGTTGCAGTCAAGGTATTCGAGTCGAACGCCAAGAGCGCGATCATCTCACAAATCAATCGAGCGTGACGCAAAATCGGCTTGCCTCATCAGCCACGCACCGAACGAATCTTTGTCAGGGTAGCGTTAATGCGAGCGAAGATCGTTGCCTCTCAGCAACCTGCCTGATACCGTTCCGGCTCGCCCCAAATGCCATTCCGAGAAAACAAAAAACGGCACCTCGAAAGCCGAGATGCCGTGTGCTAACCGCTGCGGAGGCAGCGTTAAGGATTGATCACTCCAAACTCTCCCGTCAGATATCCACTGGTTCCGGCAGCGAAGAAGAGTTGGTTGGTGTTTCCGTTGTTGGGAGATCCGCCGCCGAACTCGATGCCCCACAGCCCGGGAATGCTAATCACATTGTTGTTCTTATCCTTCACCTGGCCTACCAGTTTGCCCGTCGAGGTACTGAAGCCATGGATCGTACCGTCGTCGACGTTGCCGACCAGCAATGTGTTGCTGAGCGTATCGAAGTTGCTGGGCGCCAGAGCCAAACCCCACGGACCTTTCAGAACTGAGGTTGGGGGAACCAGGGTCTTCAAGTGCGTCCCGGAGGCGCTGAACACATCCACAGCGCCCGTTGTAGGTCCGCTGTAGGTGACTACCACGAAGCCCTTGATGAAGGCCACGCCGTACACGGTGAGCCCGGTTAAGTTTGCGTTAGTGAACGTCTTTACCAGTTTAAAGTTGCTGTTGTAGATCTCGATCCGATTCTTCGCCTGGTTGGCAGCGTACAGGACCGTCTGGGTTCCCGAAGTTCCAATCGCCAGGCCCGTGTAGTTTGCAGTGCCACTATTGTTTACAGCGATCACTGCGGTGTTGCCATTGACAGTGGAGTTCCAACCGCTGATCGTGCCATCGAGCGTGTCGAAGATGAAGGCCGCGGGTCCGGATACGCCGTTCTTCGTGACAACGAATCCGGTCGTGGTATTCGCGACGATCCCCGTGGGTGATCCTGTTCCAGTTGTCGCTGGAGGAACTGTCACAACCAGCGAGACGATCGTGCCGTTGGCTTGATAAACGGTAGAGAGTCCTGTGCCTTCATCGGACACCCAGTAAGGTCCGCCCGGCAAATAAGCGAGGCCCCATCCATTTTTTAAGTTTGGATCTTTCGTAGTGGTGACCAGGCTGGTCAGCGTGTACTGAGCCAGTGCGAGATTGGGTAAAACAAGTGCCGCAGCAATCAGCAGCAGCGCGATGCGAAGAGGTGCAATAAGCGTCGGTCGAACCATGATGAATTTTCATCCTCCTGATTGGATTCAGCCAGTGCGGGGTGAGAAGACGCTGGAGCAGGCTACCCTCATGCCGATTCGACAATGTCAATGCGTTGTAAAAAATTTGACATCCGAGTATCCAGCAAAAATGAAAAAGTCGATCCCTCCCTAGTAAACGAGTACCCCTGAAGCGGCTACAATGGCGTCCGAAATCTGCGACAGTCAAAATAGGGATGTTCGACTAACGAGGAGAATACACATTGGGATCGGACCTGAATCGTAGGGAGTTCATCAAGATTGGCGCAGGTGCGGGCGCTGCTTTGGCTATGCCGTCCGCAGCACACACTGCAGTTTCCTCCAAAACAATCGGTATCCAAGTGGGAGCAGTTTCGTTCGTGGATGAAGGTACGGAAAAAGTTCTCGATGTCCTGCAAGAACGAGGAGGCGTGAATACTTTGTTCCTGGCGGTATTTACCTATGGTCGCGGTATCGCGGGACGACAGATTCCCGGCCAGCCTCTGCCCGATCATGGGAAGCAGGAATACGATCTCAATTTTCACGGCGGCAACTTCGCGATGCCGCATCCTCAGTACTACAGGAACACCGTTCTCAAAGACACGCGCGCGCCTGACCACGGCAATCTGGATATTTTGGCGGAGGTAGTCCCGGCCGCGAAAAAGCGCGGCATGAAGGTCATCTGCTGGCTCGAAGACGTGTTTCGTACCGACTTGCCAAACATTGAGAAACTTCAGGAGCGCGATCTTTATGGACGCAACGCCGAGACGTTGTGCATGAATAATCCGGAGTACCGGGGTTTCCTGACTGGCCTGGTCGAGGACTACGCGCGCTCGTATGACATTGACGGAATCATGTGGGGATCGGAGCGGCAGGGTGCGCTTTGCGACAGTCTCGGAGCCACGCACGATATGCCACCGGTAGATCCGGGGAGTGTCACATGCTTTTGCGAATTTTGTCAGAAAAGAGCAAAGGAAAGTGGCATCAACGTGGAACGCGCGAAGCAGGGTTTTCTGGAGCTGGAGAAATTTGTTCGGGCGTCGAGAAGCGGGAAGCGGCCGCTGGACGGGTACTATGTGCAATTCTGGCGGCTGTTGCTCCGGTATCCGGAACTGGCAGCATGGGAGATGTTATGGACCGACAGCCTCCGAGACATGTATGCAGCTGTGTACAAGACCGTGAAGACCGCGAAGCCCACCGTGCCGGTAGGATGGCATATCTGGCATAACAATTCCTTCAATCCGATTTACCGCGCTGAACAAGACCTGCATGAGCTTTCGCACTATTCGGATTTCATCAAAGTTGTGATGTACAACAACTGCGGCGGCGAACGCATGGCGCTATACGTCGACAACGCCGGCTCGACACTTTATGCCGATCTCACAAAGCAAGGCCTGCTCGACTTCAACTATGCCGTGATGGGATTGAAGGAGGGCAGCTACGATCAGATTCCACAAGCCGGGCTTTCGCCGGATTACGTTTATCGCGAGACGAAACGAGCACTGGAAGGTGTTGCCGGTACCAAGACGCTAATCTTGCCGGGCATTGATATCGATATCCCGACCGAAACCAATCACAGCAAATGCACGCCGCAGAGCGTCAAGCAGGCGGTTCTGGCGGCGTTCCGAGCAGGGGCGCCCGGAGTAATCCTCTCCCGCAAGTATTCGGAAATGCGGCTAGGGGATCTGGGCGGCGCGGGAGAAGCGGTGCGGGAGTTGAAGTTGTCGAGCTGATCAGATCATCGGTTCCGCCAGTGGATCGTCGCCGCGCTTTCAGTAGACGCTCCACACTCCCGGCGTTTCGAGTTCGAGCGAGTGGCCGTCCGGATCTCGGAAATAGATGCTCTCTCCACCGCGTGGCCAAGCCTTTCGATGCTCAATCGGTATGCCATGTTCGGCGAGCCGAGACTCCCATCCTTCCAACTGACCACGGTCAATTGCGAAGGCGAGATGCAGCTGACCATTGCCGTCATGAGGAACCTTCCAATCCTTGGAAGCCCCTTTCTTGCACAGCAGGAGAACCTGATGACTGCCGACTGCCATCGCGGTAATGCGCTCGTCTTCGTCAAGGCGCTCGAAGCCCAGAACCTCAGCGTAGAACCTTGCCGAACGCGCTAAGTCCTCTACGTACAAACTGGTTTCGACTACGCCTGCGATTTTGGGTGCCATACGGACAATTACCTTCCACTGTCATTATCCTTCAGGATTGCTTTGACGATACGGCCGTTGCCCCGTCAAAGCTTTTATAAAAGGCCGGCCGAGAATTCGCTTCCGAAACGAACTTGACCGTTCACGCACTATATCTTCGAGGGACACGGCGATGTGGATGCGGTCGTGTGCTGTTTGTAGGACACTCTTGAGAAAGCTGCGATTGTCAGATTCTGTCCGGTGCCGATGCGGGTGGGAGTGGTAAAGGAACGCGCGAGGCAATTTTCAACCAACGTTTAGGCGAGCGCGCGCAAGTTCTTCCGCAGACGCTCGGGCTCGCCCTCACCCAGGTGAGCCTCAATTGCGGCATGAGTACTTTTCCACACTGGGACGGCTCGCGCGAGCAACTTCTTTCCCTGGGGAGTCAGCTCCAGCAAACGAGCGCGGTGGTCGTCCCGGTCTTTTGTGATCCTGATCAGACCACGGCGCGCCAGCGGTTTCAGGGCGGCGGTTAGAGTCGTTCGATCCATCGCGAGTAGTGATGCCACCGATCCCATAGCAGGCGGCTCAGGACGGTTCAACGACATCATGAGAGAGAATTGTCCGTTCGTCAGACCGAACGGGCGCAGCCCTCCGTCGAATCGCCGCGCAAGCGCTCGCGCCGCACGCTGCACATGAAGGCATAGGCAAGAATCGCGGACGATAATCGTCGTTTCATAGGCGACCGGCTGGGCCTTTGCGGCTTCGGCTGGTATTCGATTTTTCTTCCAAGATTCTTTTACTGCTGAGGTCGCGGAGAACTGTCGCGTCGAGGGAGGCCTACCTTACCGACAATGGGGATCACAACCTGGCCCACCTGATGTTCTATACGCCTGATCTCGACGGCGCCGTTTGGGGCACGGATCTACCGAAATCACCGGTCATGCTAAATCCACAATTCAAAGGAGCGCAGCCCATCGACGTGTTTGTTGTTCCGGTGGGCAAGTGGTCCGATGGGACAGCGGCCCCAGTGATGTAGTCGAAGATGAATCAACAACATTGGTTCTAAGTCGTAGAAGGAGAGATGCGCTATCGTTAGCCAGCGGCCTGCTGCACGCCAAAGTGAAAGCGGCTGGATTTAGTTGCTAGGCTCGTTTCGTTTCGCGGAACCATATGCGGCATAGGGTAAGGTTGTTCTTCGACGAAAATCCACAGTTACACGTCGAACTCCATAGGCGGGAGCAGATCAAGTTCGTTTGAATGGTCTCTCGTGCGGCCGTCGCAACGCGGGAGGGGCTTGGCATCGCCAAGCTGCAGTAAGTAGCGACCGAATTTCTCGTTCATCAATGCAGTCAAGATAGACCAGGACGGCAGGAAAGCCTCGATAGTGATCGTCGGTGAAGAATTTTCCAGGGTCGGAGGCCAACAAGCTTTCCTTGTCTTCTGCTGCGCAGCGAACCGCAAGGACGTCGAGCCTGGGCCGCCGCGGCCGCTTGGGATGAACGCGCTCGTGGTAGGTCCATGCGAACTGCTTGTCGCGAATATAGAAGCGTAGCGCTGTGGCGGTAGAACGGTCTTCGCTCTCCGGCAAGGAAAGTGCAATCCGCCGCACTGTCTCGACATCAACCATACGAAGATTAGCGTTTGTAGACGCGGACGTAATCGACCAGCATGGTTTGCGGAAACACCGACGAACTGTCGGGATTGCCGGGCCAGCCTCCGCCAACTGCGACATTCAGCAGCACGAAGAAGTTGTGACCATAGACCCACTTCGCCCCTTTCGGAAGTTCGGCGGGCGTGCGCGTGGCGTAGAGGTGATCGTCGACGTAGAAGCGGATGGCTTTCTTGTCCCATTCGACGGCGTAAATGTGGAAGTCGTCAGCAAAGCGCTGATCGTCGGGTAGACCGAAAGGCGAACCGATGCCCTTATCGCCGGAGTATCCAGGACCGTGGATGGTGCCGTGGACGAGAGAGGGCTCCTTACCGATGTTTTCCATGATGTCGATCTCGCCGCTCTTGGGCCATCCGCGCTTATTGATGTCGTCACCGAGCATCCAAAAAGCGGGCCAGATGCCTTGTCCGCGGGGAATCTTGATGCGGGCTTCGAAGCGTCCGTATTTGCGCGAGAACTTGCCTAGCGTCTTGAGCCGGGCAGAGGTGTAGTTACGTGTGACGCCGTCAGGCCCGGTGTATTTCTCCTCGATGGCCTGGATGACAAGGTTTCCACCCTTCTGAATTGCGTTCTCTGGGCGCGTGGTGTAGTACTCCAGTTCGTCATTGCCCCATCCGTTGCCGCCGGTTTCTGAGACCCACTTGGTGGAATCGACCGGCGTGCCGTCGGCTGCGTTGAATTCATCGGACCAGACCAGCTTCCATCCGGGACGGGTGGACAGTGAAGTTGGGGCTTGCGCGGCTGCGCCCAGAGACACAAGAAGGATCATTCCGGGAATTGAGAACAGTCGTAGGGAGAAGATCATGTGCAGCCTCATATGAATTTGATGTTCGTTCGCACTATACTCACAGGTTCCATTTCTTGCCAGGAGAACCCAGTGTCGAGCGAAAAGACCAGAAGAGACTTCTTGAAGTTGTCAGCGTGCGGAGTGGTGGCAGCATCGGCGGTTGAAGTGGCAG
>DATFQQ010000292.1:0-3036 GCA_035264195.1 Candidatus Sulfotelmatobacter sp. | reverse complement strand
GCCACTTTGATCGGCGCCATTGCTCTGGCAATTTGCTTTCGCCTTTTCAACCCCGAGAGTCCGTTCGGCTTCGGCGAACTTGTCGCCTTCGTCCAGTCAATTGGTAATGGCCTGACCTTTGGTGGCGTCGGTGCGCTCGTGCTTGCGGCCTCCTTCTGTCTCAGTTCCTGACTTTGTTCACGACTCCAATCATCTATATCTATCTAAGCAAGCTCGCCTCCATTTTTCGTTCGTCCGCACGTTCGGAAAGCTCATCCGAAGCCGAAATTGAACGACTCCGCGCCGCCGAATGAACCGCTTGATCTTCTAAGTCAGGCATTAGAGCGTGTTCGTTAGCCCGTGTCCGCTCCTGTTGCTGCAAAACAAGTTCACTCCGCCCCTAAAGCGGACGTAGAGCGGACATCCTGTATCGGCAGCGTCGGGCCATTGGCTGCCGTGGCAGAAAATGATCCGATGACGTTCACAACCCAGCTGTCAACTGGTAAAGTTTCCATGATCGCGACGGACTGGTCCGCCGCAGGATGCGTTTGCCCGGATGTAGGTGGTCGATGCCAACGTACGAATATATGTGCAAGAAGTGCGGGCCGTTCACACAGTTCCGACCGATGGCGGAAAGCGACCTGCGGTCCGCCTGCCCGGAATGCGGCGCGCGTTCTCCCCGTGTCATCCTGACCGCGCCAGGCTGCCTCACCATGTCGCCCGAAGAGCGTCAGCAGGGCGTAAAGTACGAGCGCATCATCGAAAGATATGATGGGCACGAACCGCCGCCGTACGTGCGCCCTCCTCGATCTTCCAAGAAGGCGCCACGTCCCCCAAGGCGAAGACCGTCTCGGCCAGCCTGACTGAATCTCGCGTCGCAAGCTCCCTCAAACATCGACGAGCAAGAGGGCGCGACGTGAAGCATCCGGTACGCAAGAATGGCGAGTGGAATGGGAGCCGTTCCGGTCGCGCTTTACCCCCCAATGCTAACGTGCGAGCGGATATCCGTGACCTCGCCTTGGGGCCACAAATGGGCTTTCCGTCGTAGCCAAGGCGATCCGCGCAGCCAACGTGTCCGCGCAGCCAACATCGAGCCAGAGTGATATCCGCAGCTCGGCTAGTGCTTGTTGGCAATTTCCTCGACCAGCTGAACGACGGACCGCTGTAGGCCATCATGATCAATTCGCGCGAATGCTTGCAACAGCCGATTGGCATGTGGCCTGGCGAGCTGGTCAAAAATCAACTGCTGGTCGCTGTCCGCCATCTCGTCACTGCCCTTGAACAGAGCCGTGACCGGAACACTCAAAAACGTTGCGATCTTCAGCAATCTCCCGCTGCCAACCCGATTAGTCCCCTTCTCGTATTTTTGGACCTGCTGGAACGTCAAACCGAGTTCATCAGCAAGCTGGGTCTGAGTGAGTCCCTTTTGGAGACGATAGATCCGGATGTTGCGGCCAACGATCCGGTCGATGGAGTCAGGTCCTTTGCGAGTCATCATCAGTCTTCGTCCCCCCTATGGAAAACTCCAGGACAATTGGATTACGAGTGCAAGAAGATTAACGGACGCACGTTACTCTATAACCCCCAGGGAAGACAACCCAATATTGGGCGCGGGGCCTGTTTCTCTTGCAGGAAGTCATTGTTGCAGGATGCACATCGTGCGTCGTGTGTTCTGAAACAACGATCGCATTCGCTCGGTCCAGGGCGTCTTGCGTGCCTTGAGACCTTCTGGACTCTCGAAGGCGTCTTTGATCGAAAGGTCGTAAGCGGTCAGATAGCGCGGGCTCAAACCCGGATCTGCGACGTATCGGCGTGCCCTCTCGACGCCGGGCACGCCGACGAGACGCGGAAGATGCTCCTGGTCGTACCAGGCGTTGTAGTCGTCGACGATGTCGGCGGGGATGTCGGTATGAACGAGGTAAAGCCAGGGCGCCGGGGATGCCAATGTGACGCCGACATCCCGGGCCAGATCGAAGGTGAAGACTTCTCCACGCGGAAGCGACAAGTCCGAGCTCGGCCTTTCGGTCGCTTGGCGGCCGTCCACTTCGACCCAAAGCAAATTCTCATCCGTGCTGCCATCGACGCGGTAGCGGTGCGTGCGCGTCGCGCTTGAAACAGATGAAAGACCCGGCGCAGCGGCACCGCGGAACAACACTATCGTCAGGCGATTCATGAGTGGCGCTTCCCGCTACACGGGCCGGCTGCCCTTGAGCATGAGGCGATAGAGATAGCGCACTTCGTCAACCGGGTAATCTCCATTGGCCTTGTGCAGCAGGCAACGGTTGTCCCAAATCACGACATCGCCGGCGTGCCATTTATGGCGATACTGGAACTTGAGCTGGGTCGAGTGCTCCAGCAGCATATCGAGCAGCGGAAGTGCCTCCGATTCGCTCATGCCGATGATTTCCTCAATCCGGATCGGATTGATGTAGATCGCCTTGCGGCCGCTTTGGGGATGGGTACGGACCAGAGGATGGATCACCGAGCTGTTCTCGATTCTCTTTCTCTCGCCAGGAAGCTTGGGAAGCTTTCGCTCGCTGTATTTGCTCTGGTAGACGTGCCGCGCCTTCAGCCCGTCAATTTTCGCTTTGACCGAATCAGGAAGCGCGTCATAGGCCTCGTACATATTGACGAACTGAGTATCGCCGCCGGTTTTCGGCAGCTTCACAGCATGCAGCGCCGTTGCCTTGGGCGGTTCGGCATCGTTGGAATGATCGGTGTGATAGCCCTCGCCGGGGATGTAAACCTTCCCATCCTCCAGCTTGTCTTGATTGGAGATGTAATGAATGGCGGGACATTCACGCACCTGGAAGCGGGAATTGTGCTGCGGGAAAATCTCACCAAAGAGTTTCATCGCCTCCAGGAATTGCGGCGCGCTGAGCTTTTGATCGCGAATTGCGAGCACCGCATGATCCGCGAAGGCTTGGTTCAAGGCCGTGCGCGTTGCCTCGTCCACGGGCTGGCTCAGGTCAATGGCGTAGATTTCCGCGCCGGTGTGCGAGGAAAGAGGCTTGATCGAAAATGAAAAGGATACTTGATCCACCTGTTGCTCCCGGA
>DATFQQ010000291.1:0-13046 GCA_035264195.1 Candidatus Sulfotelmatobacter sp. | reverse complement strand
CGGCGATAGGGTCAAAGGCTTTCACCACAGGGGGCACAGAGGATCACAGGGGAAACTGACCACTGATCAATGTCGATCTTTTTGACGCACTACCCTCGTAGACGACCGGGTTAGTAATAAGTTCTTTGCGTGCTCGCGTTGATAGAATCGTCCGAAGACGTTACTGAGCCATACCTATGCAAGGCGAGCGGATAAATCGAGCAGACACTAACACGCTTCGGGTTGGCGAGTGGTGCGTGAATCCGGTGGCGGGGCAGATATCACGGAACGGAGAGACCGTCCGGTTGGAGATGCGGACGATGCGGGTACTGGTGTGCCTGGCAGAGCATGCGGGCGACGTTGTGAGCATTGATGACTTGCTCAGTGCGGCTTGGGCGGGAGTGAATGTGTCGCCCGATTCGGTGTATCAGGCGGTCGCGTCGCTACGGCGTTTGCTTGGGGATGATCCGAAGGAGCCGACCTACATCGCGACAGTGCCGCGGTTGGGGTATCGGATGGTCGCGGAAGTTGAGCCGTGGAACGAGAGTGCAGGAGCGGAGGCCATCGTCCGACAAAGGGGCGGTTCCCGGTTGCGCGGGTTGCAATGGGCCGTTTTGGCAGCGGGAGTATGCGTCGTCGTCGTTGCCGTCCTGACGGTACACAGCCGGACCGCGAGACTCAAACAATCGCAGGCGGCTGCGGATGCAGCGCAACAGAACTCGATTGCAGTGCTTCCATTCCTGGATCTCACTGAGGAGATGACTGAAGAGCCGTTCGCGGACGGAATGACTGAGGAGTTGATCGACAAACTGAGCAAGGTTCCCGGGCTGCGCGTACCACCTCCTACTTCTTCGTTTTATTTCAAGGGAAAACAGGTTTCGGTTGCGGATATTGCCAAGGCGCTGGGAGTGACCTATGTATTGGATGGAAGCGTGCGCAAATCGGGGAAGATGGTGCGCGTGGCGGCGCGGTTGGTCCGCGCGGACAATGACTACATCATGTGGACTGAAACCTATGATCGACCATTTGACGATCTGCTGATGGTGCAGGACGACATTGCAGGAGAGGTCACGAAGGCGCTGAGGTCATCGATCGGAAGTGGGCAAAGTGGAGCGGGGCGATAAGGAAACGGCTCCAGCACGGGGGAAAGCGATTGGAGGCTTGGGATGAGGACGTGCCGGTGCTAGGTTGTCGTTCATTGACCACATCTTGTTGATGAGGGCGAACAGAAACGCGGTGGTCAGGCCGAAGAGCAACCATCCGTTCAAGGCTTCCAGAGCTCCCATGAGTTGCCAGCGGGGTTCGAGAGTGAGATTGGCGTGCCCATAGCTCGTGATCGCGCTCAAGGAATAGAGCACCGCTGAATCGTTGTCTGGCAGGGCATTGAGATGTCGATAGGCGACCGCCCAGAGTATGGCCTCGAATCCGTGGAGGCAGGTCGCGAGCAAGGTGGCGCTACCCACAACCATGACGAAGACGCTGGTGGCATGAGGCCGGCGCACAAGTCTGTGGAGAATCTTGATCGCCGTCTGGTTCATGAGTCCCAAGCACAATACATGGATGACGACGGTCAGAACGATCAGAGGTAATCCCCACGCCCAGTCCGCGCTCCACACTCCGGAGTGAGTGCTGAGTGACCTAAGCGGAATCAGATTCGCGTCGGGCAAGTGCCAATCAGCGTCGCATGATTGAATTGCGCCGCAAACTGTCAACGATGGCAGGCTGGGTCGCGAGCATCCCTGTGGGATCGTGGATTGCGCGTGAACTCGTGCGGAAATGATCCGCGCGAGATGCTTCGCTCCGCCTGAAAATCGGCTGCGCTCAGGATGACGCCGCTCTGAAAAAGTCAAAAGTGAGGCAGTACGGGCTGACGGCGAACAGTTGGCGAAAGTTTGGTTTCGGAATAGAATGGGCGGATGCAGTCCCTTCCTGCGTCCCTGGCCTGGGCACATCCTCTTGTGGCGGAGTGGTTCGTCTCGCGGTTTGGCACGCCGACTGAGCCGCAGGAGCAGGGATGGCCCCACATTCTGGCTGGGCGAACGACGCTGATTTCGGCTCCAACTGGGTCCGGTAAGACGCTCGCCGCTTTCCTCGCGTGCATTGACCGGTTGGTGCGCAAGGCGCTGGCTGGGGAGCTGAGTGATCGGACGGAAGTACTTTATGTGTCCCCGTTGAAGGCTTTGGGGAATGACATCCAGAAAAATTTGGAGATACCTCTCGGAGAGATTCTCGCACTCGCCGGTGAGCGCGGGCTGCTGATGCCTGAGATTCGCACTGCGGTGCGGACCGGCGACACGCTGATGCCGGAGCGGCGGGCGATGCTGAAGAGGCCTCCGCATATTTTGGTGACTACGCCGGAATCGCTCTACATTCTGCTGACTTCGGACAAGAGCCGGCAGATATTGCGCACCGTGGAGACGGTGATTGTCGATGAGATCCATGCTGTGGCTGATGACAAGCGCGGGGCGCATTTGACGCTGTCGTTGGAGAGGCTGGAGGCGCTTACAGCAGATTCCTCGTCGCTATCGCTCCTCGGAATGACAACGCGGAAGAAAAGTCCGGTGAGGATTGGGTTGTCGGCGACGCAGAAACCAATTGAGGAAGTGGCGCATTTTCTAACCGGGAGCGGGCGCCCGGATCCGGTCATCGTCAATGTCGGGCACAAGAGGAAACTGGATCTCGGAATTGAAGTTCCTCCGATGCCGTTGGGGCCTGTAGCTTCCAACGAAATGTGGGACACGATTTATGACCGGCTGGTGGAGTTGGTAGGGCAGCATCGGTCGACACTGGTATTTGTGAACACGCGGCGAATGGTTGAACGGATCGCGCATCAACTGGGCGAGCGTATGGGCGACGAGAATGTGGCGGCGCATCATGGGAGCTTGTCGCGCAAATTGCGTCTGGCTGCGGAGCGGAAATTGAAAGAAGGCCAGGTGCGGGTGTTGGTGGCGACGGCTTCGCTCGAGCTGGGAATTGATATTGGGTTTGTGGATCTGGTGGTGCAGATCAATTCTCCACGCGCGATTGCGGTGGCGCTGCAACGGGTTGGGCGGTCGGGGCACTGGCGAGGAGCGATTCCGAAGGGGAGATTCTTTGCGACGACTCGCGATGATTTGATCGAGTGCGCCGCGCTGGTGCGGGCGATCAAGCTTGGGGATCTGGACCGGCTGATGATTCCAGAGGCTCCGCTAGATGTGCTGGCGCAGCAGATTGTGGCGGCTTGTGCTGCAGAGGGACCCTTGAGTCAGCGTCGTGCCAATCCAAACGACGTTGCTCTTGGCGAGTCGCGGGCAGGAGTGCCCGCGCCACACGAGCAACATGATCCACATGAAACCGGCGGGTGGGATGAGGACGAGCTGTTTGCACTGGTGAAGAGGGCTTATTCGTATCGAAGTCTCACGCGCGAGAGGTTTGATTCGATTCTCGAAATGTTGTCGGAGGGGATTGCTGCGAAGCGCGGACGATATGGGGCATACATTCATCGGGACCGAGTGAATGGAAAACTGCGAGCGCGGCGTGGGGCGAGGCTGGCGGCAATTACAAGCGGTGGAGCGATTCCCGACAATTCTCTCTATACCGTCGTCGCGGAGCCGGACGGCGCAATGGTCGGGACCGTCGATGAAGATTTTGCGGTAGAGAGCAATCGCGGCGACATCATGCTATTGGGGAATTCGTCGTGGATCATTCATCGCATCGAGACTAATAACGGGCGGATGCTGGTGCATGATGCGCATGGGGCGCCTCCGAGTGTGCCGTTCTGGCGTGGGGAGGCTCCGGCCCGGACACAGGAGTTATCGGCGCATGTCGGGGAGTTGCGGGAGAAGATCAGCGAGATGCTGGCGCGGACTTCGCCGATCGGATTTTCGGCGACGCAGCCGGAGGTAGCGGCCGCGGTTTCGTGGATGAAGGAACAGTGCGGGCTAGATGATTCTGGAGCGGAGCAGGCGATTGAGTACATCTTGCAAGGGCGCGTGGTGCTGGGTGCCGTGCCAACGCAGACCACCGTGATCGCCGAGCGATTTTTTGATGAAGGTGGAGGGATGCAGTTGGTGATCCATGCGCCGTTTGGCGGGCGGATTAACAAGGCATGGGGATTGTCGCTGCGAAAAAGATTCTGCGTTGGATTCAACTTTGAATTGCAGGCGGCCGCTACCGACAACGGGCTGAACATCGCCTTGGCCGAGCAGCACAGCTTTCCGCTGGGCGATGTTTTTCATTTTCTGAATGCGGACACAGTGCAGCCGATTCTGGAACAGGCGGCGCTCGATTCTCCGATCTTTGGTACGCGCTGGCGGTGGGATGCAAATCGTGCACTGGCGCTCCTGCGGTTTCAGAACGGCAAGAAGGTCCCGGCGCAGATTCAGCGGATGCGGTCGGACGATTTGCTGGCGTCGGTGTTTCCGGATGCGGCCGCGTGCTTCGAGAATATCGAGGGAGAACGGAAGATTCCTGATCATCCGCTGGTGGGCGAAGTGATGAAGGATGTGCTCACTGAGGCGATGGATGTTGAAGGGTTGAAGTCCGTGTTGCGCGGGATGGCGTCGGGTGAGATTCGCGTTCTGGCGGTGGATACTCCGGTGCCTTCGCAATTTTCGCATGAGATTTTGAATGCGAACCCGTATGCGTATCTCGATGATGCGCCGCTGGAGGAGCGGCGGGCGCGTGCAGTCAACATGCGGCGGGTGCTGCCGGAGTCGGTGCTTGAGGAAGTAGGAGGGCTCGATCCTGGAGCGATTGACCAGGTGAGGAGTGAGGCGTGGCCGGATGTGCGCGATGCGGATGAGTTGCATGATGTGCTGTACACATTGGTGGCGCTGCCGGAAAAAGCAGCAGTTGGCGCTTGGCACTTAGCATTTGGCCATCAAGGTTCCGCTGGCGAAAACGAGCTATCACCTAGTTCTGTGGAGTGGGAACGTTACTTCGATCAGCTTGCGATTCAGGGGCGGGCTGGGATTGCTTTCGTCAATGGACATCGATATTGGGTGGCGGCGGAACGCAGGCGGAGTTTTGCGGCGCTGTTTGCTGGCGCGCGATATGAGCGGGAGTTGGCTGACGTTGAGAAGGGTGATGTTTCGCGGGATGACGTTTTGCTGACTCTTGTGCAGGGATGGATGTCGGCTATTGGGCCGACTACGGCTTCGCAGCTTGGGTCGACGCTGGGGCTTCCCGGATCCGATATCGAGAAGGCGTTGCTTCGCATGGAGGCTGCGGGGAGTGTTCTGCGGGGACAGTTCACGAATGCGGGCAGACGGACAGGAGTGTCCGTCCCACACGAGGAAATCGAATGGTGCGAGCGGAGGCTGCTGGCGCGGATTCATCGGCTGACTGTGGGGATGCTGCGCAAGCAGATTGAGCCAGTGACGGCGGCGCAGTTTATGCGGTGGTTGCTGCGATGGCAGCATGTGGCTCCGGGGTCGCAGGCGAGGGGTGAGCGGGGGACACTTGAAGTCTTGCAGCAGTTGCAGGGATTCGAGATTCCGGCGAATGCGTGGGAGCGGACGGTTCTGGCGAGGCGGGTGACGGATTATGATCCGAAATGGCTGGATCAGTTGTGTCTCACAGGGGCCGTGGGATGGGGAAGATTGTCGCCGCATCCGGCTACTTTGGATTCGGGTGGTGCGGCTTCAGCCGATGGGACCGGCGCACCTCGACAACGGAGGGTGATTCCGACCAGCGTCGCTCCGATTACTTTCTTCGTACGTGAGGAAGCGGACTGGATGGGGCTAAGTCAAAACCCCCACTTCTCCCAACATCAGGGAGAAGAGGGGCATCCCCGGGGTTCTGGGTTGAGCAATGGCGGACAGGTCGTGTTGGAATTCCTGAAGCAGCGAGGGGCTTCGTTTTTTGCCGATATTGTGCGCGGCACGGGCAAGCTGAAGGCGGAGATTGAGACTGCCTTGTGGGAGTTGGTGGCGGCTGGAGTGGTGACGGCCGATGGTTTCGACAACTTGCGGTCGCTGATTGATCCAAAGAGACGGGCTGGGCAGGGAAGTGGGAGAACAACCCGTCCGCGGCACAGCGCTGGTCGATGGGCGTTGCTGCATGCTGATGCGGCGGTGGAGCGTCCGCGAGCCGTGGAGGCGGCGTGCTGGATGCTGTTGCGGCGGTATGGGATTGTGATTCGTGATCTGTTGGCGAGGGAGTCGAATTTGCCTACGTGGCGCGAACTCTTGGTGGCCTTCCGGAGGTTGGAGGATCGAGGCGAGATCCGCGGAGGGCGGTTTGTGGATGGATTCCTCGGAGAGCAGTTTGCGTTGCCGATTGCCGTCGAGTCAGTGCGGGCGATGCGGAGTTTGCCGCTGAGCGGCGAGGCGATGACATTGTCGGCGGCGGATCCGTTGAATCTGGCGGGGATTTTGGTTCCGGGTGAACGAGTTCCCGCGATTTCTGGACGGACGGTGAGTTATCGGGATGGGGTTGCGGTCGCGCCGGCGGATTCGGAATCGGTCGTCACGAACGAGGTTGCGGCAGGGTAGCACGGGGGCTAAAGCATTAGGCCATCTCAGCTTATGATGTAATCCACCGTGATGGCCTGCGCTTTTTGCGGCCGGCCATTCCCCCGCCGCTTGGCACTGCAGGCAGAGTTGCAGAGGTCCTCCGGCGCCAAAAAACGGCGCCATCAGGATGACAAAGAGAAGTGAAATAACCTAAATCGATCTAGTCTTGTTTCGGACCTTTGTGCGGCGCTGAAAGCGCCGCGCTTCCACGGGATTACCCACATCGGCATAACCGTGTATGTTGAGTTCCCCGGTAGGGGCCAACTCGCTGCCGGCCCATTAGAGTTGATTTGTAGCAGGCGTACAAAAGAAAAAGGTCAGGAGTCCGATGAGGGGGTCCCCCGAACTCCCGACCGGCGATCTCGGCTAGAACTGATCGAAAGCGCTTCCCCCATCGCTTTGCCGAGCATCCGCACTTTTCATATATGCAATCGCCGCTCCAGATCGGGATTTCATTGACCGGTTCCCTTAATAGCATATTTAAGTTTATGTATCTACAGGGCTTACGACTTTTATGACTGCCGGAGATAGATCGGCGTGCCGAGCGATCGAGCCAGCGAATCACTATCTCTTCGGATAGCCCGACTAACCGTTCGGATATTGGAAATCTGTTGGGCGCCGTATGCAATTCAAGCTGCCCTGTGGTAAGAAGTTATGCACGAAATTTGGGAGACCCTGATTGCGGCCTAGATTACTGGTGATTTCCGGACCCGCCAAAGATTCCATTATTCCATTGCCAGAGGGGGAAGCGACGATTGGACGCGATCCGGCGAGTGCGGTAGCCGTAGCTGATCAGTCGGTTTCGCGGAAGCACTGCGTCCTGAGGCGTGAGGACAGTCGTTTCCAGATCAAGGATCTGGAGAGCCGGAACGGGACTTTGGTAAACGGCGTTGGAGTGAAGGAGCAGTGGCTACGCCACGGCGATGAGATCGCCACTGGCGATTCCGTTTTCCTGTTCTTGCTGGAAGAAGACGAAAGGGCAAATCCTCGTAGCCGAGTCGAGTTCGATGAGAGTCGGCCGACAGCGGAAACCAAAATCATTCATCCGCGGGAAGTGGTCTATCTGCAGCCGGATCGGCTTCTGCGCGAATTACCTCCGACCTCACAAATCGCTCGAAATCTGAGTGCGCTGCTGAAGATCAGCCGGGTGGTGCATGCCATTCGCGATCTGGAAGACCTGCAGGCACAGCTGCTCGATCTGATCTTTGAAGTGGTACCAGCCGGGCGTGGGGCCATTCTGCTATCCGAGGGGCCGGGACAGGATTTCAACTGCTTGTATGCCAGAACGCGGCAGGCTGGACAGCCGCAGCTGATTCGCGTAAGCCGAACCATCGCGCGACAGGTAATGAAGGAGAACGTTGCGGTTCTGGGCGTCGATGTGTCGGCGGGAGCGTTACGGGATGTCGAGAGCCTGGTGGCCGGCGAGGTTCGGTCGCTGTTGTGCGTGCCCCTGACCGTTTTTCAGCGGATGATTGGCTGTATCTATCTCGATAACACGAGTACGGCGAATCGGTTTCAGGAAGATCACTTGCAGTTTATGGCTGCGGTTGCTGGAATTTCGGCGGTAGCTCTCGATAACGCGCGGAGGCAACAATGGCTGGAGCAGGAAAACCAGCGCCTTACGATGGAAGTCCGGCAGGATCAGAGCCTGGTGGGCGAAGGCCCGAAGATGAAGGAGATTTTCCAGTTCTTGGCACGGGTGGCTCCGACGGAATCGACGGTACTGATCGAGGGTGAAAGTGGCACTGGCAAAGAGCTGGCGGCGAAAGCGGTGCATCGGAATAGTCCGAGAGGGAACAAGCCCTTTGTGGCGATCAATTGCGCGGCCATCCCTGAGACTCTGCTGGAAAGCGAGTTGTTTGGGTACGAGCGCGGAGCGTTTACCGGGGCTTCATCGCAGAAAAAAGGCAAGCTCGAAGTTGCCGATGGTGGCGTGGTGTTTCTGGATGAGATTGGCGAACTCGCACCTGCACTACAGGTGAAGTTGCTGCGAGTGCTGCAAGAGCGTGAGGTTGAGCGGGTCGGCGGGATACATCCGATCAAGATTGATATTCGGTTGATCGCGGCAACAAATCGAGATCTGGACGAAGCAGTGAAGAAGAACGAGTTCCGCCAGGATCTTTATTACCGGCTGGCGGTGGTGAGGTTGACCATGCCTCCGTTGCGCGAGCGGCGAGAAGATATTCCGATGCTGACACGGCATTTCGTGCAGAAGCATGCCAAGCGATGTAAGGTGAAGGCGAAGCCGATTTCACGCGAGGCGATGGCGGCGCTGGTGAGTTATGAATGGCCTGGCAATGTACGCGAATTGGAAAATGCGATCGAGCGCGCGCTGGTGATGGGATCTTCGGACACGGTTTTGCTCGAGGACTTGCCGGAGTCGTTGCTCGAACAGGACACTCCGGGTCAGGGGCAGGAAGGGAAGTATCACGCGAGCGTGAAGCAACTGAAGAAACATCTGATTATGGATGCGGTGGAACAAGCCGGCGGAAATTATGTCGATGCTGCGGGAATTCTGGGGCTGCATGCCAATTATTTGCATCGGCTGATTCGAAATCTGGGGATTAAAGAGGAGTTGAACCAGGCGGTGCGGGGGCGAGGAAAGATGTCGGGAGGCGCGGCGTAGACCATTTTAGTTTTGATGTAATTCACCGCAGGTCGTCCTGATGGCGTGCGCTTTTGGCAGGGACCTACGCAGTCCCCGGCCGCATGAGCACTGCAGGCAGAGTTGCATGGGTCCTCCGGCGCCAAAAAACGGCACCATCAGGATGACAAAACGCAGTGGTATCCAGCAATTCATAAATCGAGCGGGGACCGCGTCATCGAACCTTTTGTTCTCGTTACACGAGAGTCCTACGGTCCTTCGGAGCGCTGGGCGCTCCTCACGATGACAAGACTTTTTCGGCTGCTCGTTGGTTTACGGAAGTTGTAGCTGCAACAGGCGGGCTGGATCTAAATAGGTTCCTTGCCAGCGGACGGCGACGTGGAGATGAGGGCCGGTGGCGCGGCCGGTGCCTCCGCTGAGGCCGATTATCTGACCGCGTTTCACAAGGTCGCCTTCCTTTACTTTGAACTCCGACAGATGAAAATAGAGGGTGAGTAATCCCAGGCCGTGGTCGATCACGACACAATTCCCTTCAAAATAGAGGAAGCGTGCGAGGAGGACCGTGCCATCGTTCATGGCGGCGACTGGGGTTCGGGTGTGGACGCGGAAGTCGAGGCCGAAGTGAGGGCGCTGGGCAACACCGTTGAAGATTCGTTGGGAGCCGAAGACATCGGAGGTCGATGCATCTACGGGAGCAGCGAAGTCGCCTTGCCATTTGAGTTCGGGCGTGACGCGACTGAGGTAGTCCTCTTTAATCTTTACACCTTCGGCGATCTGAGCCTGCTGCTCAGGATTGGGCTCAGTGAATTTCTTTTCGACTGCGAGTTGAACTTTGATTTTGGGATACTGCGCGCGGCCGACTATAAATGCGTGCTGGAAAGTTTGCTCAGCCTTTGACTTCGCGGTCTCGCCTTTGAGTTCAAGAGTATATTTGCCGGGATTGGTTTCAAAGCTTACACCGGCGAGCGCGAACCACGTCTTGGAGGCCTCGTCGTAGTTAAAAGTGACTTGGTGTCCGAGCCAGGTTCCGGTGAGGGATCCGAGTTTGGTTGATGGCTTCACTTGGAAGAGCACCGGAGCACCGTTGAGCAATCTCGGAGGTTTCGCCTGGACCACCCAAGGTGCGGCTGAAGCAGGAATCGAGGCAATGCACCAGCAGGAAAATAAGAAAAGAGCAACTCGGTAAGGGGAAATCGAGAACTTCACTCTGTCAGCGTAGCATCTGGATTGAGTCCTGCGGCTATAATCCGGCGATGCGAATCTGGGTTCTTACGGGTCTAACCGGGTCACACATCTTGCTCGCCTGCGGACATCAACAATGTCAATAGAAACCACTAAGGAGCAATCGCCCGTCGGAATTCGACGTGCGCCCGAATTAATTCGAGGGCTGAACGTTTGGCATGCCACGTCGATTGTGGCCGGGACAATCATTGGCAGCGGAATTTTTCTTGTGCCTGCGGAAATGATGCAGGCTGTCGGTTCTGCGGGATTGGTATACCTTGCTTGGATCGTTGGCGGATTGCTTTCGTTCTTCGGTGCGTTGACGTATGCCGAGTTGGGAGCGGTGCGCCCGTTTGCGGGTGGGGAGTATGTGTATGTGCGGGATGCGTATGGTCCGTTGCCAGGATTTCTGTACGGATGGACGTGGTTTCTGATTGCGAAGCCCGCCTCGATTGCGACGGTGACTGCAGGGTTGGTGCGAGTTCTCGGAACGTTCTCGGCCTTCAGTTTCCTTCCGCGGACGCTGCTTGCAGTTCATTTCACGTCGAGCCGGGCGCTCGTCATTAACTACGGACATTTGGTGGCGATCGCGGCCGCAGTTCTTATTACTGCGCTGAACTATGTTGGAGTTCGGAAAGCCGGGAACTTCCAATTCGCGTTTACGGTTCTCAAGGTTGTGATGATTGTCGGAATTGCCGTTGTGGCGTTCGCGGCATCGTCAGGGACGTGGAGCAACTTTGGCACCAGCTTTGTTGGCGCGAAGCGTGGCATGGCCGGATTTATGGCGGCCCTAGTTGCGGCTTTGTGGGCCTACGACGGCTGGAACGATTTGAACATGGTGAGCGAAGAGATTCAGCAGCCGGAGAAGACGATTCCCATTGCGCTGATTGCTGGTGTGGGGCTAGTGGCTGTCCTTTATATGGGGATGAACGCCGGGATCCAGCGGGCGTTGCCGGCGACCGCGATTGCACACGCGGCAGTTCCTGCGGCAGCCGCGAGTGAGGCGGCACTTGGACGAATCGGAATCAGCCTGGTATCGATCGGGATGATTGTGTCAATGCTGGCTACATTGAATGGCACCGTGATGAGCGGTGGACGCGTGCCGTTTGCGGTGGCGCGCGACGGATATTTATTTAAGGCGCTAGGGGAAGTGCATCCGAAATTTCATACGCCAGCGTTGGCACTGGTGATTCAGGCCGCCGTGGCGATTGTGCTCATCATCGTGGGCGGCGCATTCCGGGAACTGTTCTCGCTCGCAATTTTTGCGGAATGGCTTTTTTATGTGGTGGCGGCGAGCACAATCTTTGTTTTCCGCAAGCGGGAACCGGATGCGGTCCGCCCGTACAAGACCGCCGGATACCCATTTGTGCCGGCATTATTCATCGCGACGGCGGCGGTGCTGTTGTATTTCACGTTCATGAGCAATCTCGCCAATTCCGTCGCGGGAGTCGTGGTGATTCTGCTGGGTATTCCGGTCTATCTGTGGTTTGCCCGCAAGCGCGCTGCATCGTCGCTAACAAACTGAACACTCGCGCGGTGTTTTCGTTCGGCGAGAATCCAACCAGAAACCCGCTAGTGAACACATTCTTCTGGATGGTGGTTGACACCCTCCTCTATAATGCGCGCCAACTCTGGGGGTGGGTCGTTGCGGTTGACCCAACAAGAACCCGGAAATCGGAGAGAGACTCAGGCGATTACCAGGAGGCGGGCACACGTGTGCTTGTCCTCATGCATCAATGCCTGACGTCACCTCAGCCTAGAGGGAGTGTCATGACGCGAATCCATCAGCGAGTGAGCAGCAGAAAAAACGAATGGCGGCACCAGTTCAGTTTTCGGTGTGCGCGGAGTGCACAACACGCGATTTGGATATTCGCAGTGATGGCATTTCTTGCGTCGACGGTGATGGCGCAGTCGTCGAGCCAGTTGAATGGAAGCGTGCAGGATCCTTCAGGGGCGAGTGTGGCCAACGCGAACATCACGCTGACTGACACCGCGACCGGCTTTCAGCGCAAGGCGACCAGCAATGCCTCGGGCCTGTACCAGTTCCTGGATTTGCCGCCTGGAGAGTATCGACTGGAAGCAACGGCGACCGGGTTTGCAAAGATTGTGGTGTCGAACGTCACGATACAGGTCAAATTGCCGTCCACAGTGCCTCTCAGGTTGCAGGTTGCAGGTGAGACTACGTCGGTCAACGTCGAGGGCGAAGCACCACTCATCAATCGCACGGATGCCTCGCTCGGGAACGTTGTGGCTGGAGATCAGATCGCGGAATTGCCGATTGCCGCCCGCAACGTGGTTCAGTTGCTTAGCCTGCAACCGGGAGTGGCGTACATAGGGGGCATCGCGGAGGACAACAGGGCGACGGACACGCGCAGCGGCGCCGTGAACGGCATGCGCAGTGACCAGTCGAACGTCACGCTTGACGGAGTTGAGGTCAACGACCAGAACTTCGGATATGCATTTAGCAGCGTGTTGAATGTGCCCCCGGACTCGGTGCAGGAATTCCGCGTCACTACCGCCAACTCCACTGCCGATTCCGGCTACTCCAGCGGAGCTCAAGTTGCGCTGGCTACCAAGAGCGGTACGAACAGTTTTCACGGTTCCGCGTACGAATACAACCGCAACACCATCTTCAGTGCCAACGATCCGTTCCTGAAAAATTCGCAGTTAAGCAGCGGTCAATCGAATACGGCGCCCAAACTTCTGTACAACGTATTTGGCGTCACTGCCGGAGGCCCAATCAA
>DATFQQ010000290.1:0-8681 GCA_035264195.1 Candidatus Sulfotelmatobacter sp. | reverse complement strand
AATGAAGTCGGCCGCTGCGCGGCTTTGCTGGGCGGATTTCTTGCGGTCGCGCGGCACACCGGTCTTCCGCTGCGCCTCCTGGAGGTCGGAGCTGCAGGCGGTCTGATCCTTCGCTGGGACCAATACCGCTACGAAGTGGGGCAGGAAGGCTGGGGCGACCCTTGTTCACCGGTACAAATTTCCGGCGCGTTTGGCGATCTACATCCATGTTTCGACGTGGCTACGACGGTTGTAGAGCGCCGCGGCTGCGATGCTTCACCGATTGACCCGGGTACCGAAGAAGGCCGGCTAACGCTACGGTCGTATGTGTGGCCCGATCAGGTGGAGCGCCTGCACCTGCTTTCGGCGGCCATCAATGTTGCGGGCCTTGTACCCGCACACGTAGAGCAAGCCAACGCAGCCGACTGGATCGAGGCTGTCCTGGCCGATGGCGTTTCTGGCGTGGCGACAGTGGTCTATCACTCGATTGTGTGGCAGTACTTGTCGGCTGCCGACCACGCGCGCTTCAAGCGCGTAATGGCCGCGGCAGGGCATACCGCAACTGTTAACAATCCACTTGCCTGGCTTCGGTTCGAGCCAGGCGACAACATCGCTGAAGTTCGCTTGCAACTTTGGCCGGGCAGCGAGGACCGACTGCTTGCCCGATCCGGCTTTCATGGGAAGCCGGTGCAATGGCTAGGGTGCGAGAACTAGACGCTGCCAACGATGGATTGGTTTCGACAAGTGGTCGGCGATCCGACGCACGTTCAGTTTGCGTCCCATCGGCTTTCCCAGGGTAGAAGCAATTGTTGTCTGTGCGTCCGCCTTTCGTGCTCGTGGTTTTAGCTGGACCCAATGTTTAGGACGGTGGTTATGACACCCCTGCACTCACCATAACGTTCTCAGTTGGACGGATGTTCTGGTTCACTCGGAAGAAATTATTCGGATCGTACTTGCTTTTAATCTCCACCAGTCGCTGGTAGTTGTCACGATAGGTGGCCTGTACCCGTTCCTGCCCCTCGTCCATCATGAAGTTCACGTATGCGCCACCGGCCGAGAAGGGATGCAGTGCGTCCCAGTAATTCCTGCACCAGCTACTGATTTTCTCGGCGTTGGCCGGATCGGGATCCACCCCGACGATGACTTCGGCAAAAAGCGCATCGCGGAAGCTGTATGCCGTGTCGTTCTTGCCCACACGCTGCGCTGCACCGTTGACGGGATATAGATGCATGGTGGAGAGCATGGTAGGAATCTTCGACCCATGTTCCACGTGACGCGCGATGGCTTCTTCACTGAGGTCAGTGAAGTTGTCTGCGCGCCAGTACCATTGCAGTCCCGGAACAAATAGCGGATCGAACATGCTTTGCACCGCCGGGAAAGGCGCCGAACCCACATGATGCAAGAGCGGTTTTCCGACACTCCGCATCGGCTCCAGCGCTTTTTCCGCTTCCTCCGGCGTGCTTGTGCAACACCAGACAATGCCGCAAACCTTCTTCATGTGCAGGTGCTCCGGGAACATCGGTGCCGGCGGGATGACCAGGAAAGCGAAAAATCCGCTTACATGTTCCGGAGCGACTTTGATGAATTCCCGATATGCTCGCAGGACAGTTGCTGCTTCACTCGGATCCCAGAAGGTCGGACCGGACTGCACGATGTCCACTGGATGAAGTTTGAACTCGAACGAGATGACCACGCCGAAGTTTCCTCCACCGCCGCGCACGGCCCAGAACAGATCGGAATTTTCTGCGGTACTTGCCGTCACAAACCGGCCGTCGGCCAGAACCATGTCGACGCTGAGCAGGTTATCGATGGTTAGGCCATAGCGCCGCGTCAGATACCCGATGCCTCCGCCGAGGGTCAGCCCGGCAACTCCGGTCGTGGCGATAAATCCGCACGGGGTCGCCATTCCAAAGGCATGGGTCGCATGGTCCACATCGCCCCAGACGCAACCGGCTTCAACTCGCACCGTCTTCTGGGCCGGATCAACACGGATGCCCCTCATACGAGAAAGGTCAATTACTAGACCGTCGTCGCACGTGCCCAGGCCAGCACCGTTGTGCCCCCCACCGCGGATGGCGGTAAGCATGTCATTCTCGATGCCGAATTTGACCGCCGCCTTCACGTCAGCGACGTCCACGCACTTCACGATAAAACGCGGACGTTTGTCAATCATCCCGTTGTACACTTTGCGCGCGGAATGGTAGTTCGCGTGGGTTGGGTCAATGACTTCGCCCCGGACCGCGCCTTTGAGTTGCTCAATCGACTGTGGCATGACATGTACTCCTTCCCTGAAAATACAATCGTTCGTGAACGCGGCCGTGTGCTTAAGGAAGTTGCTCACGGCCACGCCTTTGAAAATTAATTGGCTACGGCCGAGCCTCCACGATGTTGAACGGCGTCTCGGCTGCGCGCCGGAAGCGACTGAATCCTGCTGAAGTCACCACCTCGCGAATGCGCGCCTCACCCGCTTGCGCCCCCAGGCACAGCCCCACTTCCTGCGACCGTGAGCACGGCGTGCACAGCAGCGTCGAAAACGAGTACATCACCCGCCCCACTGGGTTCATCTTTTCGCGGCTTGAGCCGTTCACGTCCCATTTTTTCAATCAAGCTGGACGCAGCCATGACAGATTCCAGACTGGTTTCAGGAACATCTGAATGTTGTTTCATATACCCTGCTAGATAGGTGTCGGAGATGTAGACTCACACAACAATCCCATAACGTTGCTGTCGGCGAAACAACCCCTGATCGAAGGGGCAAAACGTAAAGGTGGATAGGCGTTTGATGAAAAATACCTATCACTTTTCTGGCAAGGAGGCCCCGGCCTTTTACCGTCTGGCGGGGCCTTTTGTGAAACTGCTCGGGAGGAACGCCGAGCGCGACGCCAGCCATAACCCAGCAAACTCACCAAGCCACCGCTGAGCAATGTCAGCGAACTCGGCTCAGGAGTTGCGATGGCGCCGAACACACCATGGTCCTCAATCTGGTCAGGCCCGGGAATTCCCGCCGTGAAATACAGTGTGCTGGTATTTGTGCCGTGGGCACCATTCCCAAAGGCAAGGCCCCAGAGACCCTGATTGACAAGGGGCATGCCGTTGGTGCCGTCCAACGTCCCAAGTTGGACTCCCGTGATGGGGTCGAAAGCGTTGATGGTGCCGTCGCCGAAGTTCCCCACTAACAAGTCATTGCTAAACTTGCCGAAGTTGCCCGGTGCCCAGGCTAGGCCCCAGGGCGAGTTCAGAGCACCCATCGAAATCAGGCGCTGAACGAAAGTGCCATCGGTGTTGAAGACGTCGACAAACCCGCATCCCGGACAAGCGACGTCGTCGTGCTTGGCGGCATCCTGCATTGCATAGGTCACATACAACTTGCCGGCGAAAGCTTGAATGCCAAAGGGAGCGAAGCCAGCGGGTAGAGTGGGATCAGTGAAGGAACCAGTGAGAGTGACTTTGGTGAATGTCGAGTTGTAAACGTCAACACTCCCATTGTGGAAATCGGTGGCGTACAGAAAGCTATTGGCACCGTTGGTTGCAAGCGCCAGTCCCTTATAGACAGAACCCGCTCCCGAGTTGTCGGCCCCCAATTCGGCAGTCGTACCCAAAGCGCCCCTCCATCCTGCTATGGTTCCGTCCTCCGTGGCAAAAAGGAAGCGGTCGCTATTGAAGCCTGAACCGCCATTGAAGACCTGTCCGGTTGGCGCACCTTGCCCTCCACCCGGCGCAGGAATCATTACCACCAATCCCTGTTTCATACCTGCCCCGTCATAGAGCGTGGCTAGGCCTGTCCCATTGTCCGAAACCCAAATAGGGCTGCCGGAAGAAAAAGCTATTCCCCACGGATTTACTAGGTCTGTATCCATGAACCTGGCGACACCAGGTAAGTCAGAGACGAGATTGACCTGTCCAAAGCTGTTGAAGTTGTTGGGTGCAGCATTCAGTGATTTCGGCATTGCGGCGATCATAAGTGCCGCTAACGCCATCAATAGGAGTGAGGCCCATATTCTAGTTCGCATCAACGACCTCCTTCAGACAAGTGACGAGTTGTAGGTATGTTTTTCTCCTGAACAACACAGGTCATTGCCGCGAAGAAACGGTTTGTGAGCGACATATCGTTTCTCCTCTGTAGTGATTGTCTTCTGTAGCCGTTTGCCGTAGGCTCCTTGCACGACTGGAGCTGCCAAACCTCAGTTCAGCAGATACGCAAACTCATCCGCCGTCATCGCCGTGCTTCCGTCAAATCTCGCTTGGCAATTGATTCGACCGCGAATCCGCTTAGCGATCTTAGAAAGTCTCTGCGAGTGAGGTGTCGGTAGTAGTTACTCGCCTTCGTGCCCTTGCAGTAGCAATTCGCGAGCCGAAAGATCCTTAGCAACGGAACGTACAGATGAGACGTAGCAGGTTGGGGGTGGTCGAAATGGGCGGAGAGGAGGCAGCCAAAGCGGCAAGGGAGAACAGCACAAGCGAAACGCCAACGCTCGCCCCGAGGCTTGGCGATTTCAATGCGTGATGAGAATGTAAGATTGCGTCAACATCGTCGGTAGGATCAGGAGTAATGACGATCGTCGCTACAGCTATCACTACCAGCAGTGCAAAGAACACCGAGGACTTTCGGCGAGCAACTCGCGACATTGTGTTGGCACGCTTCACCTTTGACTTTCACCTTGCAGCGAAGAATCTCACAGGTATGAAGGGCCCGAGTAGCGCCGACAATTATGCACAAATCGGATGAGTGCGTCAACACTAGCAAGTTCCGCTGTCAGTAGCACATCAAATGTCCGGTCGAATTAGCAAGTGATCTGTCCGCTTTTCGGGCGGCGAGAGTAGGCGACCATCGAAAGCATGGAGTCTTACTCGAGGGCCGCAGTGGAGCGGGCGATGAAGGTACAGGAAGTGATCTTACGGGCGATAGCCAAGAAGATCACCTGGTGGCAGGCAGCGGAGATTATCGGCATCAGCGATCGGTCGATGCGGCGCTGGCGGGAGCGGTACGAGCAGTTCGGGTTTGACGGGCTGCTGGATCGGCGGCGTTGCCGGCCGAGTGAGAAGCGGGTGCCGCTGGCGGTGGTGGAGCAGGTGTTGGGGCTGTATCGCGACCGGTACTTCGATTGCAATGTGCGTCACTTTCACGAAAAGCTGGTGGAGGAGCATGGCATCGAGCTGAGCTACACCTGGGTGAAGGCGGCACTGCAGGGAGCCGGGCTGGTGGCGCGGGGGCGCAAACGTGGGGTGCATCGTAAGCGGCGGGCCCGGCGTCCGCTACCGGGCATGCTGCTGCACATCGATGGCAGCCGACATCGTTGGTTTCAGGACGAGCGCTGGCACGACCTGATCGTGATTCTGGATGATGCCAGCAGTGCGATTTACTATGCGCAGCTGGTGGAAGAGGAATCGACGGTGACGGTGCTGGCGGCACTGCGCGAAGTGGTCGAGCGCAAAGGGGTGTTTTGTGCGCTGTACAGTGATCGCGGCAGTCATTTCTGGCTGACGCCTGAGGCCGGGGGCAAGATCGATCCGCATCGGCTGACGCAGGTGGGGCGGGCGATGCGGGAGCTGGGGGTGCAGATGATTCCGGCCTACTCGCCGCAGGCGCGGGGGCGCTCGGAGCGCAGCTTCGGCACCTGGCAGGGCCGCCTGCCGCAGGAGCTACGGCTGCATGGTATTAGCACGGTGGAAGCGGCGAATGCCTTCCTGCGCGAACACTATATCGGGGAGTTCAACCGTCGTTTTCAGGTCGCAGCAGCACAGCGTGGCAACGCGTTTCTGCCGCCACCGCGGCGCGACCTGGAGCGCATCTTCTCGTTGCAGTTTGAGCGCACGGTGAACCGCGACAACACGGTGAGCTTTCAGAACCTGCGTCTGCAGATCGAGCGGGTGAGCTGGCGCGGCACCCTGGCGGGTTGCTCGGTGACAGTGCATCAGCACCTCAACGGCCAACTCAGTCTGAGCTACGGACCACACACTCTGGGCCGCTACACCGCCCAGGGCGAAGCGATTGCAGCGCCGGCGGCGCGACGGACTGTGGAAAAGACGGCGGCTGCGCCGCCTTGGAAAACGCTACGCGTTTCCCACTTTCCCCCAGTCTCGACGGCTACTGGCATGAATTAACAACCGGACACTTCACTTGCTATAAAAAGCGGACATTTTAATTTGTCGACTTGGGCCTGCGGCCCGCGAAACTTCATGAAAATTGTTCAGAGTTAGGACAGAATTGGCTGGCTTGGAGCGGCAAGATCGACGTAGCAATGGAGAATCCGAAACCGATAATTTGTCTGATCTGGAGCATGCGTTTTGCGCCGAATAATTGGGCACCGTCGACTCCTCCTGTGGGAGCGGCGATAGCCCGCGACCCTGGTTAAGGTAACTACGGCATGCTCTCCGCTCCCCGCCAGGAGGCAACCATGCCCTATAGGATAGCTGGAATTGATGTTCATAAGAGGATGTTGGCCGTAGTTGTGTCTGACGTTGAAGTGGACGGTGAGTACCAGTTTGAACGTTGCCGATTTAACAGCAGCCCCGATCACCTGCGATTACTGGCCGAATGGCTGATGCAGCGGGAGGTCCAAGAGGTGGTGATGGAATCAACGGCGCAGTATTGGAAACCCGTCTGGGCTGCGCTGGAGAGGTACTGGAAGCCGATCTGCCAAGAACGGAAAGGTACGGGGCCCGCGTCGGGAACACTCCATCTGGCGCAAGCGCAATCCAATCGCGGTCGGCGGGGGCGCAAGAAGGACTTTCCCGATGCTGAACGCCTGGTGAAGCGACTGGTGGCCAACGAGCTGATCCTAAGCTTTGTACCCAATGCCGAACAGCGGCTGTGGCGTACAGTCACACGGCGAAAACACCAGCTGACACGTAATCGCGTGCGGCTGCAGAATCAACTCGAGAGCTTGTTGGAGGAGTGTCACATCAAATTGTCCAGCCTCGTGTCTGATCTTTTCGGTGTCAGCGCACGACGCATGCTAAAGGCACTCGCCGATGGTGAAACTGACCCAACGGCTCTGACTGCTTTGGCCGATCAGCGTTTGCGCGCGACACCAGCACAGCTGGTTGACGCGCTCGGTGCATGTAAAGAGCTCAACCCGGTCTATCGCCGATTGCTGGGGTTGGCACTCGAGGAGTTGCAATTGATCGAGCAGCAGATGACGCAATTAGATCAGGAGATAGCGAGTTTGCTCACTCAGCATCAGGATGCGGTAAAGCGCCTATCGGAGGTTCCTGGTTTAGGAGTGGATTCGGCGCAGCAGATCATTGCCGAAGTCGGTGCCACGGCAGCCACATTTCCCACGGACAAAAACCTCGTTTCTTGGGTTGGCGCATGTCCCGGGGATGAAGAGAGCGCAGGAGTATCGCGTAGCCACCGTTCGCCGAAAGGCAACTGCAATATGCGACGCCTTCTCAACCAGTGTGCCAGTGCTGCAGTCAAACTGAAAGGCAGTATTTTCCAGCTCCAGTACCGGCGCCTATTGCCGCGCTTGGGACACAATCAAGCAATCTGGGCCATCGCCCATAAGCTCTGTCGCTTGATCTGGATGATTCTGCATAAAGGCATACGATACGAGGAACGCGGTCCAGTTGTCAGTGAGAGGTCGAGGCAAGTACGCACCCTTCGGATGATCCGCATACTCCGAAGACTAGGTTACCAAGTCGAACCACAAATCATTCAACCATGCGCCCTTGGGTAAATTTTCGACCCTGCTACGAACAGTTGCGTGGTGCCAGACCTAGCGAACCGAAGCAGCTTGAGGCACGCAGGGCGGTGGAATAGAAAGCGATCAGACTCATCACGTGATGAAACTCGGGGGTAAGGGTATGGTGCCATCTTTTTGGTTTTGCCCCGTCGCAACCCCTTTGTTTATGCGAGCCTGAGGGGGTAGTTTCGTCCCAGTCTGAACCTACTTGAGATAGCTCTAAGAACCCTCGGTTAAGAGAGTTTTTGGGCACAGCCACTCCTTACCCCTTGCGCATTTGGGTGCATTAGGCCGCGGCAGACCTTAAGCTAACTGAATAGGCGGAGGGACGGCCAGCGTCATACCATGACGGCGGAAGACCTCTGTCATCTTCGCCCTGTCGGGAGGGCCGCCGGCGGCTTGGTTGATTACTTCGGCGGCTTCTCGGAAGTACGCCGGGCCCATAATCGCAGGAGATATGACGGCCAGTTGCTTGACGTCCTCGTTGCCGAAATTATCGAAGCGATGTACCGCACCTCGAGGGATGCACAGCGCCTGCCCAGGACCAACCTCGATGGGCGTGCCGTCCACCGTCCAAGTAAGGACACCCTCGATACCGTAGAGCATCTCCTCGTAGGCGTCGTTCTTATGGGCCGGTGCCGCCAGCTTCTGCCCGACGGGGACGAAAAACTCGAACACTGAGACGCTGCCGTTGGAGTCATTGCCGGTGAGAAGGAATCGAATCCGTACCTGACCAATCTGGATGGTCTCTTCCGAAAGGTTTACTCTGGCAGTGCGCTGCTGCATCATTGCCCCCTTCTGATCGAGTTATCCCACATTTCTTTCCTTTCGTCGAGGGACTTCGCGATTTTGGGCACACCTAACCCTTACCCTTTGCGCATTTGGGGCACTACGTCGCGGACCCCCAGGTACTCTGGAATCTGTGGGATAGCGGCAGTGTCAATCGGCCAACTCCACACCCGAAGTCGAGAGCATTCTTGAAGAGTTTTGGATAGCCGAGGCCCTGAAGCGTCAGGA
>DATFQQ010000289.1:0-2592 GCA_035264195.1 Candidatus Sulfotelmatobacter sp. | reverse complement strand
CATCCGGTCATGATGACGGCGTTGTTGCTCTACAGCTACTGTCAGAGGATTTACTCGTCGCGACGAATCGCCACAGGGTGTAAACAACGGGTGGATTTTCTGGCGCTGACGGGAATGCAGCAGCCCGACCACCGGACGGTGGGCTCTTGTCAATAATGTTGTGTCTGAGGACTGTTTATAGACTGCCTTCAAATCGAGCCTGGAACATCGCGTTAAGTTGCGGCAGGACGGAATGGATGCGATGATTCGCCACTCTCCACTTGCCATTTTCCAGGCCGGTGACGGCAATCCCCAGTTTGAACTTTAGGGTGTCTTCGGAATGAAAGTAGCCGCCGCTGTTTCGCCGCATGATCTCGAGTTGTCCGTTGATCGCCTCGACGACGTTTGTTGTCGAAAAAGATTTCCGCATGTACTCGGGGTATTTCATGAAAGCCAAGTAGTGTTCGCGTTTTTTACGCAGCTCGGCGATCCAGGTTGGGTTTACTTTCGCAAAGCGATCGCAGAGTTCTTCAAACTGAACGTTGGCAAGTTCGACGTCCCAGCAAGTTCTGATTGCACGCCAGCGTTGTTGAAACTCCAAGACATCGACTTTGGACAGATGCGTCTTTGCATTGCGTAACATGTGAACAACGCAGAGCTGTGTATCGGCGCTGGCGAACAGACTGGCTGTGATTGGCAGGAGCCCGCTGAAGTCGTCGTGGATGACGATCATCACGCGGCGCAGACCCCGTTCGATCAATCCGCGCAGAACCAGTTTCCAGTCTTCAAGGTTTTCACGGCCTGGCCGGGTGAAGCACGCCAAGATTTGTTTTCTGCCGTCGCAGCCCAGACCGACAACGACGTAGATACAAGCCGTTCGCAATTTATCGCCGTCGCGCAATTCGATGTATTTTGCATCGACAAACAACGCCAGCATATCGGGATGAATCGGGCGGCTGTTGCGTAGGTCGAGTTCTTCGATCAGGCTAACTGCAACGCGTTCCATGTCGTGCTGGGAGCGAGACAATCCCATTTTCTGCAGAGCGTCTTTGGCAGCATTGATCGATCGGCTTGAGGCCAATAGTCCCAGCAACAACGACTGAACTTCCTCGCTGTAACCACGACGATACGGAGCCGGAAGGCTGGTCGGCCGAAAGTCACCGGTACGCGTGCGTGGAACCTGAACATCAACCGGAATACTGCCGACCTGCAGAGAACGGTCGTAGAAACCGTTCGATTTATCGGTTGCACTGTCTTCCAAGTAAACACTTCGCTCAGCCGCTGCGGCACTGGAGATCAGCATTCCTAACAGCTCCCGCAAGCTGAAATCACCCAATCCCATCTGTAGTAATCGCTCGACATCGGTTTTTGCAACGCTGGGAATCGTCGCTGGTGTTACCCTCTTCTTCGGATCTGTTGCCATTGATTTACTCCTGAAAAGTCGGTTAGTGGACACACGGGTCCGTTCAGCCCCAGGTGGCGACCTGGGGCTTTTTTCCTGACCCGCACTTTTTCGATTCCGGTAGGTTGGATTTTCTAAGGCATCAGGGCTATCGTCCGATGTCGAAGATGCGGGAGCGCCATCGTGGCGCTCCCGACGATCGGCTCGATGAGCCCACCGGATTATTCCTCAGCGCGGTTGCGTCCCCGCAGAGCCGGCTTCCGCTTCATCCGGTGGCTTCACCCTACAAAGGGTCCAATCCAACACAGGTCTTTTGCCGCATCAGACACAAGATTTCTTTTACTCCCCACCCACCGCACCAAGGTGTTTGCGGACGGCACGGTACGGAAGAACAACGTGTGACCTCAGGAGGGACTGACGGAGTCGCTGGCCGGCAGCCAGCGTAAGCCAGCCTATAAGCGCAAGCGAAATGGCGAGGCAACGCTGCGTCAGTCGTCGGACTGCCGAGTAGTACCTGAAGCGAGAGGAAACTCTCGTGACCGAGCAATCGGCGGCGGGAATGCGCCGGGGAAGGCGAGCAGACGAAGAGAGTTGGATAGAAACAGGAAACCAGCGAGTAAGACCGCTGAGGAGGAACAGTTCCTTGAGTGAAAGACCCGAACATCAGCGTCCGAGGAGACTGGCGGAGTGGATCAATCCAACAGATGCCAAGAAGATTCATTCATTGATTGATAAGGTTTACAAGCGGAAGAATCTGCAACTGGCCTGGGAGCAAGTGAAGGCTAATGGCGGATCGGGAGGAATCGATGGTCAAACTCTGGAGGAGTTCGAAGCGCATTCAGAGCAATATCTGGATCGGCTGCATCGAGAACTGAAGGAAGATACCTATCGCCCCGAACCGGTCCGGCAGGTGGCGATTCCCAAGGCAGGCAAACCGGGAGAGTTTCGCATGCTGGGCATTCCGACAATCTACGATCGGGTATGTCAACAAGCGTTGCTCAACCGGTTGGAATCGATCTTCGAACCGATATTCGATGACGCCAACTTCGGATATCGGCCAGGACGGTCGACGAAGGATGCGCTGCGCAAAGTCTGGGGAGAACTCCAATGCGGATACGAGTGGATCGTGGACGCGGATCTGAAGGACTTCTTTGGGTCCGTTGATCACGAGAAGCTTCTTACGTTGGTCGCTCAACGAGTGGCGGATGGTC
>DATFQQ010000288.1:0-58215 GCA_035264195.1 Candidatus Sulfotelmatobacter sp. | reverse complement strand
AGATTCGTGCCACTTGGAACCACCACTTTTGCTAGCCGGTGGCGAATGGTAGCCGTGAGGAAGTTCAACTGACGAAATCAGGCGATTACACTCATCATTCCTTAAAACCTTGCTACGAAGGCATCAAAGGCAGCGGCCAAGGCGAGGAGCAAGAAGGCGGCTGAACGGAAGAAGCGAAGAGGATGAGGGATGACAATAAGGGCTCGCGAACGGGAACGCAGGGCGCAGATACTTTCACTCTGGCAGCAACGTGCCAGTGGCGAGCGGACCGAGGAAGATGTCGTTGTTTTCTATAGGGAGATGGAAAGATCATTTCCCCACTTGCTGAGCCGTCAAGGCGGCGACCCATACCAGAGTCTACAGCGCGATCTCAAAGGATACATCGAACAAGACAAAAAGCCGCCACATCGAGCGGGCTGATTAAGTGAGGCATCACTTCTGCGTAAAAAAAGACGGCCCGCCGGGGAGATCCCAATCTGGCCGACAGGCCGTCTTTTCCTGCTTGGGTTAAATCGCCTGAGCAACTCTACTCCCAATGCGGAAGAACGCAATCGCCCGAAGGTTCGAATACCGAAAGGCGAAGAAGAAGCCGAAACAGCTTGCGGCGTTCGGCTTCCCCTCTTTTGAGTTGAACGATGGGGCCAAGGGAGCGTGGCCCCGCTTTTGGGTGCGGTGCGCCGATGCTATGTGGCAGTCAGGGAATCGTCTACGGCACCAAGGTAACGGGCCCGCCTTAGCGATCTAACCCTTCACGCTCCGAGGGGTAGCCTCGCTTCCTTCCGCTTCTCAGGCTGATATTTCTCGCAGCGACAAGGAATGCGGATTGGCTTGCTTATATAACCCGTACACTGGGCGCGATCGTTCCGGTGTAGTGACTTAGGGTGCCCGCATCTGCAACGTGGTTCAGCGGTGAACAATGGGTTCCTCACACGTCCGGGAGCAAGTCTACTCCGAAAGCGAAAGAACTGTGGTGAAAACCCACTGAGCGACTGTGCCCAATTTTGTGCCTACCAGCAATCCCGATGAGTTGCGATGCATTGCGATGCGCGCACTTCAAACCCGTTCTAGCATCGCGGTTTATAGCGATTCATCGCAATTGATGTTATTCTGTCTAAGTAATTGATTTTCGGTTCTGGTTTGCCTTACAAGCAGGAGGTCGCAGGTTCGAGTCCTGCACTGCCCACCATCTGGCATTCCGTTTAGAAACCGGGGACGTAGTTCAGTTGGTTAGAACGCTGCCCTGTCACGGCAGAGGCCGCGGGTTCGAGTCCCGTCGTCCCCGCCATTCTTTTCAAGCACTTGCAACCCTAACGTTCAGCAAATCAGGGGATGTTAGGGGACGATAAGGGCCGGACAAGAATGTTCCCATCCGAATACCCTCCCAACTAGAGTTCATTGGATCAGGTTTGTCTTCGGCAAAATCCCTGTTGGCAAGATGGCTGACTGGGTCACCACCCCTAGCGATCTCAGTTGAAAAGTCCTATCGGTTCGAATGCGATTGACAGCTCGACGCACGGTCTGCCAATACGCCGAAAAGCAGGTTGGCCAGTCCTTGCCCATTTGACGAACTATGAACACTACGGTAAACAGCGACATATTGTGAGTTGATTGAGTCAACCGAGTGATACAGGTGAATTTCACCGGTCAAGGCGTCGTAAAACCAGAGGCGATAACCGTTGTCGTCTTGGCCTGGTGTTGGGCCCTCAAGACAACGGATCACCGTCCGAAGAGATACTGGTCGATACCGAATTTCGATAGGTGGCGTTACATGCTCATCCGCACGATCCCTCCATCGAACCCCCTCGTACAACTAAGTCCTTGTGAGCAGGAGATTGTCCGGATGGTCGCGGTGGGGCACCCGAACAAAGTCATCGCCGCTGTTCTTAACATGAGTTCGTGGACTGTCGGGACTCATCTCCGCCGAATCTTTGCCAAGCTCGGCGTCGCCTCGCGCGCAGCCATGGTCGCTCGTTGTATGGACTTCGGGAAAGGATCTTCGGCTCGTACGCTCGACCCATGTAAAACAGTCGCCGTTGAACGAAAGGCCAGAGCGGCACAATAGTCTGCCAGCTAGATCGCAGCGGACGAATCCAGACTGGCCAAGCGGAGGGAGAGGCACATTCCTTGCACCAATGGAGCTTAGAGAAGTTGGGCGTTTCGAGTGCGCCTTCCTTGAGATTCGCCAACCGTGTAGTCGCGTTTAGGTCAAACATAGCCAGCGTTTCAGTACCATGGGCACGAATATCAGCTGCAATATTGTCCAATTCCTAAGACGTTAAGGGGACGATGACAAGTGACGTACGTCACCATTTGGTATCAAGGGATGTCCGCCGACACCGTTTCTATCGCGGCAGAGGCCGCGGGTTCGAGTCCCGTCGTCCCAGCCATTAAAAATCAGTAGCTTGCCTTGTTAGCGTCAGCAAGTTGCGAATCGGTTGTCAGCGCGGTACCTGGCGTCGGATTGACATTCCACTTGTGGTTTGAGCACTAAGATTCCATGACGAATGTCGCCCCCACTTCAAACGACGGATACTCTTCTAGCCCTTCGTTCTCGTTCGTCAGGCGCTCCACTTTCGGACACGGCCTTTAGGAAAGCCGTGACGAGGGGATGCGGGCGATCAACCCGCGAGCGAAGTTGGGGCACAAAAAGGGTAGCTATGAAGAAAGGATGGTTTGGCAGCTCCAACACTCGGATCTCACCCTCTCTATCTGAACCCGCAATTTGCATTGGCCCGTTCTTGAGCAACGAAACCATGTCGGGATTCACGCCAAAGTTGCAGTAATAGTTTTCCGTGGCTTGAAGAGTCCCATAGATCTGCGCGACTTTAGACCCTGGCGCAAAGCTTAGCGGCATTTCTCGGCCGGCAAGCGAACACGTCAGAGATGAGATGAATAGACTTGAAGCGTAGGGATCGTACTCTGCGTGATGGGCATCGCGATAACCGAGCACGTTTCGGGCATACTCGATTACGATGTGCTGGAAGCCTCCACAAGTGCCGAAGCAAGGCACGTCATTTTCTCTTGCATACCTGATCGCACTCAGCGTTTTATCCATGTTCTTATAGGGACTGCCGGGCGCCACCCAGATTCCTGCGTATTCCTTCAAGGACTCGATTCCGATATCTTGGGTCGAGAGCCAGTGCGTGCGAACCTGGAAAGGGAGTCGCCGATTGGAATGCAGTATTGCAGAATCGGTCGCCAGATGCGGGGGAAACTCCGCGTTGAACTCCCCCAAGATCGCGATCTGCGGTGGTCGGGGAACATCAATATTCTCAGGTGCGTGTTTCACCATCCGACTCCTTAAGTAAGTAAATGTGAGATTCGTTAGACGGCTGGGCCAGTTCTTTGGATGCGAATTCTGCCCTGCTGATAGGTGTCAATTAGTGCAATCGCCTGTGGGTGTTGACGCCGCGGGGATTGTGTTAACCCTTGGAGGGTGTGGGGTTTGTGGATCGACTTTCGCGTTGGTCGCTGACTCTATTGGCGAAAGATCCTGATTTCACTTATTGACCTTAAGAACAGACGCATTATCGCAGGATCCTGCGGATTTGATCGATGTGATTGGCATCGTGGCCTGCCATGTGGACGACCAGATCCCTGATCGTTATGCGGCCACGCTCGGCATGGATGCCGAAGCATTCCCACTGTTCGGGCGAGATCTGTTGCAGGAATTGGAGGTTCGCGTTGCGAAGCAATCGGAATAGTGCAAGTGATTCCTGGGGCACACGGGAGGCATAGTCTCCTATTCGCGCCCACAGATCCTGATCAAATCCTGCCAACTGGAGCCCCGTGTGTTCCACCATCTGACGATAGCGCCAGGCGGTAGCAATCTCGTCTTCGGCGAGGTGCGCAAGGATCTCGCTGATCGACCACTTATCCTTACTGGGCCGTCTTGTGAGTTGTTCATCGGACGCCGTAGCCACCAGTTCCGCGAGAACCACCGGCGTCTGGTTCTGCAACTCTAATGGGTCCTTGCCTTGAGCGTAATTAGAGATGCGAGTCAGATAATCGGTTGTGTCAGGCACATCGTTTCTCCTAGCCAAACTATATCGCAGACGCGCCCATGTCTGTCTCAAGCGCGTTCCGCTTGTGGTTGGCTCCACTCTTTTAACCAAATGATTACAGAGTGGACATGATTTCCTGACAATTCTGATTGCCGCGCCGGGATAGCGTTGGATGACAGCGGTGCATTACGCCAAACATTGAAATGTAAGGTGTGGACGGGGGCGTGCTGCCCTGCGGATCCAACTCACTCAGGAGATCGCGTGAAGAAATTAATCATTACTTTGAATCTGCTGAGCATGTGCTCATTTGCCTCGGCACAGAATCGAACTCAGCTGCAAGCCGCACAAGAAGTGACCCGCAGCCCGATGGCAACGTCGACATGCGCGCTTTCGTTCACCTCCGGGGCGAACGACTCGTTTTTGAAATACTGCGTGACCGCCAACGGAAACATCGCTCAATTCGAGGCCCCGTTGGGCAAGGAGCATATCGCTGTCGGTACAGTTGGCGAGGGGTATGGCTTCTGTGATCTGGGCACTGTAGTCGGGTACTTCGACTACTCAGATTTCGGTGACAGTGGAAACTGGGGCGCGCCAACAATCGTCAGTCAAAATGCAAAGTCCGTCAAAATTGCCCGCACGACGACGGATGGCATCTGGACACTGACTCAAACCATTACTCAGGTCGCTGGGATATCCCCTTCCGTAAAAATCACAATGACAGTGAAGAACAACACCAGCATAACGAGAAGCCTGTTCTTCATGCGCTACGCCGACGTGGATGCCGGGGGAGACTTTCTGAACAACCTGGATGCAACTCAAAAGAGTGCGTTCGGCTGGAACTCCGTTGCCAGTAGTAACCCAGTTGGACTGCTATTACAAAATGCCGGTGCATTTCCCGCGGACTCTTCGCCCGGTGGGTTTACGCAAAACGTTCCGAACGGACCGGACCCCTGTAACTTCGCCGCACATTTGGCATCAGGACCGCAGATCGCAACCGACGGATCTATCTTTTTTCTGTATGCTCTGAACTTGTCCAAGGGTACCTCGAAGACCGTGACCGTCAGCTACCAGAGACTGTAGAGAGCGTGTCATTGGAACTCACCGGCCTCGCGGGTAGGCCGGTTTTTTCTATCAATCTCCCATAGATGTTGAAAAATCTCGATCTCTAACAATGTCGGCAGTATCAAGGGGATTTTCGAGCACACCTTTTAATGCACTCCGAGAAGAGCGCCCTTTCGCTCTGGTTGATGGATTGCGCTCTTCCAACCTAGGCTCGCTTTGAATCGTTCGCGGCAGGAACTCAGTCCGACGTAGCCATCTCTTCGGTCACTTGCTGCGGTCAAGATTCCTTTTATTCGAACTCCCTCACGAACCGGGAGTGGTATACCCAATAACTACGCCGGTGATTTACTGCACACCACGGGGTGTCCGGGCTCTCCCGCGTGCGATCCGAGCTTTTGCGTCTGGCCGTAGTGGCAGCCCTGGCGCCACATCCAGTACAGATGCACCGCCAGCTTCCGCGCCATCGCTACTTTGGGGATCTTCCGTCCACGCGTGAAAGAACCGATCGCGCCACTCCGGGTGACTGCGCACCGTGTTTGTTGCGCACTCCTATTGTTACTTGGTTAATGGATGCTGGTCCAAGATTGTGAGGCCTCGACTATTTTCTTCCAAACTTGCGCTGGATCGCCAGCGCGAAAAGTGCCGCCTGGAAGGTAACAGCAAGCCGTTCGAAGCCTGCCACGAGTCTGGTTGCGATGGACAGGTTCTTCAAGGTTTCCGAACTCTTGGAAGCTTCCAGGAACGTAGATGTTTCCAGACTGTGAACGATCGCGTCGACAGCAAGATGGCTATATCCAGTCAACCAGTAAAGGATTGGGAAAAGCACGAATATGCCCAGCAATAGCCAAAAGAGTGCTAAACCGGGGCGCGCTCCATACGCGCTGAGATACCGATACCACGCGACCAAAGAGATGTGCCGTAAGGCGATCGATTGCCCCAGACGCTTGGATTCGATCTCTCCGTATTGGAAATCGATGGCGTCGTCGAATAGCCCCCTCTCTTCATGACCCACTCTTAGGTCGTTGTAAAGTGTGCTCAACGATCGGAGTTCCTCGATGGAGAGCTCCGTTGCGGAACCCGCTGGTCTCTCGTCGTATACCGCCCGGCGGTCAGAGGCCAGCAGGAGTGTGGGTTGCCGATCCCATTGCACGTTTTGAAACTTTGCTCGACCTGCGTTGGAGTCTATGAAGCGACAAGCCTGCAGACTGAGATTACGGAAAATAATCGCTTCAGGCTCGTCGAAGTGAGCGCCACGGAATGATGCACCGGCGGCAGAAAACACGCCAGCTTGTAAGCGGCGCAAGACCGACCTTACTTGATTGACGCTATCCGCGTTGAAACCAACCGCTTTGAGTTTTTCTTCGAATGCATTTTGGTCAGCAATGGGAGACAGCATTGCGCAATTGTGATCTTCAGTGTCCTGGAAAAGCAGGCCAGCCTTATCCAAACCATCAAGCAAGCCGGCGTACTGCCCAGGTCGCCTCGCTCGATACAGACTAGGCGGGGATCCCCTTCAAAAACAGCGGAGGACCTGAAGGTTGCCTCAAGTTTCGCGAACTTCTCGAATACCGTACGCCAGAAAAAAACGGGGCCTTCGAATTTTGCCCACAAGAAATCCGCGTCTTGCTCGAACCGGCTCCAGCTGAGGTTTGCCTCGCCGTTCTCCGTCGAGCCCAGAGCGCCGGTTTCCAGCTTCTGGAAGACTGCGTATTTGAAATCTGCAGGCTTCTTAAAAATACATTTCCAGAATCGTGCATAACCTTGAAAGCGCGCACCGCTGAAGTTGACGGATTCGTGAAAAATGCAACGGCGGAACTCAACGCCGTTTTCAAACCTAATCCCACAGAAATTTACTGGTTTTTGAAACTCAAAACCGCTAAACGTGAACGGCTGCGACACTGTCTGATCCTTGATACGCTGACTGAGGTCTTCAGTGTTGATCGCGCGGGGAATTGGTGAAAGAAAGGGGGCAGATGACGGCATACTGTCCTGCCTAAGACCCGAATACTATACCGCAAAATCACAGGTCACGACTCCGTCAGATGGAGAAAGACACACGTAATTCGGGTCGTTCGCCTGCCCGCAACCGTTCTGCAGAACGTGAAGCAACGGACGTCGAACGTCGCTTGACGTCGACCCCGACTCCATGAAGTGTCTGCGTGGGCAATATCGAAGACTTATTTTCCTCCGTCATCAGCAAATAAAACCTCCTGCAGGATGAAATAGCGCTGAGCCGAATTTAACGTGCCTCATTTCCAACCGACGGCGCTTGTAGTTCTGGACCTTACTTCGACTGCTTAATGATCGCGTTCGCAGCGTTGCCGGCCACGACCCAGCTTGCCGATCCGGCAACGACGGCTTCATCCTCAAACCATAGGAATCCGAAGTCGTCGATGCACTCCGGAAAATCCGGCTTGATAATGATGTATCCCGGAATCACCGCGCCCGGAATATAAGCATTGTCCGCGCGATTGTTGCTGTACGTCATTGTCTTCGAGACCGTACCAACTCCAGCCACATACGAAGTGCTGGATACTGGGTGCGTACCGAGAATGTAATTGACCGCGCGAAGGGTATATTCGGGGCTCACGAGATCCGGAAATGTCTTGTGGAGGAAATACATTCGGATCGCCATATCCACCACGGCGCCCGATCCGCCCCAGGTACCAAGGCTCGGAGGCACGCCGAACGGAGTGGAGTCTAACCGCTTGTCCAAATCCGCCATGTATGCCTTCACCGCTTCGCGCATTTGTTCTTTCGCGCTCGCGTCCAGATAAGGGAGGGCCCGGACGACCGTCCAACCATGGAGGTCCATCTGCTGCGGGGTGATCATCTGAGGGAACAATTCCTTCAGACGGGACTTGTATGGCTCGGCACCATTCGTAGCGATGGTCAATTCCAGAGCTGCGGCCCAGTCCATGCCGACGAACGATCGGCCACGGCCAGAGCTGGACTGCGGAGCTGCTGGTGCGCTCGATGCACCAGAGTCCGTCTTTGGCTTTCGTCCGCCCTGAGTGCCGCCGACCACACCCTGAGACGCAGCGAGCACCCCGCTTGCAGGGGCGTCTCGTTCCGGCCCGCTCCTGGTCGGATACAGATTTGGATTCGCCGTCGTGTCCTTCCATGCTTTGATCGCGGTCTCGAGACATTCTTTCGCTAAGGCGTCGTCCCAGCCTTTCAGCGTATCGGCCGCTGCAGCCAGCGCCGCAATCGCATTCCACTGGAAATAGGAATTGTTGGTGGTAAAGATCCAACGATCATCCGGCTTGCCGGAGTAATCGCCCTTCGTTTCGTTCGGGCCGAGCTTCGGGTCGTAGATGCGGCCGTCAGTTTTCGACGCTCCGTCGCCCACCTGTGTGTACTGGCGCAGATCGGGCTCGTGAGTACCGCGGATGGCGTGACCGATATTGTGAAACTGCGCCAGGATGAGCAGTGCGCCGTGCTTGACTTGCTGCACCGTATCCGGCACGCCATCGGGGCGATGCATTTCAACCTCACGGGCGGTTTCATCCACCCTAAGCTCGTCGTACTTGAGATTGAATTCGCGATACCCCAGAGCGAGGCTCTGAATTACGCTCAGCTGCGCCGGCTCCTCGAGATCGAAGTCGCCTGCGTCGTACCAGCCGCCGACGTTCATACCAGGGATGTGATCGCCGCCTTTGTACTTCCCGTCCGTTGCCGTGGCCTGGTTCCAGCCGTCGAATTGCTCGCCAACTACGGGCGCCATGCGAGCATCATCCAGATGCGAAGCGCCATGCCACATACGGTAGCCTTCGCGAACGGAAACGTGATCCATCTGCGCCGCAAGGTGATGATCCAAACTGTCCTGCCAGATGTTGGCGTAAACATCCTTTGAGATGGGAAACGGCGCGGTGCGCTGATCTGCGTACTCGATCACATAAAGGCCGGGGTCCTTTACCGGAGTGAAGTCGAATTTCGAATAGACATAGCGCAGCCATGGTGTTGAAGGCGTGATCGGGCCCTCGAGTACCTGCTTGTAAGATCCATCTTCCATCAAGCGGAGCACTCGGGCCGTCTTCGGCGCGTTGTACTTCGGGTCGAGCTCCAGCACCGCTACCTTGGGGAATTCCGGCGCATAACCGACCTGGCTGTGCGCGATTACCGGCGGCCGCGTCCAGTTCGGAATCACGTCTGGCCTGATGTGCCAGACAATTGCGCCGGTAGTCTTGCCGGAAGGAATAAGAGAACGCAGGACAAACCAGCCGTTCGGCGCGCGGTCGCGTCCATCGAACAGCATGAGGTCAGCCGTATCCGATGCTACATTCACCCGGGCCAGCGCGTCGTCGATCCCCAGAGTGATGCTCTTGCCCTCGGCGAAAGGCAGCGGCTGGGTGTATCCCTTGGCCTTATCCCAGTCTTCAAGGTAGTACGCCTTTTTCGGTTCGTCCGACAAGGGCAAAACCTTCGTCATCGGATCGTTCGGCGTACGCGGGAAAATGCCGGCTTTGGTTTCGTCTACAAGGTAAGCCTTGCCCATGTAGATGGAGGGCAGGAACTCCAGGTTGAAGCCGGCCCGTCCAGCCAGTTTCTGCGGGAGAGGCTTGTCGAGATTGATACTGACCTTCACGCCGCCTGGCTCCGCTGCCACTTCCAGCGTGTAACTGAAGTCGAACGTCGGGAACGCGAGGTCGGCGGTGAGCCGGTTATTCGTCCGGTCGGCATGGCGATCTTTGAGGGTTGCCACCAAGTCCCACTGCTCCGGCGTTGGCATCAGGCGCACGTCGCCGTTCGTGGCGATGCGCTGGCCATGCAGAATCATCTCCATCGCCGTGTTCTTTTGGTCCACAAAAATGGGATGGTAGGTGCTGTCGTACAGAAAGACGCTGAAACCCTGCGTATCGAGATAGTTCTTATCAGTCACCTTCATGGCAAAATTGGCAGCGGACAGGCCTGGGGCCGAGATTACGGCCAAGAGGAGACAAATTGTGATTCGCGTGAACATAGATAGGGATTATTACTGCTCCTTTGCTCGAAGATGATATGACATGCACGGTTCTCTGGGGTTCCCCCCCAAGGCGACGCGACGGCGTTTGGACCATCGTTCTCGTCGGGCGCGGCTCAACATCATCAGGTGAGCCCTACCGCAACTGTTGCTCAGCACGTAGAGGTAAAAGATCAGCCCTGCAAGCTAACCTTTCTTTCCACTCAAATCGATCAAAACAAATAACGCTGCGCAAAATTGAAGCTGGTCTTGAGGCTTCTAGTGCGAGGAATGGCCAAACGTCACTCGTAGCGCATAAGCGTATTTGACTGGAGATTGCGCCGGCATCCGGACGTGGAGGCCGTCCGGGCGCTGCTCAAACTGCAGTTTCGCATCGCCGCCTAACAAGATGACGGACTGTACACGTTCGCCGCCGACAGTCGATGCGAGCGATTGAATGACAGCCTCACCGTTCGTTGGCCAGGCGAGCCCAATCGCGTAGAGCACATCCCCTTTGGTCGTGAATCGAAAGTCTTCGGCTGTATAGTGCGTCGTGTCAGTATCGTGAAAGGATCCCGCCGCAACCTTGGTTGGTCCCTCCCCATAGATCCTCCACGGTCGAGTCCCATAGATGGCATCGCCATTCACATTGAGCCAAGCGCCGACGTCGAGAAGAACTTGCTGCACTTCCTCGGGGATGGTGCCGTCAGAGCGTGGACCGATGTTCAACAACAGATTGCCATTCTTGCTGACGATATCGATCAGTTGATCGACCACGAATTCGGGCGATTTGAACGTGTCGTCCTTGATGTAGCCCCAAGATTTATTACTTATAGAGGTGTCGGTCTGCCAGTAGAGGGGACGAATGTCGCCCAGTTGACCGCGTTCCAGATCGAGCACGGCGGAGTGCTCCTGCATGGCGTAGTCTTTGTAATCGATTACTCCCACGTGGTCGCCGTATTTGAGAGAACTGTTGTAATAAAAAGCGGCAAACTTCGTAAGATTTGGCCGGATTGAAGCCTGTCCGATCCACCAGTCGAAGTAGACAATGTCAGGATGATATTTCTCCACAAGTTCGGCGCCGCGCGCGAGCCAATCGTCGGCCCATGCAGAAGACACGTAAGTGAAGTCATCATTGAGAGGAACACCCCACGGGGCCGACAACCAGTTATGAGCTGGTCCATAGAATGCGGCGTATTGCGGATCGTTTACATCCGAGGGAATACCGCGGCCCACGCCTAGAAAGAAATTGTGCTCAACTCGATGGGAAGACACTCCAAAATGCAGCCCTGTAGCCCGCACGGCTTTGCCCAGTTCTCCCGTGGTGTCGCGATGCGGCCCCATTTTGGCTGCCGTCCAGTCGCTTAATCCACTGTCGTACATGGCAAAGCCATCATGGTGTTCGGCCACCGGTACAACGTACTTTGCCCCGGATTTCTTGAATAGCTCAGCCCACGCCGTCGGATCGAAGCGCTCCGCTTTGAACATCGGGATGAAATCTTTATAGCCGAATTTGTCCTGGGAGCCGTAGGTCGCGGCGTGATGCTTGTATTCCGGCGATCCCGGGACGTACATATTTCGTGGATACCATTCATTGCCGAAAGCAGGAACCGAGTAGGCTCCCCAATGAATGAAAATCCCGAACTTCGCGTCTTTGTACCATTCGGGAACCTCGTACTTCTGAAGCGATTCCCAGTCAGCCCGGAACGGTCCCAGCCGATCCGTTTCGTCGACTTGTTTCAGCAAGTCGGCGCGTGCTGTGTCGTATTTGCTGCTCGCTTTCTGCCAGACTTGATCGACGCTTGCCGGCTCCTGAGTGGCGGTTGGAGCCGTGGCACTCTGAGCGTGCGCCATGGAAACCGCAGACGACAGTAACAAGATTGTGGCAAATGTAAGAATTGAGAATAGACGAGTTGAAAGCATTATTGCCCTTTCGTCAGACACATCGTTCGATTTCTGCTGGATCAATTCAGCAGCGATTTCCTGGTCGAGCAGCAGCGCTGCTCTACAAAAACAACATCAATCCATGCTCACCATAATCTTTCTGAAACGTGGTGGATTCTCGCTCCAGGAGTGCAGTGCATCCGCTGCTTGCTCAAGGGGCACGACCAGACTCACAGCTTGATCAACGGGGAACGTCTGCGCTTCCAGAAGTTTGATGACGGCCTCGAAATCCGCAGGTTGACATTTCTGGAGCCGAGAATATCCAGTTCTTTTTGAACGAACAGCCTGGTTTCGTAACTAACGGGTTCCTTGGCATACCCGATGTACACAACGCGCCCGGTGAATGCGACCTCTTCGACCGCGGCTCGGAATGTAGCCGCGGTGCCGATCGCTTCGATAGCAGCATCCGGTCCTCGGCCTTCGGTCATTTCCAGCAATCGGTCGTGTAGCGGCTCTCGCGTGCTATTAATGGTAAGCTGTGCGCCGGCCATGCGCGCCAAGTCGAGTTTTTCGTCATCCACATCGATACAGATCGTTCGCGCACGCCGGGAACTTGCGGCTGCTACGACACCAAGTCCTACGCCCCCGCAGCCCCAAATCGCAACCGTATCTTCTGGAGCGACACGTCCGCGTGCGGCCGCGTGAAATCCTACGGTGAGCGGCTCAACCAAGCACAGTTCTTTCAGGGTCAGGTTGGCCGGATACAGTTTTTCTCGCGGCATCACAATGAATTCGGTGAGGGCGCCATCCCGTTGTACGCCGAGGGTCTGATTGAATTGGCAAGCATTCCGACGGCCACGCCGACAGGAAGGGCACTCACCACAACTTGTGTATGGGGAGACCGCGACATTCGTCCCCGCAGGTAGTCCGGCCTGGTGTCCGAGGTCTTCGACGACGGTCGCCGATACTTCATGTCCCAGAATGCGAGGATACGTAACAAGTGGATTGAGTCCGCGGAACGAATTCAGATCACTGCCGCAGAACCCCACCATGCGGACCCTGAGCAGCACGTTCGTATCTGTGGATGCCGGATCAGTGATGGTTTCAAGATCGGCCTGACCCGGTTTGCGAAGCACGAGCGCTCTCATGTCTGTACTCCGTGGAAAATAATCGGTAAAGTTATCGATGTCAACCATAGAAGCTCGCGACAGAAACCGGCTTCTGTGGCAAGGCTTTACTGCGTTTGACAGTCGGCGAGCTGGAGCTTCGAAACTGGCGGGCTACCTATGAATGTACGAATGAAGGACATCGCGAAGGACCTTGGAGTATCCCTGATCACCATTTCCAAGGTCCTGAGAAATCATCCTGACATCGGAGAAGAGACCCGTGAGCGAGTTCTCGCGCGCGTGAAAGAGCTGGACTATCGTCCTAACTTTGCTGCGCGTAGCCTGGTGACCGGCCGCTCCTATCTTGTGGGCCTGGTTGTTCCTGATCTACTGCACCCCTTCTTTGCGGAAGTTGCCAAGTCTCTCTCCGAAGTCTTGCGACGAAGCGGCTACTATCTGATCGTTTCCTCCTCTGACGAAGATCCGGATCTCGAAGAGGTGGAGATCAATCACCTGCTGGCACGCCGGCTCGACACCCTGATCATTGCATCGTGCCGCACGACCGTAGACGTTTTCTTTCATATCGAAAAACAGAACATACCGTATGTATTGATCGATCGATGCTTGCCTGGTCTTTCGACGAACTTCGTCGGTGTCGATGATGAATCGGTTGGGATGCTCGCCACCAAGCACTTGATTGATATTGGCTGCAGAAGAATCGCTCACATTTGTGGACCGGACATTAGTCCTGGCACTCGCCGGATGGAAGGATACAAACGGGCCCTCACGCAAGCTGGGATGAAAGTAAAGGACGGTTACATCATCTCGCAGAGCAAGGGAGATATCGGAACCAAACAGGGCGGCGCAGAAGCGATGCGCCAACTCCTAAGTCTCGTACCCAGACCTGACGGATTGTTCTGTTTCAATGACCCATTAGCAATGGGTGCCATGAATTATGCGCTGGATCACGGAGTTCGAATTCCAGAGGATTTGGCGATCGTGGGCTGCGGAAATCTCCACTACGACGACTCGCTTCGTGTTCCACTCTCCAGCATCGATCAACACAGCCGGAAAATCGGAGAAGAAGCTGCGCGTATCGCGCTCCGCATTCTGAACTCAAAAACACCCCTAAAGCCGGAAAGTCTGGTAATGCAGCCCGAGTTGATTGTCCGCGAATCGACGCAGCGACGCACGGGTAAGAATTCAAAAAAGGTGCGCGCAGGAGCAAAGCGTAGCTATCGGCGTTAGAGATCCTTGCATGCTGGGCTTTATCGTTCTGGCATTTCTTTGTCGGCTTCGTTACAGTTAGCGTTACAGTCACAGATACAACCCAATGAGACTGAACTCGCTTCCGCGGCTCAACCTGTTTGCACTGCAGGGATTGCGCCTTGACCCAATTTTTCGTGGAGCTAGTCTGCACACCTTCGCGGCAGACGTTGGACTGTTGCCCTTGCATCCTTGCGTAGCCCTCCATCTGTCCGATGACCCCGAAACTTGCCGTGTGTCGCGTTATTGAGTGAAGGCAAGAAGCTCCTGCTCGAGAGGTTGCTTTCGGGGGAGGGCCAATCCTCGGGCAGGACCTGTTGCCGAGACTCATTCTGCGAGGAGATTCTCATGAAAACCTATACCTTCGGGCCAGCTACGTCATTGGCATCGACTTTCGGAATCGCAAAACGAGCAATGCGTTTGTTCGCAGTTTTCGTGGCAGGCTGTTTGACCATAAGTGCTCAACCCGGTTCACCATCCGCGGCAAGTGCCCCAAACAGAAAGACTCAACAACAGTGGCTGGACTCGTTTGCCCAACTGCCAATGAGTTTCGAAACAAATCGCGGCCAGACTGACCCGCAAGTTGAGTTTCTGTCCCGCGGATCCGGCTACACACTGTTCTTAACTAAAAAGGAAGCTGTCTTCGCCCTGAATGCTCCGTCGGAGCACAAAACACGGACGACTCTACGGATGCTTTTTGAGGGGACAAATCCTGGCGCGTGGGTAACAGGCAAGGACGAGTTGGCGGGAAGGAGTAATTACTTTATCGGGAAGGACTCGAAACAGTGGCATACCTCGATCCCGACATTTGCAAGTGTTGAGAACCACGATCTGTACCCCGGAGTGGATCTGGTGTACTACGGCAACCAGCAACTTCTGGAATACGATCTACGCGTGGCGCCTGGGGCCGATCCGGCACAAATCGCGCTGAAATTTCGGGCTGCCGAGCCGGCTCGCGCCGGCCAAAAAGTTGCATCCGAGGTTCATGTCGATGCACACGGAAACTTGGCGAGCTCCACTGGCGCGATCCTTCTGCGCAAGCCCGATGTTTATCAGACCTTCGTCAACAAGTCGGATGTTGCAGAGAAGCGAGTTGTGGAAGCGAAGTATGTCATTAAGGAAAACAGTCGGGTCAGCTTTGCGATCGGACCTTATGATCGGAGCCAGACACTTGTGATCGACCCGGTCGTTCCGTTCTACTCGACCTATCTGGGCGGCGCCAACAATGATTATGGATATGGCATAGCCCTGGACGCGAAGGGAAATGCCTACGTCACCGGCAGCACGGCCTCCGTCAACTTCCCGAAACCCGGTTGCATTCAATGTGCCAATGCGGGCGGATTGGCCGATGCGTTTGTTACTGAACTGAATCCAGGCGGCTTGGTTTACTCCACGTATCTTGGTGGAGCGGGCAACGACTACGGATATGGAATCGCGGTTGACCCGCTGGGAAATGCCTATGTGACGGGTAGCACGACTTCCGTAAACTTTCCGGTGGCTCTCTGCTTCCAGTGCTTGTTTCAAGGAGGAACAGCAGACGCGTTCGTTACGAAGATCGCAGCGGGCGGAGCAGGGCTTGTGTACTCGACGTACCTCGGGGGAAAAGCAGCCGATTTTGGGCGCGCGATCGCGGTCGATCCCGCTGGGGATGCATTCGTCACTGGCAATACGACCTCGAAGAATTTCCCAGTGCCAGGTTGCGTTTTCGGCTGCGTGCCGGCGGGGGGAAGTGATGCATTTGTAACGGAGCTGAGGCGCATTCCTGGTGGTCCAGTGGCACTGGTTTATTCGGACTACCTGGGCGGAGCCGCGAACGACTACGGACATGGCATCGCGGTCGATCCAAATCAAAATGCTTACGTGACGGGTGCAACTTCGTCCGTAAACTTTCCGACGACTGCCCCAGCATGCTTCCAGTGCGCTCCACAAGGGGTGTCGGATGCATTCGTAGCCCATGTTGCGCCGTTCGGAGCGGCGCTGGTTAATTCGACTTATCTGGGCGGGCCGACCAACGATTACGGCTATGGGATCGCGATTGACGGACAGTTGACCGTGTACGTAACCGGAAGCACTGCCGGTCCGTTCCCACTGGGTCCTTGTTTTCAGTGCGTGTATGGCGGGGGAGCTTCTGATGCCTTCGTGACGAGGTTGGATCCGACGCTCACGGGCATTATCTACTCCACCTACCTGGGTGGAGTTGGCAGCGATACCGGTCGCGGAATTGCTGTTGACGCCATGGGTGACGCCGATGTAACCGGGAATACAAACTCGAAGAACTTCCCGGTTGCCAACTGCTTCCAGTGCGTAATCAACGGCGGAATGGACGCCTTTGTAACGAGCCTGACGCCGCCAGGAGTTGCAGTCGTCTACTCAACGTTCCTTGGAGGGAAGGGCAACGACTTCGGGCGGGGCATTGCCGTAAACCTCGCATTCAATCCCACGGTGCATTACGTTACCGGATACACGAATTCTCCAAATTTCCCGATCATCGGTGCCGGCTTTCCCCCGGCTGGTGTGAACGATGCATTCGTGACCGGGCTGCCATAGAAGTTATCGAGGCTGTTGGACAAGCGAGCAGTACAACTAGAGCGGCGTGGGGCATGGGGAGCCCTGCGCCGCTTCTTTTCTTGACTGGTGGGCGAGGCTTTAGCCGGGCGGCACACTTCTGGGATTCGGCTATAATACGGGCTCAATCGGAGCCCTCCGACGATCTGACAGGGGTGTATGTCGTCATGGAAACATCGGCCGACGTTACAGTTCTGCTTAGTGAGCTGACGAAAGGAAATCCCGAGGCGAGTTCCAAGCTCATCCCTCTTGTGTACGACCAATTGCGTCGCTTAGCCGACGGATACATGCGGCGCGAACGTACCGGACACACTCTCCAAACCACAGCGCTGGTACATGAAGCTTATCTGAAGCTATTGGGCCAGCGCTCGGTCGACTGGCAGAATCGCGCACATTTTTTTGGAATTGCGGCACAAGTCATGAGGCGCGTGCTGATCGATCACGCGCGCAGTCACGTCCGGGACAAGCGTGGCGGTGGAAGAGAGCATGTTCAGCTTGATGAGGCGCTGGTGTTTTCTCCCGAGCGCTCGGGGGAGTTTCTGGAGTTGAATGCCGCACTGGAGCGGCTCGCCGGTGTGGATGCGCGCCAAGCGCAGATCGTCGAGATGCGTTTCTTCGGAGGCTTGACGGTCGAAGAGACCGCGGAAGTTCTAGGGATCTCTCCAAAGACAGTGAAGCGCGACTGGTCGGTCGCGAAGGCCTGGTTACACGGGGAACTCAAGGGCGGCTATGGAAGCGCAGAGCAAGTGGGAAACAGTTAAGTCTCTCTTCGAAGCTGCCCAGGAAGTCGCTCCCGAAGACCTTTCGCAATTTCTCGCCACAAGATGCCAGGACCCGGAAGTTTGCGCCGAAGTGGAGCGCTTGTTGCGCGAATACCGCGAAGCGGAGAGTTTTCTTTCGACTCCGGCCGTCGGGCGAATCTCTGAGCCTTTGGACCAGTCGCTGATTTTCTCGCCCGGCGAGATTCTTGCAGGCCATTTCAAGATCGCTGAGTTTATCGCTGCCGGTGGCATGGGAGTGGTCTACAAGGCGGAAGATCTGGATCTCCGCAGGTTTGTGGCCTTGAAGTTTGTCTCCGTCGACATCGGCGACCCGCAGGCGCAAATGCGACTGCGCCGCGAAGCCCAGGCGGCATCCGCGCTGAATCATCCCAACATATGCACCGTTTACGAGATTGGCGATCATTCCGGCCGAGCCTTTATCGCGATGGAGCTGTTGGAAGGCCAGACTCTAAAACAGCGCATTGCTGAGGGACCGCTTGAGATCGATACGATTCTGAGCCTGTCGCTTGAGATAGCGGACGCTCTGGATGCGGCGCATTCTGCCGGTGTGTTTCACCGGGACATCAAGCCAGCAAACATCTTTGTCACTACACGTGGCCACGCGAAGATCCTGGATTTTGGAATTGCGACCAGCAGCGGACTGACTAGGGCGGCGGATCCGTCTAGGCCAGCAGGAGTAACTGACGCGGCGGTGACAACTCCGGGAGTGATCGCAGGGACCTCTTCTTATATGTCGCCGGAGCAGGTTCGTGCCGAAGTTTTGGATGCGCGCACCGATCTCTTCTCGCTTGGCGTGACACTCTACGAGATGACGACCGGGCAGTTGCCATTTAAGGGCGAAGACGCGGCAGAGGTTCGCCGCGCTGTGCTCGAGGCTGATCCACCTCCGGCGTCGCAAATCCGTTCTGAAGTGCCGAAAGAACTTGAAGCAATCATCAAAAACTGCCTTCAGAAAGAGCGGGGAGTACGCTACCAGCTCGCTTCGGACCTCAGGGCCGATCTCGCTGCACTCAAACGGAGCCGTGAGTCCGGATTGATTCTTGCCGGCGAGAAGAGGAGAACGCGCTGGTTGGCATCAGCGATGGTGGCTGTAGTCGCGATATTGTCGACGGTGTTGTGGTTGAGGATGCGTCCGCTACACCTGACTGAAAAGGACTCTGTGGTGCTCGCCGATTTCGGAAACACCACCGGAGATCCGGTATTCAGCGAGGCCCTGAAGGCTGGGCTGCTGGCGGATCTGGGACAGTCGCCGTTCCTGAATATTCTCTCCGAGGACGAGATCGCGAAGCAGTTGCGCTTCATGGGCCGTCCCGCGGACACATCGCTGACATCGCAAGTTACCCGCGAGGTTTGCCGCCGTGCGGGCAGCAAAGCGATGCTTGCGGGCAGCATCGCGAGTTTAGGAAGCCACTATGCGATTACGCTTAGTGCCTCCAACTGCGAGGACGGATCTTCTCTCGCGGTGGAACAATCGGAGGCCAAGAGCCGCGAAGAGGTCCTGAGCCGTTTGCACGAGGCCGCGCGTCGGCTGCGCACCAAACTGGGCGAGTCACTCGCATCGATTGAGAAGCACGACATCCCGCTGGAGCAAGCCACGACGTCGTCGCTCGAGGCGCTGCAGGCGTTCAGTCAAGCGCAAAGAGCATTCCGCACTCAGGGAGAGACCGCAGCCATTCCGTACTTCGAGAGAGCCTTGAAGTTGGATCCTTATTTCGCTCTGGCGCTCTCCGATATGGGAACGCTGTACTGCAATCTGGAAGAAGCAGAACTTTGCACTAAGTATGCGAGTGAGGCTTATGCATTCCGCAACCGAGTGAGCGAGAGGGAACGAATTGTCATCGAGTCGAACTACTTCATGGACGTGACCGGGGAGCTGGAGAAAGCTGCTCAAGTCTTCGAGCAGTGGAAATTGCTGTACCCACGAACTTTGTATCCCTACATAATGCTCGGAACTGTTGCGTCGAGTCTTGGGCAATTACAAACAGGTTTGGATAACGATCTCGCTGCGTACTCACTTCGCAAGGATACAACGGTTGTATATCGCAACTTGTCGATTGACTACATGGTACTAAACCGCATTGAAGAGGCCAAGCGCGTGTTGGCTGAGGCACGCGAGCGTAAGCTAGACACATCCTTGTTGCAGAACTACTACCAACTGGCCTTCTTGCGTGGTGACCAGAAGGAAATGGACCAGTGCCTTTCTGCCGCGCTGGGCCATCCCGATGACGAGTCAGCGATTCTCTCCAGTCAAGCTGACACTGCTGCCTACTACGGACGTCTGAATAAAGCGCGAAAATTCTCTCGCCGCGCAGTTCACTCCGCATTGTCTGCCGGTTCGAAAGATAGCGCAGCCAATTGGGAGGCTACCGCGGCACTCAGAGAGGCAGAATTCGGGTATGCAGAGCCGGCTCGCCGTGATGCGCAGGCGGCGCTGGGGCTAACGTCCTCTAAGGCTATTCAGATAGCGGCGGCGATCGTCTTCGCGCGAACTCGCGACCCTGCGCGTGCGAAGAAGATCGCAGATACTCTTCTTGTGCAGTCACCCACGGATACCCTTCTTGCGAAATACTGGGCTCCTACAATTTTGGCCGCTATTGCTCTAGATCGTGGCGATCCAAAAGAGGCTTTGTCACAGTTAGAAATTGCGGCACCGTATGAGCTTGGCGGTGATCGTCCACCCTTCTCTGCTGGCTCAACCCTTTATCCGATATACCTGCGCGGTCAGGCTTATCTGAGAGAAAAGGAGTGGACTAAGGCGAAAACCGAGTTTCAAAAGATCATCGCGAACCGTGGTCTGGTCTGGAATTTTCCGCTCGTACCACTGGCGAACCTACAACTGGCGCGCGCGATGGCTGGAGAAGCAAACCCGGACGCAGGAGCCGCCTATCAACAATTTCTGTCTTTGTGGGCAGGAGCCGATCCTGATCTACCGGTGTTCCTAAACGCAAAGCGCGAAAGCGCCTTGCTCCATTAACTGCCTCGTTTCGTTTAGTTGGTGAACCCGTCGAGTGTTCCGTCGCCCGACGTCCCGCCACTGCTAGGAGCGGTCATACAGCCGGAAGTGCATTTCCCCTTGCCACCAGGAGGAGGGAAGTCCCAAGGATCAGCATTCGCGCCGACCGGCGGGAACACTAGCATTCCGCCCGCCGGGGTTCTGCCGCCATTTCTACCGACGAAATCAAACAACGTGTATTCCGTCCAGGTCTGCGACCCCTGACAGGAGCTGCCGATGCCGCACAGTTCGAATAGTGTCCCGCATCCTGCGGCAGGACATGTTCCGCCGATGACACCCGCCTCGCTCGCCGTTCCGTAGAGATACTGATTACCCACGATATCCAGCGCCAAGGTGACATCGGCAACTGGTGCCGCACCGTCAGCGGTACCGGTGAAGGCATAGATCGTGTCTTCAGTAAACCCATTTCCAGTTGGTTGAAACTCGAAGACGACTCCACAACCCGCCGCTGTGAAGGCACATGCCGGAGATCCGCCCGCCCTCGTTGTGCCGAAGACGTCTCCTGCAGCATCGAGAGTCAGGGCTGCATAAGGATGGGCGCCATCCGGGCCAGAGAAGGAATGGAGGAAGCTTTCGCTCCAGACATTCCCGTTGAAAGTAAGACGGAACGCAACTCCGAGATTGGCGGCGCCGCCTGCGGCAGTGGTACCCCAGAGATCGCCGTTTGCGTCAAGAACCGCGCCTGCTCGCGGATGGGACCCATTGCCCCCAGCGAAAGAAAAGAGCACGGATTCGGTTCCGGAAGGCTTGACTGCGAAGACGGTGCCTAAGCCGTGTGCACCTCCAGCAAAGGTCGTGCCATAGAGAATACCCGAAGCATTGAGCGCCAGCCGGGACAAGGGTTGAGCACCATCGCTACCTGCAAAAGAATGAAGGATTGATTCGCGGAACTTGCCGCCACCAAGAGCAGTCAGTTTGAAGACCGTCCCGATATGGTGAGTTCCGCCGTTACTGGTTGTGCCGTAGAGATTGCCAGCCGCATCGATGGTCAAACCAGCCTGTGGGAAAGCGCCGTCAGTCGTTCCTCCAGCGAAACGGTGGATTACGGTGTAGCCGGTGCCGTTGGAGTGTATCGAGAAGACCGTCCCACAACCCGCCGCACAGTTGGGACCTGCGCCGCCAGTTTTCGTAGTGCCGTAGACCATCCCCGTCGTCGGGTCATAAAGAAGATCGGCGACCGGATCTGAGCCGTCTAGCCCGCCGGCGAAGTTATGGAACGTGGTCTCGGTGCTTGAACAAAGAAAAGGCGCAGTCACCAAGAGAAGGATGATCCACGACAACAAACGCAGTGCTCTGCTCATAGGATTCCTCACCGGGGGGACTGGACGTACAAGCTGGAACGGGATCGCTTGGACCCCGACTACAGGCCCAAGAGAGTATGCGCAGCATACATCAGGCTGAGGGAATGTCAATCTGTTTTCAAATGGGACTTTCAACTTTGTTCTGACTGATTTGATCCCGCAGCGACGTGGCGAAACTTGTGCGTCAGAATGCGCAGTAGTCCAGAACACAAGAGCCGAGCCGCCCAATGGAATCGAGCGGTCACCCTCCTCGCGAAATCATGACCCCTAAATGGCCACCATGTCGCGTTTATCAGTGAAGGCAAACCGAAAGAACGGTCTGCCAAAAGAAAAATCTCAGTTTATCGGAGGGTAGCACCATGTCCCGTACTTCAGAGTATTCTCGACTTCTCAAGTCCATCGCCTTCACCATGCTTGTTGCCGGGCTGGCCGCAGGCCAAGCTCCCGCAGGAGCGAAACGCCCAGCAGCAGTCCCGGCAGATTTTGTCATCACCCCATTCGGCTATTTCCATCCAAGCTGCGTCAGCCATCTCGCCAAGGGAGACGTTCTGCTGCAGGACGAAGCCGTCATCCAGCACGCGAATGGAACTTCTGAAAACATCGAGGAATGCGCCTATCCTCACTTCGAATCCGACGGAACAAAGGTAGTCGGGGATGTGAAGCCCGCCGGGGACGAAAAGTCTCAGCCACCCTACATCGGCCATTCCTGGGTTGAGTATGCGAGCATCCACGATAGTGCCAACTACGGCCAGATCTATTCTGAGTGGGATGTCCCGCCTACACCTAAATCCGACGATGGACAGATCCTGTACTTCTTCAATGGCCTGGAGCAGTACAGTGGCGATGTGACGATCATTCAGCCCGTCTTAGGGTGGAACGCCGATTTCTCCTCAGCGTGGGGCATCGCCGCTTGGAATTGCTGCAAGAAAGGTACCGTCCAAGAGGCGACGCCGGCGAGAGTCAATCCCGGCGATCATCTCGAAGGCTATGTCTTCAACAACTGTTCTGCCGGAACCACGAAATGCGGGTCGTGGGACATCGTCATTGTTGACCAGGAGAATGGGAACTTCTCTCAGCTCATCAAAACCTCAAACTTTGGGCAGACGTTCAATTGGGCATTCGGGGCTGTGCTGGAAGTCTATTACATCAGCAAGTGCGCCGATTACCCTGCCGCCGAGGAGTCTGGCTACAGCGGCGGACTCAGTTTCTACAACGAGTCAGTCTTAAACGACAACTTTGTCTCTATCACCCCGGCATGGACTGTGAGCAATGTATCCGGAGGGTTGACGCCACAATGCAACTATGGTGGGTCGTTGCCGAAACAGGTGGTTCTCAAATTTTGATCAGTCCGGCGTCCAAGGGTGGGGCACCGATGCCCCACCTAACTGGATCCGTCTCATTAAGATTGCGACAAGGCTCCAAGGCGCGACTGACGCTGACTTAGTTCAACTTCATTGTCACGGTCACCTCACACGGCCATTAATTCTGTGACATTCCAACGATGCCTCCACACGGGCCTAGGGTGGTTGAAGTCAGATGATTTGAATGGAACTCCAAGGCCAAAGTCGGCTAATCGGCCGACAGTCAGCCTCACAGGTAAGCTAGCCCAAAAGCAATTCTTCCACCGCTCGATAGCCCTGATCAATTGCCTGATCCGTATAGGCTGCGGCCGCAGCGTCAGAGTTTGCTATTGTGATGCGGCCGAAGCGTCGGCGAGCAATGTCGCAGGGACGTTTGCCTTCGGGCCAGTCCGGATCCCACAACGGGTTGTACTCATAGGCATATCCGTGCGGCCATCGATTCACGGTGATCGCCTCGATGTCTCGGCCGGGATCGAAGCCGGCGCTGCCTAGGACACGGGCAAACTGGTCGCGAATGTTTCTCTCAAAGACCTCGAACGAAGTGGCCAGCAACTCATAGTGGCCAGCCCGCTGTTGTTCTCTCGCCGAAAGACCAGGCTGACAAGGTGTGCGCAGCATGTGCACCAGCACAGCATCCTCAGGCGATTGAGCCGGTTTGTAATCGCCCATGGCGGGCCCCTGATCCAGATTCATCGAGGTGTGATACATCCCCGGACAGGAAACACCTCTTACACCCAGCTTTTGAAATACAGTCCAGTTTCTAAGCCCCACAACGGTATAGACCAACGGAACCTTCACACCGTAATGCAAGGCTTCTTTCTGCTCAGTGGGCAAATCCGGACAAAGGTATGGAATGACCATATTCCAGCACGCCAGCACTACTGCCTTAGACTTCACGCCGTACACTTTCCCATCCCGTCCATATACAACTTCCACTTGTTTGGCGGAGGTGACGTCTCCCACATGTCGCGCGAGGACTGCCGTGCTGTTCAGTCGTATGCGGACCGGAGAATCTGCGTGATCCAGGCGGCTGTAGTCCACCTTCGCCGTGACAATGTCTTCTGCGGTGCTCCCGGGAGCAGAATCGGGCACCAGTGCACGCACCAGCATTCGTGCAATCGACGCATTTCCGTCGGGGAAGTGAAAATGAAATTCCTCCTGCGGTGTTACCTCACCGAGTGCCGTGAAGCTCAACCCTTTCGAAGGCACACGATCGAGGCCCATTCCTTGGAAGCCGGGAAAATGAATGGCCCAGCAATCCAGCGCTGGAACGGCATCGATACCAACCCCGTATAACCCGTGCGTACGACTCTGGTAGAACGGAATAGCGTCAGGATGAGCTTTGACTACATTCAGCAGGAAATCCTTATAGCTCATTTTCGAAAGGCGAACCTTCTTCTCTTCTTGCGCTACTCCCTCCATGTAATCAACCTTGGCTTCCTGAATGCGGACGATGTCTTGTTGTGCCTGCGCTGCAAGCGGAGTCCGCGCCATAAATTCTGCCCATTTGCCGGAGGTTCCCTGCCGGCCGTATGAACCTCCAGGCGCATTTGTGACCAACCGCTCCGCCCCAAAAGTCTCCTTATCGAAGAAGTACCCGAATCCAAGTTCACGAAACGCCGAATTGCCCGAATACTTCTTTTGCAGCGCCGGCGGATCGATGCCCAACTCGGTCAGCAGTCCGCGAGCCTCTTTGCTATAAGGAAAAGGAGACTCGATCGCGACAGTTCCGCCATTAGTCAGTTGCATCCTTCCGCCCAGGTGGAACTCATTCCGCTTGGCGTGCCCCCCGAAATCATCGTGATTGTCGAGAATGAGAATTCGGGCGGCAGGTCCCGCATGCTTCCGATAAAAGTAAGCAGCGGCCAAACCGCTAATACCGCCGCCGACTACGATCAAGTCGTAATTCTCGCCGGTATCGACTGGCTTTCCCGCTTTTTCGGTGAATGTTCCATCTCTAAGTGCGTGCGCGACTTCGAAAGCGCCGGGATGACTTCCGCGCAGCCCAGTGACCGTTGGTGGATAGTAGCCGGCACGATCTTGTGCCGATGATGCGGAATTCTGGGTCGCCAGCAGTTCGCTGATCCATGGACTCGCAATGCTGCCACCTACTCCAACGGCGATCCCGTTCAAAAAGTCACGGCGCGTGATGTTCCGGTGCATGCCCAGCGAGCGATCTCTCCAACCCCCGCTGTTTTGATCCGAGGAGTCAGTCATGTCCTACGCACCTCGCAGTTGTTCTTGAACGGCTCGATAGGCCTGGTCTATCGCAGCATTGGTATACGCGCTGGCAGCGGCGTCAGAATTGGCGATGGAGATGCGTCCGAACTGCTTTCGTCCAATCACACACGGACGCTCTTCCGGGTTCCAGGGCGGATCAAACAGCGAATCGTATTCGTACGCGTATCCATGCGCCCAACGATTTACGGTGATCGCGGCAATGTCACGTGCCGAATCGAATCCCGATGATGCAAGCATACGATTCAGCTGGTCGCGGATGTTCCTTTCAAAATCAGCAAACGGAGTAGCGATTAATTCATATCGTCCCATCCGGTATTGATCACGACGCGGCAGGCCCGGCTTGCACGGAGTCCGCAACATGAACAACACCATCGGCTCTTCTGGCTTGCTGGGAAATTCGTAGGCTCCAAGGCTAACGGGAAAATCGAGCATGGTGAAGCTGTGGTAACTTCCGGGCGAAACAATCTGCTTGATGCCGAGTTTGTGGAATGCCGTCCAATTGTGAATGGCCACGTGCGTGTAGATGAAAGGCTCCTTCACGCAATAACGCAAAGCTTCCTTTTGCTTGTCCGGCAACTCCGGACAAACGTACGGAACCATGCTGTTGTAGCAGGCGAGAACGCAGGACTTCCCTTTCACTTTTTTGAGTTTTCCCGCCTGAACATAAGAGATTGTCACTTCTTTCGTAGAATCGATTGCTCCCGAGTTCTCCGCACGGACCACTGTGGAATTCAGCCGAATTCGAATGGGTGATAACGGCCCGTCAAGCTTGCTGTAATCGGCCCGGGCAGTGACAACATCTTCCATAGTGTGCCCGGTGAGCGCTTCAGGGACCAGACTTCGAACCAGCAATCGCGCTATTGATGCATTTCCGTCCGGGAAGTGAAAAATGTATGGCTCTTCCTTCTCTTGGTCCCCGCCCAAATTCAGACCATCAAACCCCGCATACTGGCACGCGCCGTAATCATCGGGATTTCGATAGCAGGCACCCGCGGAAACGGCGTCGATTCCCACAGCGAACAAGTCGTGCGTATAAGACTGGAAGAACGGCAATACTGCTGGATCCGCTTTACAAATTTCAGTCAAGAATCCCGCATAGCTGATTTTTGCTAAGCGTGCATACTTCTCTTCCCTCTTTAGCCCTTCAAGGTAGTCCTTCTTCTCGCCATACAGGCGGGCGATTTCCTGCTGGACCTTCTCGGGCAACGGACTCTTCTTGAGGAATTCAGGCCACGGCATCGAGCCCATTCCCGCCACCAGCCGATCGTCACCGAAGGTCTCTTTATCAAAGAAGCAGGCAGTACCGAGGTGTGAATACAGTTTCTGATCGTATGCATTGTAAAAAGTCTTGGTCTGAACTCCCAGATCACGCAGAACACTTTTTGCGACGTCACTGTATTCCGAGGGACTCTCGATCGACTGCGTTCCGCCATTACTCAGCAGGAGGCGGCCACCGATGCGAAACTCGTTTCGGCGGGCGTGGCCTCCAAAATCGTCATTATTATCGAGAATTAGAATTCGCGATCCGTTCCCAGCGTGTTTTCGATAGAAATAAGCGGCAGCCAGCCCGCTGATCCCGCCTCCGACCACAACCAGGTCGTAGGTCTCGTGCGTGTCTTCGGGAGGTCCAGCGCTCTGCCAAAACTCTCCATCGCGCAACGCATGGGCCACGTCGTAGCAACCCGGCGCACTTCCTCTCATCCCGGTCAAACCGGGTGGATAAGTGTCGGAAGAATCGGCGGATGACGGAGAAATCCTTGAGTGTTGGGATGCCAAGCCGGGTAGACTCGCACTGCCCAGCATTCCAATACCGACTGCGACGCCATTAAGGAAATCGCGCCGCGTGATGCGGCGATTCATCCCCAATTGCTCGTCCAATGTTGACCTTCGCAACATTGCGATAAGTTTGCAACCTTAGAGAAGCCACCCCGGCCTGTCAAGAAAAAGTATGCATCATCCGTTCTGAATGCAGGCAACAAGGCCGTGTCTGCGAACAGCAAACTCCCTTTGCCTCTGTCGAATTTTCTGCTTGACACCAAACCTCCTATTTTTCTAACCTTCCGAAATTCTCGTAAAGTTCGGGGGAGTCCGGCGGCGGATCACGGGCTCAGAAAATGACTAAAGATACTGGAGTGCCTTGCTTCGCGCGGAGCCTTCTCTGGTCATGGCGACATCCCCTTGATAGCCCGCGCTGCCGATCCGGTCTTTCTGATTCTCTGGAGATTTCTGTTCTGCATCTGGAGTTTGCACGGTAACAAGACAACCCGACCTACCTCGGAGGGATTCAGTATGGCACTTCGCAAGCGTCTCCCTAACCCACGCAGAGCACGCAAAGGAGCAATCGCTCTCCTAGGCGCCTTGGTATTTAGCACTGTCGCTTTCGCCCAAAACACAAGTGGACGAATCATTGGCACCGTCTCTGATACCCAAGGTGCTGCTGTCGCTGGTGCAAAAGTGACCATCACGAACAAGGGTACCAATGCCGTTTCCGACACTGTCACCAACAACGAGGGCTATTACCAGGTTCTGCAGCTCCCCGTCGGTTCATACACCGTTGCAGTCGAGCAGCAAGGTTTTGCCAAAACCGTTACGGCCGAGACACCCCTAGACATCAATCAGTCCCTCCGAATCGACGTTCATCTCAAACCCGGATCCGTCGTAGAAACCGTGCAGGTCGCTGCAGAAGCAGCCCAGGTAGAAACGGTGAATGCCACTCTCGGTGCGACCGTGACCGGTGCCCCGATTCAGGACCTTCCTCTGAATGGACGCAACGCGCTCGATCTCGCCCTGACGCAACCCGGAGTCATTCCCATCGCCGACGACATCGGCACTTATGGAACCAGCAACGGCGGGTCGAATGGCAATGCCGGAATCAGTGTGGCCGGCGGACGTGGCGATGCCGTTACTTACCTTCTCGATGGCGGCCTGAACAACCGCACCACCAGTAATCAAGTGGTGTTTAATCCCAATCCAGAAGCAGTCGAGGAATTCCGTTTGCTCGAAAATAACTACACGGCCGAGTATGGACGAAATGGGGGCGGAACAGTCACTGAGGTTATCAAGTCCGGAACAAACTCGATCCACGGAAGCCTCTTCGACTACCTGCGCAATGACGCCTTCAACGCTAATGATTATTTCGACAATGCGCTGGGAAATCCTCGTCCCGTCCTCAAGCGCAATCAGTTTGGCGGCACTGTAGGGGGCCCAATCACAATTCCTCGCCTGATCGATGGCAAAGACAGGTTTTTCTTCTTCTTCGGTTATCAAGGGCAAAGGCAGACACAGACCGTAAACGCAGGCTTTGTTACGACCTATACTCCCGCTCAGTTGAACGGTGATTTCTCAAACTTCAACGGCGCCGGCCCAGATCCCGGAGTTGTAGCGTTCCTTCAATCGCATCCTTATTACCAGTCGGACCCTACGAAGCAGGCCCAGGGCATCATCGACCCTACGAAGATTGATCCCGTCGCGCAGAAATACATCACTGCCGGATTGATTCCGACCTCGTCCACTGGACAGGTGTTCCCACAGGGATCAGAAAAAGATGATGTAAATCAATATCTCGGCAAATTCGATTTCTACGCGACGCGCAACGATCGTGTCTCAATGACTCTCGGCTACAACAAGGAACCGATTCTCAATCCGTTCTTTGGAGCAAACGTCACAGGCTTCAGCGCCGCTACCACCACCTGGGACTATTTCGGAAACATCGGCTACACCAAGACAATCAGCGCGTCGACTTTGAATGAATTGCACATCACCGCGCAACGCTGGTATCAAACGGCGTTTCCTACTTCGAAACCTCCGAATCTCGCGGCTTTGGGCGTTCAAGTGCAATCGGACGATCCTTTTGGACCGGCGACGCTTTCGTTCGCGAGTGGCATGACCGCTGGCTTCGATCCAAACGTGCACTGGAAAGCTGACAACAACTACGCGGTCTCCGACACCTTTAGCTGGAATCGTGGACACCACAGTCTGAAGTTCGGCGGCCGTTTCGGGATCATGCAGGAGAACACGGTCTACGCTTATCAGACCAACGGAATCTTCTACTTCTCCGGTCCCTACGGCATCGGCTCCGGCAATGATCTGGCGGACTTCCTCTTTGGCGCCTCTGACGAATTCGACGAGTATTCCAAAGCGCCCAGCAACGAACACCAGAAGCAGTACGCGATCTTCGGTCAAGATGAGTGGAAGACAACTTCGCGTCTGACCCTGACGTTTGGACTACGCTACGAGTACACCACTCCTCAAACCGACACGCACGGCTATAGCTTCAGCGTTGTGCCGGGCGTGCAGTCGGTGAAGTTTCCCAACGCCCCTCTTGGATTCCTGGTTCCTGGAGACCCGCGCGCGCCTCGCGGTTGGTACTTTCCTGATCATAGAGATATGGCTCCTCGCTTCGGCTTTGCTTGGGATCCCTTTGGGAACGGCAAGACCAGCATCCGCGGTGGCGCTGGCCTGTTCTTCGACACGCTGAACGGCTGGATGTCAGATTGGGCGACGGACGAAGCTCCTTGGGCGGGCGGTGCGGCTGTGGTTCAAGACCCTACTTTGCCCACGGATCCCCTTCCCGCAAACGGGCCCAGCACGATCCTCTCGCACCCGTATGAATCTGCTCAGTACGTCGACCCATTCCCTTCGCAGATACCCCCTCCTTCAAACATCAATTTCTACGATGCAGGATTTCTTCCGCGCCTTGGACCAGGCAACAACTTCGTCGATATTCATTTGAAGACTCCCTACATTTACCAGTACAACCTCAGCGTTCAGCGTCAGGTCACGAACGGACTCATGGCTGAACTCGGTTATGCCGGGAGTTCGTCGCACAATTTGCTAACTTGGGTCGACCAAAACCCGATGGTTCTCGGGACCACGAACCGCATCCTGAATCAGAGCCAAGGGTTGGCTTCCGACACCTACGGATTCATGCCAACATTCGCAGGTCTGAACAATGCAAATTACAACGGCCTCTTAGCGAGTCTGACAAAGAGAGAGACTGAGGTCCCAATATTCGGCAGAGTCTTCTTTACACTCGCATACACCTGGTCCCACAATTTCGATAATGGGTCGGGATTTAATTCTCGAGTCTCGTCGACCCCTTATTACAACCATCACCAGTTTTACGGGAACTCCGACTTCGACCTCCGGCAGCGGCTCACCCTAAGCGGCGGTTGGCAGTTGCCACTCGACAAAGCTTGGGCCAACGGTCCTAAGCGCCTCACCCAAGGTTGGAGTCTGTATCCGATCTTTTTTGTCCAATCGGGCATTCCCTTGGACTTCCTCGCCGGACTACGCCAGCACTCCGGTGATCCCGGTCCATCGGGAGCGGGCGATGCTGAGATCGTAAGAGCTGACCAGACGGTTCCCAGCGCACAGACGTTCAATCCGCGACAAGTACAGACTTTCAACATCCCCGGAACCGGTCAGGTCACCGGAAACTTCTGGTTCAATCCCAATGACTTCCAGGAGAACGCATGCATTGCGCTGAGCAATTGTCCTATCGGTTTCTATGGAACGTACCGCAGAAACTCATTCCATGGACCGGGACGGGCGAATCTGGACTTGGCGCTCGAAAAATCGACCAATCTCATTGGCGAAAAAACAAAACTCCTGTTTCGAGTGGAAGCTTTCAACATCTTTAATCATGCGGAGTTCCGGCCACCCGCATCCACGTCGGTGCTTGACGGCACCTTCGGCCAGATTTCAGGAACATACGACCCTAGAATCCTGCAGCTCGCATTGAAATTGACGTTCTAGACGAATTGAGTCGAACGAGGAGGATTCGAATGAGCGAGGAACAGGACCGAGAGTTGGGAATGGGTCGCAATATCACCCGGCGCGACTTCCTTAATGGCTGTGCCTTTACAGTCGGAGCTTCATTGACCGCAACCAGCCCGGCTTGGCTCAAGCTCATGGCAGCGGCTGAGACTGCTGCGGAAAAAGATCCCGCCTACTACCCTCCTGCCAAGACTGGCATGCGCGGTAGTCACGACGGATCCTGGGAAGTGGCGCATGCCATGCGCGATGGCGAAACTTGGTCCGATGCCGCGGACGACAATGAGTCTTACGACTTGATCGTCGTGGGGGGAGGCATCAGCGGTCTCGCCTCCGCTCACTTTTTCCGCAAATTTAATGGATCCAGCTCCAAGATTTTGATCCTCGACAACCATGACGATTTCGGCGGCCACGCCAAGCGTAATGAATTCCAAACCAGCAAGCGGCTGCTGATCGGCTACGGGGGAACTCAGTCGCTCGAGGCACCTCACCACTACAGCAAAGAAGCATTCGGGCTGTTGCAGGAATTGGGCATTGAGGTGGACCGCTTTCACAAGTATTTTGATCAGAACCTTTACAAGAGCATGGGCCTGAAGCGTGCCACGTTCTTCGACAAAGAAACATTCGGTGTCGACCGCCTGTTGCCCGGATTCGGCACGCACTATCTCGGATTAACCTATCCACCGGAGATTCTCGCGCAAATCCCGGTTTCCGAAGCCGCTCGAAAAGACCTTGCGAGACTGCAAGAAGAAAACGTCGACTATCTGGCAGGACTTTCCGCAAATGAGAAACGGCGCAAGCTCATCAAGACAAGCTACAAGGACTACCTCCTTCAGTACGTGAAAGTCCATCCCGACGTCATCAAAGTCTTCCAGACCGCACCTCACGGCTTGTATGGAGTGGGCATCGATGCCGTCTCCGCCTGGGACTGCCTTGAGATGGACTACCCAGGGTTTAAGGGAATTCAGATTCAAAGCAGTGAAGACAGCCCGGAGCAAGCCGAACCCTACATCTTCCACTTCCCGGACGGCAACGCTTCTGTAGCCCGCCTGCTTGTTCGGTCGTTAGTCCCAAGTGCTGTTCCCGGCACAACGATGGAAGATGTCGTCACTTCCCGCGCGAATTATGCGCGCCTCGACGATTCCCAAGCTTCAGTGCGAATTCGTTTGAACAGCACCGTGGTCCGTGCGAAGCACGTAGGAGATCCTCTGCAAGCGAAGCAGGTCGAGGTTACATACGTCCGCGGCGGCAAGGCTCACAAGGTTCAGGCCGCGCATTGCGTACTCGCATGCTACAACATGGTGATCCCGTATCTCTGTCCGGAAATTCCTGAGACCCAAAAAGAAGCCCTGCACTACGCCGTGAAGATTCCTCTCGTTTACACGAATGTGCAGATCAGGAATTGGGAATCTTTTCAAAAGCTAGGGCTGACGTCGATCTACTCCCCTGGCAGTTTTTTCAATGGAGCATCGCTCGATTTCCCGGTCTCCATGGGTGAGTATCACTTCCCCAGCAAGCCGGAAGAACCATGCTTGCTTCACCTTCTGCGCACTCCCTGCAAGCCGGGGCTACCAGCGAAGGACCAATACCGCGCTGGACGCTACGAGCTGATGACCACACCCTTCGACGTATTCGAGCGCAACATCCGCGATCAACTCGGACGGATGCTCGCCGGTGGAGGCTTCGACTCCGCTCGCGACATTCAAGGCATCACTGTCAATCGATGGCCGCACGGTTACGCCTACGAGTACAATCCGCTGTTCGAACCGTTGGATCGGCCCGATTCCGAGCGTCCATGCGTGATCGGTCGTCAGCCTTTCGGACGCATTCACATCGCGAACTCCGACGCCGACGGACACGCATACACCAACATCGCGATCGACCAGGGTTATCGTGCCGTCCGCGAGATCACGGCAAGCGCTAAACAAGAGGCGGCTAGGACTGGACTCTGATTAGCGCAACTCCGGCGCAGCGAAGGGATCTCCTCTGTACATCGGCCGGCGGCCGGTAATTCAGCAGCATTGTGAACAGGAGCACTGATGAACAAGCGGCCAAACCGCAGAGACTTCCTTGGACTGACCGGGCTTAGCGTAGCGGGTCTAGCATCCAACAGTATGCTGCGCCCTCATCTATTCGCCGAAATAGAAGTTGACGCCGACCCGCGTCATGCCGATCTCGTCGTTTTCAACGGAAAGGTTTACACGATCGACCCCCACATGCGGAAAGTGGAGGCATTTGCCGTCAAAGGCTCACGGTTCATCTACGTAGGAAGCTCAGCGGAAGCAAGGGCATTCGTCGGTAAGAGGACGCGCACATTCGATGCCAAGCAGATGACAGTTGTCCCCGGATTCATCGACTGCCACAATCATGCCGGCGGCGACATCCTGCTTTACGAGGTGCTGGTCGGCAACCCGTTCGAAGTCGAGTTCGTCACCATATCCAGCATCGTCGACAAACTGCGCGCCAAGGCACAAAACACGCCGCCGGGCTTTTGGATCGAAGGCTACTTCTTCGACGACACCAAGGTAAAAGACAATCGCCAACTTAACGTCCATGATCTCGATCAGGTCTCAACTGAGCATCCGGTCTGCGTGCACCATCGCGGCGGCCACACCACGTTCTACAACAGCAGAGCGTTGGAATTGGCTGGAATTAATAAGAGCACACCAAATCGCATGGGCGGAACTTATGACCGCGATGGCAATGGAGAGCTCAACGGACGAATCACAGATCGCGCCCGCGACGTCTTCCACAACGTCGGAAGGCGCGAGACCTTTACTCCGGAGCAAAAAGCGCAACGCGATCGCGACGGACTGGCATACATCTCGAAACAGTTCGTGCGCTACGGCCTCACCAGCGTGCACCACGAAGGCGGCGATTTGTTCACGCTGCAACAAGTGCGTGCCCGCGGCGAGTTGCTGCACCGAGTCAGCTACGAAACGAACGGTGACATCTTGGAAGCGATGATCAACAACGGAATCAGCACCGGCTTCGGCGATGAGTGGATTCGCTTCGGCGCCACCGCCGAGCACACCGCTGACGGGTCCTTCTCCGAACGCACGATGGCAATGAGTCGGCCGTACGAGGGCACAAACCCGCCTTACAGCGGGAATGTTACAGAGACTCAGGACGATCTTAATGCTTGGGTGGAACGTGTGCAGCGCGCCGGCATTCAGCCGAACTGCCACGCGAATGGAGACGTCGCCATCGACATGGTGCTGACAGCATATGAGCGCGCACAACAGGTTGCTCCAAGGTCCGACGTGCGACCCAAGATTACTCACTGCACCTTGATCAACGATGATCTGTTGCGCCGCATGAAAGTACTCGGCGCCGTTCCCACACCCTTCACCAGCTACGCGTACTACAACACCGACAAATTTCATTTCTATGGCGAAGAACGGATGAAGCACTGCATGGCGTACCGCTCATTCCTGGACAACGGTATTCGAGCAGCGGCCGGTTCTGATTTCAGCCCAGGACCTTTCGCGCCTCTAATGGGCATTCAAGGTATGGTGACGCGTACCGGTTGGAACGGTGAAACCTGGGGAGGCAATCAGAAGATCAGCGTAGATGACGCCTTGCAAGTGAACGCAATCAATGGCGCCTACAACTCTCATGAAGAATCAATCAAAGGCTCCATCACGTCCGGCAAGCTGGCTGATTTTGTCGTTCTTGCAGACGATCCGCACACCGTTAACAAAGAGAAAATTAAGGATATTGAGATCGTACAAACGGTCACGGGTGGATCAACGGTTTACCAGAGATAGATACCTGACGAGACAGTGACTACCAACTCTGAAGGCCTCCTTGAAGCAGCGCCGGAGCAGACCTGAGGCACATTTCAACCTTCAGCGACTTCTTGATCCTTAATTCTCCGGAGAGAGCCGACTGTCGACATGTCAGTGAGGTAGCGGGGCTTGATCGCAGGCACAAGCTTCAAGGCGAGCACCAGTGCGAACACGCACGGGACAATGTTGCCAAGTTCAAGCTTACGACGGCCTTCCAAATCTGAGCTACGTCTTGACGATTTCCGGGGCGACCTCGGCTTGGTTTGGCCGCCGGATCAGCTGATCGATTCCCCAATCGCGCCCCACGCCGAGAGCGTCGGCTACTCGATTGATGTAGTTAAACCAGGACGCAATTAACGTAACCTGCAGGATTCCACGGTCATCGAAACCGACCTCGCGCAAGCGAACATGGTCGGCCCGGGAACATCGCGTTGCATCTTTCGTGAGTTTGACAACATAGTCAAGCATCACGCGGTCTTGCTCTGAAAGCTTGGCTTGTGTGTAGTCTCTCCGCAGCGCGGTGACAAGTTCTTCATCCAAACTAGCCCTACGCAGAAACTCTGCGTGAGATTCGATTCAATAGAAGCATCGGTTCGTAACCGAGACCATCGTGGTGATCATCTCGTGTTGACGGCGGGTAAGCGGCAGGTCCGGCGACATCAACACGCCAAAAAGTCGAGAAGGCATGATTGAGCGCGTCTGGAATGAGGCTATGAGACGCCACAATGCCTGCCAGTTCGTCATCCGCACGAAAAACCGGACTTGCATATTCTTTGGGATAAAGAGGACGCTGGGACTCCAGCGCGCGCAACAGGTTCTCGTTGGCTTCCGAAAGAGGAACTGTTTTGATCCAAGTCATAATGGCTGTGCAGCATATCGAACATCGTCTCGGTTCTGCACTAGTCGGAATGCACTAGACTGTCTGGGCTGAGGACCGCAAATGTTGTGGGGCAAGGGTTAAATTGATCCAACAAGTTGGCTGATAATGCTGCACTGCGAGCATTGGTTTCATCGCGTCAACCAATGCTCGCCAATTATGATTCGCGGACTTCGCAACTTACATCGTTAGCACGACGCGGAACTGCGCTTTGCCGCTCATCATGCGCGCATAAGCCTCGCCGGCTTTTTCCAATGGATACGTTTCGATCATCGGCCTGACACCACTCAGCGCAGCGAAGTGCAGAGTATCCTCGGAGTCGGCAGCCGTTCCCGCAGCCCAGCCCTGGATGGTCCTGCTTCCGGTGATGAGTTGCAGCGGCGTGACTTCAATCGGATCGAAGGTCGCACCGACCACGACCAGTTTGCCGTTTGGTCCCAAGCCATCAATCAACGCGGACATCGCTTTAGAACTTGGCGCGGTTGCCAGAATCACTTGCGCTCCGCCAAGCTTCTGCAATTCCTGCGCCGCGTTGGACTTTTCGCCGTCAATGTACACGTTTGCTCCCAACTTCTTTGCAAGAAATTCGGTCTCAGCGCCGCGCCCGACAGCGGCGACGTTGTAACCGAACCTGCTTGCGAATTGAATGCCGAGGTGGCCCAGGCCACCGATACCTAGAATCGCGACCAGATCGCCCGGCAACGCACCGCTATGGCGCAGTGCGTTATATGTCGTAATTCCAGCGCAGAGCAGCGGCGCCGCTTCAGCATCTTTGAGGATGTCGGGTATCGGCGCCAACGCCTCGATCGGAGCGACCATGTATTGCTGATAACCGCCGTCATAGCTGATGCCCGGAATCTTGAGATTCTCGCAATTACGGAAATCTCCACGGCGGCACTGGCGACAAGTATTGTCCTGGCCTCCGTGCCAGCCGACACCGACTCGCTGCCCGGTTTTCCACGCCGTCACACCGGAGCCAATTTCGTCGATGATACCGGCCACTTCATGTCCAGGAATGCGCGGATACTGAAGTCCAGGCCAAAGTCCGTCTTTTGTGAGAACATCGCTATGACAGACTCCGCAAGCCTGAACCTTAATTCGCACCTGCCCTGGTCCGGGCGTTGGCACCTCACGCTCGACAATCTCGAAATCTCCGCCGGGCTTGGAAATCTGCGCTACCTTCATCACTGCTACTTCGGCTCTTGGCGCTACTTTCATTGTTGCCATAGTTCCTCCTGAAAATGTTTTGTTATGAGTTTCGCGACGAAGTGGGTGGTCGTTGCTCTGGCTCCTCCAATTTCAAAGGAGGTAGTGAAGGAGGGTCCAGCCGGGAACGATCCTTCGAGGTTAGCGAAGTAGGTATGGACGCTGCTACACACTTCAAAAGTAGGCGTTAATCTAGCCTGTGGTGCGTGAGCTGGGCGTTTCTCGCGGACTGAAGAAAGTCTGCTCTCGTCGCTGGCGTCTGTCAAATCGAGCGGCGTGATTCACAGAAAATTAATAGGTGCGACTCACAGGCCCGGTTGCTTCTCCCCCTCAAACAGAAACCGTTTGACCCTCTGCCAATCCTCGGCGACAATCCTTCGAGTCAGTCGTGTTTCATAGGTGACCTCATGACGCATGATGTAGCCGTTTCGAAAGCTCGCGAAATCGCTGGCGGCGTATTGGCACCATCCGCTGGGCAAAACGACAAGGCAGGACGATTCTCAACCGAAGCGGTCAAGTCGCTGGGTGAGGCTGGACTGCTCGGTCTGACGCTGCCCGCAGATGTTGGTGGCCTGGGACTGGGCCCGCGCACCTTGGCCAATGTGATCGCGACCCTCGCCGAGGTGGATGCTTCGGTCGCCATGGTCTATCTCATGCATATCCTTGGCACCTCGGCAATTTCGGCGGCTCGCCCGAGCGCTGCTCAGGCTGTCACGCCGATACTGCGGGAGATAGGCGCAGGCCGTCATCTATCGACCCTCGCCTTTAGTGAAGCCGGGTCGCGCAGTCATTTCTGGGCACCTCTGTCGCGCGCACATCGCAACGGCGACGGTGTCCGCATCAGCGCCAAGAAATCGTGGGTGACCAGCGCGGGTCATGCCCACAGCTATGTCGTTTCTTCGCTTGCTCCTCAAGGATCAGGGCCTACTGATTCGACTCTCTATCTTCTTCCGGCGAATACGCGCGGCCTCTCGGTTGCGGGACCTTGGGATGGTCTCGGACTTCGGGCCAACGCCTCTGCGCCGATCGTGCTGGAAGAGTGCGAGGTGCAACCTGACCTTCAACTCACCGATGACGGTGCTGGCTTTCCTGCGATGCTAAACGTCGTGATGCCGTTGTTTAATCTCGGGACGTCTGCTGTAGCTTTGGGACTCTGTCGAGCGGCAGTCGCTGGAACCGCGTCTCATCTTAAGGCCGCGAAATTCGAACACCTCGGCCAGAGCCTCGGCGAAAGCCTGCCCACACTGCGAGCGCAACTGGCGACCATGCAGATTGAGACCGACGGACTGTCAGCACGCATCGAGGATCTCGTGGACCACCTGGAGAAGCCCCGCGAGACGACCATGCTTCGCGTGCTCGAGAGCAAAGCTGCAGCCGGGGATGCCGCGATCAGCGTAACCTCGACCGCAATGCGCGTTTGCGGGGGCGCGGCCTTTTCGAAACATTTAAACATTGAACGCTTGTTTCGCGATGCGCACGCGGGCGCAGTCATGGCGCCGACAGGGGATGTTCTGCGCGAGTTCATCGGAAAATCACTCTTGGGGATACCACTCTTCTGAAATCGATGGGTGGCCCCATTTCTCGCGCGTTCTGTGCGCGAGAAGTGGGGAATTTTTAAACGTTTGGAAGTCGCACTAGATAAAACAGTGGGGGCCTATGAGCAAGACAATCTGGCTGGGAGCAGTTGCCTACAATCCGAAAGTAGTTGCGATCTGGGAAGGGATGCGGCGCTATTTTCACGACGAAGCGCATCTTCCGGTTGAGGTCGTGCTATTTCAAAGCTACGAGGCGCAAGTCCTGGCGCTTCTCGCTGAACCGGGCGAGACTGTGCCGCGTATTGATATTGCCTGGAACACAAATCTTGCCTATCTGCAGGCCGACGAGTGGAGCGGCCACTCCTGCCGCGCCGTCGCAATGCGCGATACCGATCTCGGTTGGATGACCAAGATCGTCGCCGTCAGCGGAGGTCCCATTGCGACTCTCGCCGATCTAAGAAATCGCACGCTCGCCCTTGGTAGCCGAGATAGTGGACACGCCGCGATTCTTCCCGTGCACTTCTTGGAGGAGCAAGGCATGCGTGAGGGCCAAGACTACCGTACACTGCGTTTCGACAGCGACGTGGGCAAGCATGGTGATACTGGGACTAGCGAAGTGGAAGTTGTACGCGCCGTTCTCGACGGACGTGCCGACGCTGGCGCTATCGGAAACCGATTCTGGAACTCCGTGCGCAACGAGCGACTCGTACCTGAAGGCGGCCTTCGTGAAGTATGGTCCTCTCCCGAATACAACCATTGCATGTTCACAGCGCGTCCGGATCTCGATGCAGCAGTGGAACGTCGCTTCGCCGAGGCGCTTTCAGCGATGAGCTTTGACAATCCGGTTCATCGCCCGATACTTGAAGCCGAAGGACTTCAGCGCTGGTTACTGCCCCATCTTGATGGATACGACGCGTTAAGGCAAGCCGCGGCACAGCAGGGATTCTTCCAACAACTATCTGCAAAGGTGGCCTGATCGGATTAGGCGATCCGGCTTACATCGGCAGCGCGGGGAAGCTATCGCTTCGCTAACAGCTTTTGAATGTTTTTCTCGAGACCGTCTTTGTCAACCGTTCCCACATAAGTAACGGCAATGCGTCCTTCCTGGTCGACAAGGAACGTGTCGGGCATGTTGCCGATGCCATACGCTTGCGCACTTGAATCATTGCCCAGCACAATTCGATATGGCACCGCAGCCTTTGCAACGAATGGCTTGATCACTTTCCATCCCTCCGCGTCGAGCGAAACTCCGATCACGCTGAGACCTTGGTCGCCGTACTTGCGTTGAAATTCGCCGAACCACGGCATTTCCTGTAGGCAGCCATGGCACCATGTGGCCCAGAAGTCGACTACGACCACTTTGCCTCGATAGTCTTTTAGATTGGCCTGCTTCCCAGCCGTATCTTCCAGCCCCAGTTCTGGCGCTTGCTTTCGCTGCTCAGCAGGCAGGAGCACCCCGTTCCCCGCCTGTGCCGCTGTGGTACCTGGATAGAGTGCAAGCACAATCAAAGCCGAAACCCACACAGTCGCTAGAATTTTACGCATAGACCGTCTCCTTTGACTTCACCGCGTGCATTGCGTTATCGCAGCCTTACACCGCCCATAACGCCCGACGCCAATCGCAATGAAATAGAACATCGGCCAACAGCACAATAATGGCGGCACCTGCATCGCATTTCGGTTACGCCACATCCACTGCCTCACGGGTGCGCCTAACAGAAGTCCGAAACTCGGTACTTGAATCAGCATAATCAACACGGAAATAATCGCAGCGGTCACAAGGACAACCCGCATCTTCCGTTCGAAGAGCGATGACCGGTTCCCTTGCCGCACTCCAGAAAAAGCAGGCAAGACAACCAGGATGGTAAGAACGATCCAAGGAAAGAACACATGATAGAAAGCGTTGGCTGTTATCGGAGCGTGGATATCCGGGAGTGATGGTCTCAACGGCAGGCCATGCAAGAACATCCAGAAGTGGATGAAGCGGGTGGGTGCATCGACCAAGAATGAGGCGGCAAGCAGCACAATGAATGTGTTCCGGCTGACCTGAAGAATTGCATTCGGAAAACGACCAATAACGAATCCCGCACTCCAGGACCAGCAAGCAAGGACGAGGCAAGTAATACTGAAGTTCATCGCCATTTCGCGGAGCACGTGCCAGAATCCGGGATTCCTTGTCAGTACCCAATCCCAGTTGTTCAGATACATCCACGAATAAACTGCGCCTTCACCCGCCGTACTCTCTGCGATCGCGGAAAGCAGATAGCTGACGGGCAGAACGACAAGTGCTACCGCGAGCCACAGTCGCAGGTCCAAGAAAACGGCGCTCTTCCGCCGCACCACGAGGCCAAGGACACTCGCGATCGCTCTGCTTCCGCTCTCACCGTACTCAGTGAGGTCGCCGAGCACTACCTCCTTCTCAGCCTGGCCCAAGAATCCTGAAAGCCAGAGCACGATGGGCCAGCTCTTCCGTGAGCTCATCGGGTAGTTGGTCGGTTCGTTGTCCATGAGGCGCCTTTGCTGATGCGACTGATGGTCCGGAAAAAATTGCTTGCCTCTTTCACGCCGGTTGCTGTGACCTGAACAAGTCGCTTGGATCGTCCGCCGCGCTCACGAGTAGGCTCACCCATCCACGTGTCAACGAGGCCCTTACCTTCCAAACGATCGAGAGTCGTATAGAGAGCACCGATCGAGCATCGGCGACCGGTGGCTTTCTCGATTTCGATTCGGATCGAAGCGCCGTAAGCCTGAGCGCCCAAGCGGGCCGCAGATGACAGGATTAGATATTCAAACTCGCCAATCATTTCCATCACAATGTAGTAGATACTTGAGAAGCTGTCAATTGGGAAAGCCGGCGAGCAAACTCAAACCACCCGGAAGTTAGCACCATGAAGGTGCAGGTTCCCTCGGAGCATTAGAACGGGCAGCCACTAGCATTTTTGCTAGTACCAATCTGATGTGCATGCGGCAACGCAACAACGAAAACGATCACCCAATTGTTTACGGGCCGTGATTCACGTTCAACGGGATCGTGGCCATTGGGAGTGGCAACCCAGTTATGCAACGATCTTTCATCTGCTGCAACGGGCACTCGTTCATAGTCTTCGACACGGTCGAAGGCTCCACGAGCGAGACAATCAGAAAGATATACTTCGGCGTGCTTTGCCCGCTCTGTTGGTCCATCTGCGAAATTAGATGGCCGTCAAGTCGAGCGTTCAAAGTGGTCGCGAATTGACAATTCCGCTTGTCGGTAAGAGTTTGCGCGACCACTGTCGTTGCAGGCTGATAGCCTCGTCGACTTAATGACGCGCAGTGGCACGCATAGATAACGCTCACGCGCAGTTGAAAATTCTTGCCAGCCTGTTCGCATGTGCGCCTTCACGGTCGAAGGCGTGGCGCACGGCCGCGAAGGACTCTGTCAGCGGAAAAATGTTGCCGGTGACCAGCAGATCGGCATCCTCCGCTCCCACCGGATGCCAATACACTCCCTCAGCCGTGATCGTAACTTCCGGCACAAGGTCGACTCGGCTCACGGCGACACCTTCGCTGGCGGCGCCACGTAGCGCGATCCGTCGTATGACTCGATCCTCGGCCGCAACATTCTCTTTGTCGAGGAATTTACGGAACTCCTCTGCCTCGGCGTCGGTCGAGATGGTCGCGGCCAACCGCACTCGAAAACCTGAATTACGAGCGCGCTGAATCCCTTCCTTCGTCCGCGCCCATGTGCCTGCCCCGCGGTGGAGATCGTGCAGTTCTGGCGTCGGGCTATCCAAACTGATTTGCAGGACGACTCGGTCTTGAGGCAACATTCGCAAGCTTTCCATTCGTCGTCCCGCAAACAGCATGCCGTTGGTCAGCACGGTCGTCGGAGCGGCTGCTGCGCATGAAAGCAAAATCTCACCGATGTCTTCCAGTAGAAACGGCTCGCCCCCAGTCACGAAGATTTCTTTGACACCAAGCTCTGCCGCCTCGCGAGCGATGCGCTGTACACGCCCGAGCCCAAGTTCCCTTCGGGGCACGGTGGGCGACGATCGCACACAGCAATAATCGCAATGCAGGTTGCAGTCGAAATTGGTGTAGAGCCATAGGCGCGAGCCCACCGGCCGATTGTCATCAATATGCGCAGGAACAGCCCCGCATCGAAAGACCCATCGCGCGCGGTCGCCGTCAATCGTGGTTTCTAACAGCGGATTCCCGGTGAACCGGCACCACGTTTCCAGCTCTGGTCCGATGCTCTCGTCATCGCCGACCACTGCAACCAAATCGCCCGCCTGGCTCCGGCGCAACACAGTGATCAACTCCGGTAGGAGGCCAGAGGCGAAAGTCTTCCGCCCGATATCGAGATCGATGTCAGCCTTCATTGCTTGAGATGAAGATAGGGAGGTATTTTACCGTCCCGAGGGGCTCGATGTACCCACTCAAGCCAACAACAGGTTTGAGTGGGCCACCAAGTTTATTGCGCTTCGATCCATTTGTCAGAGCCCACCAGCTTGACCGCTACATTTGGATGGTAGATGTGCAGAGGCTTGCCGTCCGCTGTGCCGCGGTGCTCCGTCGAGAACAGGAGCGGTCCCGCTTTCTTGTAACCCGTCCACGACGCGATGACCAGGCTTGGCTTCTTGTCACCGCCACGGTGATACGCCATCGCCTTCACGCGATTGTCGGGGCCAATGAAGAGGTCCCAGGTATCGCCCGGGGTGTAACCGCCAGCCTCCGCCGGATACTTTACAGAAACCAACCTTGCTGTTCCAGTACCGATTGGCAACTTCTTCATACCTTGATCAGTCACCGTGGCACTCTTATCCCAATAAGCATGGAAAGGAAACACCAGCCAATAATTATCGTTGACGAAAGCCGGTTCGACTTCGTTCTTCACCTGGTCCGATTGACTGTTGAGTTGAGAGCTGTCGTATGTGACCTTGACCGGCTTGCCGTCTTTATCCGTTCCTTCGTAAGAGACCTTTCCGGTCTTCGGCTCCCACTCCCACATGTGAGAAAGCTTGAAGAGCCCGGGAATTTCACCATTCCACGTGTAACGGATCGCCTGAATTTGGTCCCAGGAATCGATACCGTAAGTCTTGGCGATCTTATCGAGAATGGGCGCGCGCTCTTGCGCCCAAGACGTTGCAGCAAGGACCACTACCCAGAATCCCACAAGACCGATGATCGTGATACGGCTCGCATACTTCATGGAGGTCCCCCTCAGTGAATTTAGAACAATCCTAACTTGGATGTTGGACAAAAGCCTTCGGTTACATTAGCCGCATCGCGCCAGATGGCCGTCGGACAGACCATTATTCTCCACCCCAGTCCGCCGGCATCAACCAAGCCGGCTTGATTCAATGGGTTCCTTTGAGTACTGAGCGGCTGTCCGCCGCTTGAACCGGCGAAATGCAATGACGGCAGCGGCGATTGCCAGGCATCCGTATTCCAACGCCATAACCCAACCTGGAAGTGCTCCCCATGGACGTCCGAGTGTTCGCAGATGCCATTGGACGTAGGTCGGGATGATGCTCACGGTCCAAACGATGAGCAACAGTGTCGAGCCTGATGTCAGGAATGGCAGCAGCCACAGAAGATACCAGGGGAATACGGCAGGTGCGAAGAAGAGCGATGCCGCCTTTGGCCAGGCAAATACATCCAGGCGCAACTCGGGGACTGCCCTTCTTAGCCAGCTTGCAGTCACCAAGCCGGCAAGCACCGCCAGCCCAGTTAGCAATTGCGGAGGCGTCACCCTGTCGAGTGCGGCAAAAACGGGACCATTGAATCGGAAAGTCTGTACATACGTGCCAAGCGATCCGATCGGAATGCGCCAGTGATGAAGAAATGGTAGGTACAGGACCCCAACCACGGCTACCGCCAGTGCAGCATCCCGAATGCGAACTCGCTTCCAGTAGAGAGGCACTAGAACGATCGGCAGAAATTTCACCGCCACAGCTAGTCCCAGCGCGACGGCAGCGGTCGCCCGCCATCGCCGCACGAGCGCTGCGACGGATATCACCACCAGCAGCGCACCAACAATGTCGATGTGACCGCTTCCCGCCACTTCAATCGCCAATAATGGGTTCCAGGCATAAGCCAAAACCAAATGCGCTCCTTGATCAGTGCGACGCAAGACATCAAGCAACACAAACACAATCGCAAAACTGCAGAATACGAATGTGCATTTCAGGGCAAAGGTAGATTCCTGAATCGCGGTGACTACGCGGAAAAAGAGCTGCGCGCCAGGTGGGTATGGGCTCGCCAATTCCGGGTTGTTCAAGGTGCGGGTTTCCGGTGTATGCAACCCCTGCACTCCGGGATCGCTAGGGACGACAAGATAAGGATTGTAACCGAGTCTCTGCAGGCGGCCATCCCACACATATCGATGAATATCGTCATCGACGCCCGGAGGCAGCCGAAGAAATTCAATGTTCCACACAGCCGCCAGAACGAGGCCGAAAACGACAACGCGTCTGGAAAATGCTTGTGTGGCTTGGGCGCCCCGCCCACGAAAGAACTCACGGCACGCCAAAAGATACGCGACGCCAGCAGTCGCCAAAGAAACCATGAAAACCGGCCCACCTCGATCACGGAAGCTGCGTGAGCAGACCGTTAGCGCCACGCACAACACGGCACCGAGTATGTACGCCCTCCACTCGGGAGTAATCTTCACAATGCTTCCGTGCCAGTCCGCGATCGTGTTGCCCTGGACTCCCACTCTCTAAGCCACGCCGCCGTGCGTGGCGCACGGCCGGGAGCCACACGCAACTCCGCGGCCAAGCGAGTCAGATCCTCAGCGACATCGACATCGTAAAAAGTCTCGGCGAAGCCGACCGAGAGCTTTAGCGTGCGCGCGCGCGACAAGAGTCTCTCCAAAGCACTGCTGGTGCCCATTCCGTCACCCGCGAAAAGTGCGAGATGGGAACTCTTTGCACCGACGAGATAGTAACCTCCGTCGTGAGTCGGTCCGACAACCAAGTCATGCGCCGCTACGGTTTCGAATGCAGCCTCCAGAACAGACACCGGCAGATGTGGGCTGTCGCTGTTGAAGGCAATGGTGGATCGCTGATGTTCTCCCGGGAAGTGTGAAAACACCGAAGTGAGACCCGCAGCCAGACCTTCACCTTTCTGCGCCACTACGGTCGCTTCTTTACCAGCCAGCTGCATCAACTCGTTTACGTCCGAGCCCGGGCACATGATGGCGACCTCCACATCTCCCAGCGACCGGGCCAGTGCCAGCGTGTCGTAAAGAAGACAACAATAGAAATCGGTGACAGCCTCAGGAGAGAGATCAGGCGTCAAGCGAGTCTTGACTGCGCCTCGTCGCGGCGCTTTCGCCATGATCACCAGCACAGGGTCGGTACTTGATGAACGAATGACCTTCTCGTTTGAAGATTGCATAAAACTTCGACGTAGACCTACGACGCGGCTGCCCCGGCTCTTCGGTGGCGGAAATAATAGCGAACGATCAAGCTGAGAATGAACCATGCCGCGCCGACCGTGCCTTTCACCGTACCACTGATCTTTGATTCTCCGATGCGCGGGTAGTAGCTCACAGGAACTTCGAGTACGCGGAATCCTGCCAGGGTGCCTTTCAAAATCATCTCAACCGCCCAGCCGTAGGTTGCCTCTTCGAGTGCGAGCTTCCGCAGAACATCGGCACGTGCGGCGCGAAACGGGCCGAGGTCACTGATTTGGAGTCCATAGAGAATCCGGATCAAGCCGGCGGCCAGACGATTCCCAAACGCCTGATGCCAAGGCAACGCCCCAGCAATCCGACGCTCTCCGAGACGCGAACCGAGCGTAATGTCAGCGCGCCCCTCGATAATCGGCGCCAACAGAGTGGGCAGCTCGGACGGGCGATCGCTGTAGTCGCCATCTAGGAACACAACCACATCAGGAGACTCCGCCGCGGCCAGCCCCGTGAGGCACGCGCTCCCATATCCACGCCGAGGTTCCTGAATCACGCGGGCTCCCATCCGTGCGGCGATTTCGGGCGTTCCATCGTTGGAACTACTGTCGACCACGATCACTTCTGTGACGAGATCGCGCGGAAGATCGGCGAGCACGTGCTCGATCGACTGCGCTTCATTGCGGGTAGGAATGATAACGGACACTCGCACGTGAACTTTGCCCGGTCACCACAACGACGATGGCCAGCGTTGCGCCAGCCACGAATCAACGCCCCACTTCCGGCCGGCGCTTCCGATTGCGAGCCCAAGCGATGCGAGCACCGGAACCAACAGCTCCCAGATCCACGCCGTGCCCCATTCGGAAACCCAAAGGCTGCCGAGATACAGAAAAGCCACGAACGCAGCTGGCCGGGTCAGCAGTCCGAGAATGAGCAGGATGCCGAGGGATATCTCGGTTAATGCCTGCAGAGGAGCCGCCATCGCGGCGTGGCTCGCTGCCTGTGCCATCACCGCTTTCCAAATGGCCGGCGAATGACTCGCCTTGATGTAATAATTGATCAGTCCTGCGTACCCCGCTGGCGTGTATAGACCCTTCCCGCGATTTTCAAAGAAGACCCACACGAACATCGCGCCTATTGTCACGCGCACTAGTGCCAGGCCGCTTGCCGCATCAAATGTGCTGGCCGATCTTGCAGTTTGCATTGGACTTGCGTTCGTCGTCATCGTAAACCTCGTTCATTCACGAATTCGGCTCTCGACCGGAGAGATTCGCAATCTTATCCGGTTACGGCCATCCGTGCTAGCTGACTCCACAAGAAAACCAACATGCGTTAGTCGGCGGCTGCAACTCGACCAAGATCTGGCGCCCTGTCGGCGCTCTGAGAAGGAATCTTCCGCCATGCGACAGCGGCGCTCGCGACTGCCAGGCCAGCGCAAAGCAACATGATCAGTCGAAAACCAAAGACGAACGCTTGCGCAATAGCGGAGCGAATTGCCGCTGTACTTCCAGGATCCGCGCTCGACGGCGCGTCCAGGCCGCCGAGTTTCGTGGTATTTGATTCGAGCTCGTGAACAATGTCAGCAGCCAGGTTCATACCGCTGAGCGTCTGTCGTAATGAGTGACCAAAGGCTGCCGCCATCACCGCACCCAAAACAGCAACCGCTAACACGCCTGCAACTCGGGCAACGGCGTTGTTAATGCCCGATGCCACGCCGGCTCGCTCCTGCTCGACGGCATTCATCACCACGGTCGTCAAGGGTGCGACACTGATTGCCATCCCAAGCCCAAGAACGACAAAGGCTGGAAAAAACGTGGTCCAGTAACGGGCCCGCACATCGGGTACAGCAAAAAGAGCAAAGCCTGCCGCCGCAATGAGCGGCCCCACGATGAGCGGGAGCTTCGGACCGTAGCGGGCTACGAGCCCTCCAGACCAGCGGGATAGAGAAAACATCAGCAAGATCATCGGAAGAGCAGCCGCTCCCGTCGCAGTCGCCGAGTACTTCTGGATCTGGATCAAATTCAAGGGGAAGAGAAAAAAGAAAATGCCCACAGCCGCGTAAAGACAAAGCGTCAGCAGGTTCGCACCGCTGAAACTTGCGGACTGAAACAGCTCTAGCGGGACCATCGGCATCCTGACACTCTTCTCGACAACCACGAAAAGAAACATCGCCCCAAAGCCGAGAATCACACTGACGATTACTTCCGGATGAGCCCATCCAAGAATCGAAGAGCGTAGAAATCCATAAACGAGTGCTGCCAATCCGAGAGTTGCGATCGAGGCGCCCAACCAGTCGACGCTTCCCGCACGGGGGCTGCGGGATTCCGGAACGCGCCAGAGCGAGATGCCGAGTACAAGAGCAGCAATCGGGATATTAATAAGGAATATCCAGTGCCAGGACAAATGTTCGATCAGCCAGCCTCCGAGAACCGGGCCGAGCGCTGTTGTGATCGTTGTGAAGCCGGCCCACGTCCCGATCGCTTGGCCGCGAGACTTTTCGTCGAAAGATGAGCTGATGATCGCCAGACTGCCCGGAACCAGGAATGCCGCAGCAATTCCCTGCACCGAGCGCCAGATTAACAGGCTCTTGATACTCGACGAATAGCCACACCCGGCGGAAGCAATTGCAAAACCCAGTACGCCGAGCAAAAACATGGCTCGACGTCCGAGGGAGTCTCCCAGCGCACCCCCGACCAGGATCAATGCGGAAAGAAATAGGCCGTACGACTCAACCACCCATTGCACGTCTACGACGGTGGCGTGTAGGTTCGACTGAAGTGCAGGCAAGGCCACATTGACGACGGTGCTGTCGATAAAAGCCATGCTTGAGCCAAGAATCGTGGCCGCCAGAATCCACGGGAGCAATTTCTCAGCACATGGCGCACCGCGGCCTCCAGCCCGCATGACTGCTTCATCGCATGGTTGCCTCATCTCGCATCTGGATGCACGTGGGCGGCGAAGAGATTCGGGTCTTATTCAGCCTCGTCAGCGTCTCAGATTGGCTGCGAAACTGGCACGGTTCGGGAACCGCCAACGTCCCGCCTCTTACCGAACATCGACAACGTCTTCCATCTCTCGATCGGGCGGTCGGTCCTCTCTGAGCTAACCTATGGCTGTTAAGAAACGAAAACCTATTTCCACACGTCTAACAACTGCAGGATTCATCGGGATCTAATGCACGGAAATCACTCAGTCTTAGATGCAAGCCGAATTCGTCTCGACATTGAAGTCCCTCTCTCGGATTACCGCGAGTTCCCTGCCCCTTCCGCGCTGAAGGAGTCCGTATTGTGCTTCTGGACCCAGACAATCTCGAAGTCGCATGCTGGCTATTCCCACCGTGTACTTCCAGACGCTTGCATCGACATCGTCTTCATCAATAACAGTCCTCCGGCGGTCATTGGGCCGTGGACCCAATCATTCCTCGCCGAGCTCGCCGGAGGCACGACGATCGTCGGAGTACGCTTTCACCCGGGACATGCAGTTAACTTCCTCGGCGTCCCGGCGAATGCTCTGCTCAATCAGTCCATAGCACTTGGCGACCTCTCGCGCACTCTGAACGAAAGGTTTTCGCGGATTCCAGACGAGACAACTCTTGCAGGCAAGAACGCGGCACTTGTAGCGAGCATGTTCGACAGTGTTCCGCACTGCTCGCCAGCTGATCGGGCTGTGAACGGGGCCATCCGTTGGCTGTCATGCCATCCCAGCGGTCATATTCGGCAACTCAGCGCATGGATTGGCCTCAGTCCTCGCCAGCTTCAGCGGCGGTTTTTGGCGGTTGTCGGTTACGGCCCCAAAACATTTCATTCGATCCTGCGTTTCCAGCGCCTTCTCAACCTCGCTGGTGCAAAGCACAAAGTGAGAACACTGGCGGATCTTGCGGCTCACGCGGGCTACGCCGACCAAGCGCATATGTCTCGCGAAGTCCTCCGGTTCTCTGGTGCGGCGCCGACTGTGGTGCTCGGAACCTCTCCTTGCACCCTCGGCATGACGGAGTTCTTTGAGTCCACTTCGTTGTAGTCGGCCTTCTCATTCATCCTGCCAACCGAGACCGATTACACCGGATTATCCTCGTGTCAATTTCGTAATGATCTCGCGATGCTGCGGATATCTCTTCACCAACTCCTCCTGCTTTGCCATCTCGAAATCTGCAAAATCAAATCCCGGAGCAACCGTGCATCCGACGAGCGACCATCCCTTCCAGTCCGCAACGTGCGACGCGAACCAATACTCGGCAGGCACGACAGCCTGAAACGTCTGCCCGGCGTCCGCATCGTCGCCGAGCAAGATCGTCGAGCGCCATCCTGTCGCCTCAATCACCTCCACCACCAGCGGACTGCCCGCGTAGAAGTGCCACACTTCATCCGATCGCAATCGATGAAATGCCGAGAAGTTCTCGCCTTCGAGCAGAAAGTAAATTGCAGTCGAAGCCGCTCGGGGTCCCGAAAATCTCGGTGGCAGCGCTTCACGCGCGATCATGACATCCGAGCGGTACGTCTGCCGGAAATATCCGCCCTCCGGATGCGGCTCCAACCGTAGCTTCTCAATCCAATGTTTCGCGTCACTGTTTTCCACGCCATCTCCTGACAGCAAATCTTTCCAGAATCTGCCGTTCTGAACAAGTTCGAGCTTTCGGCTTAAAACCTATGAAACGTTTCTGCCCCTCAGCTCACTATCCGATTGGAGGTTTCACTCATGTCAATCCGGCCTATCTATCTGGCACACGAACTCGACGCTGCCTGGATCATCGCTCTCTGGCTCGCTATCCATGGAGGCGATCCAGCCCCAGAAGTGATTGCGGCGCAAGCTATCGCTGCTCTCGCACAATACGTCAATGGAACCCGCCAGGAAACGTTCACTTTTGAGCAACTGAAAGCCCAGTTCGCAAAGCTAGGTGTCGGCGTAACGGAGCGCGAGAAAGAAGCTGAGTCTTCCAAAGGTCCACAACTTCAACTGAAGGAAGACCGTGAATACCGCGTCCATCAGTATTGCTTCAAGTTCGAAGGATCGACCATTTGCACGGAATTGCCCGTCCTGACCCACTTGCGGACCGCTGCCTGAAACGCTGTGGGGTCCCACCTGCCAGGAATGCCTGCCTTTTGCGGGACGCGCCCACCCTTGCATCCTCTGCAAGGGTGGGACTTGGTTTTCTTTTCCTCTCGGGATAAAGAACAATTATCTCGTCTGGAATGAAACGAATTGGATCCCGTTGTCACTACTAACTCGACAGAGACTTCATCGCGTTGTGGCCGTAACTCCCGCGACAACCATCGCACGCCTTTTCGCGCAGTCCACATCTGTCTTCAAGGAGTAGGCTCATGCCTGCCAAGAACGTTGCTACAGCAAAAAAGGCGTCCGACCCTGGAGTGCCCGTGGAATTTCCGGAAAGCTTCAAGGAATCAGACGCTGAACTCATCCTGAGCCGCGCCCACGAGTGCACCAGGGCAATTCCTACCCGAGATCTTCACGTCGCTGTCACCAAAGAAGTTTCGCTACCCACCGCCCACAAAGACAGCCCTTTGAGCGAGACGAGGTACGGTCTCGAGCAACTTCGCGCCCAAGGCCAGCTCACTGCGCAAGAGTTCAACTCGATGACCGAAATCTGCGAAGCCGTGTTCGCGGCAGAACGCGGCAAAATCGACATCCGGGCCGCCTACGAGATGGTGCGCGGCGTTTACGATGCGCTTCTTTTCGACGGGCGATCCAGCCCTATGGCACTCGCCATCGCCAGTGTGGCCTCCGGTGTGCTTGCCTCTAACCTGGGCACGACGCCGAAAACCAGCGATCCCGCCGCTTCAAGATCAAACGGCGACATCGGACTGGTAGGTGGCATTTTCGCAGGCGGTATTATTGGAGGAGCGATTTTCGGCGCCGCCGGTGCGATCATTGGCGGAGTGACCGGCGGAATTGTCGGCGGCGTCGCCGGTGGCTGCATAAAGTTCTAATCACCGCGGTAATGAAGTACGGAGCCGCGAAAGAAGTGCAGATTTGAATAGGTGCCCCATCTCTCGCCGGTTTTGCGAGAAGTGGGAATTTTTTCGATAGGTTTTTCGGCCCGAGTCCCGATCGAGAACGGGACGCTCCCGAACTTGCTCGCCAAGGCGCTTCAGCAGCCACAATGCAAAGGGTTGCACGGTTCCGATGACGCTAGCTGATTTGCCATAGGACTAAAGGCTCTACAATTTCCCTATCATCTCTGGTAAGGTGCCGGTAGTGGGGTCTGGTTCGGCGCACGGTCTACGCCTTAGTCTCTCAAACACACAACCTGTCCGGAGTCGTAAAACACAGCTTCTCAGGAAATGGGTATGCGAATGTTTCTCAGCATTTGGCGAACTCTTGTTTTGGCCGTGCTCTTCCACAGTATGGTTGGCGGCGCATTCGCCCAGACGCGATACGTTGTCGCCAATGACGATGCTGCATTTCCGTTTCCCAACGGCGTCTCATTCTTTTCGGAGGCCGCCTCGGGGCTGCTCACATTTCAGCAGCAGGTCAATACCGGAGGTTACGGTATCAGCGGCGGATACTTCGGAGAAAACCGCCTGGCCGTCGCAAACGATGGCCAGGAAAATTGCGTGTTCTCTTCGCAAGCCAGCAGCGGAAGTATCGTCGGCGTGATCGTGAGCAGCTTCTCTGTGGGAGGTGTTGCCTTCGGATCTACCACCGATACGGGCTTGAGCAACGGCATTGGCCTGCTGGCAACGGGCGGATATTTGTACGCAAGTTTTACCGACCCCAACACGATCGGCACTTTCAAGATTCAAACCGGATGCAACCTGATGTTCATCAACGACACCGCTGTAAGCGGACTGAACGGTGGCGTCATCAACGCGATGGCTGCAAACGGAACTATGCTGATTGCCAGCTTCACCGACGGATCTATCCAGTCTTTCGATATCTCGAGCGGTACTCCTAGTTCAAACGGTGACGAACAGATTTCGACTGCCACTCGGAGGACCCATGGCGCAACGTATCCCAACCAGGTCCAAATCACGCACGACGGCCACTATGCAATCTTTGGCGATACGTCGACTGCGGTAGTCATAGAGGTATCCGATATCTCTTCCGGGAGACTGTCACCCACCGTTGCGTTCGGATCGTTACTTGGCATAAGTTCCAGCAACATCTTGCTCAGCCCGGACGAAACAGTTCTGTATGCCGTTAACACGCAAGGCGACGCTGTGAGCGCCTTTTTGGTCGATAAGTCCAGAGGCAAGTTGAAGTTCGGCTGTAAATCGGGACCAATCAAGGGGCAATCGGGGTCGTGGTCTTACTTGGCGAGCGCAGCGCTAGTGTCGGATTCAGGCAACGGAGGAGGCGTCTACGTCGCTGAGTTCGGCGGGACCTCCGGTATTGCACTGGTCAGATACTCGGCGACCGACGGCAAATGCTCTTTACAAGAGGATCCGGCGTCGCCATTCCTCGACGGCAAGAGTTTCGGGCTGCTCTCGATCGCGGTTGCCTCCTCTCGATAGTGCAAATGCTCGAGTCGTAGCGCCGCAAAGAAATCTCTTTGGTGGTGAGTAATACAGTGGGGTGAAGGCTGTTGCAAAGACTTGTGGGGAGTGAAGAGAAAATGAGTTCCAGTTCAAAATATGGTTTCACCATTGTTCTCGGCTTGTTGTTGTCGGTCACTGCTTATGGACAGTGTCCCGACCGCCCCTCGACCGGAACCGTAGTCACCGATGCTCCCAGCATCGTCTCGCAGAATGGGCTTCTATCCGCACAATTCACGATGGCGCAATCGGTCGATAATTTTGGCTATACCCATTATTGCTACAAGTATTTGGACGGAAGCCAGGTGGTAGAGTCGCCCACTCTCCGTTTGAATCCGGGCGACACGCTGGCTCTGAATATTCTCGACCGCAACAATCCGCCCGAGATCGGCGGAATGAAGATGGACATGGCCCCGGCCGGTGCGCCAGTGTGCGGCGACACGGGCACGGCGACCGTCAGTTCCACTAATGTCCATTTTCATGGGTTGAACGTCCCGCCAAAATGCCATCAGGATGACATCATCAACACCTTGATCCAACCGGGGTCGGCCGGCTTCCAGTACAAAATGCAAATCCCAGGCGCAGAACCGCCGGGACTGTATTGGTATCACCCGCACGTTCACGGCTTCACAGAGTTCCAGGTAAACGGTGGCGCTTCGGGAGCGCTAATCGTAGAGGGCATGGAAAAGTATCGCCCCGAAGTCGCAGGGCTTACGGAGCGGGTATTCGTGGTCCGCCAGCAGTTTCTTGTGCCTTGGATCCCCGGGCCATACCAGCTTACGATGAACTATGTAGTTGCGCCGCTCATAAAAGGTATTCATCCGATTGTTCAGATGAAACCCGGCGAGAAGCAGTTCTGGCGGGTTGCGAATGCTACGTTGCAGGACTTTTTGGAACTCCAGTTCCTGGTCAATGGGAAGCCGGAACCGTTAGAGATAATCGCACTGGATGGATATCCACTGGCTCAGAGCCGGAAGCAGACCGCGATCTCCGTACCCCCCGCCGGTCGGGCCGAGTTCATTGTGCAGGCTCCGCCTGCGGGCGCAACTGCAACGTTCATCACAGAGTCCAAGTCGACTGGACCCACCGGCAACTTCGACGAGGGGCAGACTCTGGCTACGATTCAGCTCTCGAACACCGCGGACGGGCGCCATATGCCAGGTGCGGCCGCGCCGGCCGACGCCGCAGCCCTCAAGTTCGCCAATCTCTCCGAGCAACCAGCCACAACCCAGCGCAAAATTTATTTCTCGGAGGAGTTTGGCGGAACCAATGGCCCGATCCAGTTTTATGTCACGGTCGATGGTCAGAAGCAAAAGGTCTTCGAAGCGAATGAAAAGCCGGCCATCGTGACCAAAGTCGGCGCACTGGAAGACTGGACGATCGAGAACCGAGCGCTTGAAACGCATGCGTTTCATATCCACCAGATTCATTTCAAAGTTCTTGAGATCGATGGCAAGCCAGCTCCCAACCAGGATTTACTGGATACGATCGAAATCCCGTATTGGGATGGCAGCGGGCATCCTTATCACAGCGTAAAGGTGCGGATGGATTTCCGCGATCCAAGCACCGCCGGAACATTCGTGTTTCACTGCCACATCCTGCTCCACGAGGATCTCGGCATGATGCACAAAATCCTGGTGGAACCGTAATCATCAAATCGAGGGCCGTATGCGCAACCGAATCGCAACAGTACTGGGAGTTCTCTGTGTCGTAATCGCAGCCTACGCTGTGGGCGCGCACCACTCCAGCGTCGTCTATGCTCAGTCGATGACCCATGGGACAGTCCCGAAATCGTACGGACACATCGTCACCGCCCTCGCCGATTCGATTGGCACGGCAGTGGTTTTCGAGGATGAGAAGGGTGTGATCCGCTTCGTCAGCATCACCGGCATAAAGGAAGGGGAGCTTGCACGGAGCGAAGGCTCCGCTCCGCACGGCGGCATCCCGAAATCTTATGGACGGCTGGTGACCGCGGTAGTAAGAAACGGTTCAACCGGCCTCGTCTTCGAAGACTCCCAAGGCGTGATCCGCTTCGTCACAATCACGGGAGTTACGGAAGGCGAACTCGACCGCCAGTGACCCCGCTACTGAGAGTAAGTCCTGCCAACAAAGAAAAGGCACAGAGTGTCGGAGCGGTCGACCCTCTGTGCTTTCCTTGCTCGCTCGCTTACTTTGCTCGCTCTAAATCTGCCATCCTCAAACGGACGTCCTTTGCCCGCTGAAGAAATTGGTAGCCTTGCTACGCATCGCGATTCTTAAGACTCGATACGCGCGTTTCGCTCCCTCTCGTTACTTCACCAGAATTTTGTTGCCGCTCGGGTCCAGAGTACCTTGTACGCGAACACGCTTGCCATCGAACTTCTTCACTTCATCCTGATGGTCGATGTCGTAGACGTGCCCAGAGTCATCCTTCAACACATACTTGTCGCCTTGCTTCGCGACGGTTCCAGAGAAAGTCTGAGTATCAGCTCCGCCCGACGCAGCAGAATCAGACGGCCGTTGCGATCCAGATTGCGGAGCCCTGCCGCTCGGAGCGGTCGAGTCCGGAGGCTGCTGCGTGTCCGAAGGCTGTTGCTGCGAAGGCTGCTGCTGCGACGACGGATATTGCTGGTTGTCCGGTGTCGAGGGAGCTTGCTGCTGAGGGGTCGTGTCTGGAGATGATGGCTGCTGCGCCTGGCGATCCGGCGTCGAGGGGGTTGTATCTTGTGCGTGGAGCGCGCTACCCCAGGAGATCATTCCAATTGCGATCGCCAGGGTGGCGAGAAACGAAAGCGTCTGAATTCTTTTCACAAATCCTCCAGGAGCCATGCGGCTCTCGCGGAAATGTAGCAAGCACCCTGCCACCCTATGGCACGCAAAATCTCGAGCGTCATCACCCGATTGAAAGCACGTGACTTACGTCATGCTCATCGGTATTTCTGACAGTGAACGTCAGCAAAGAATTGCATGCGCCTACCCGGAACCCCGTAGCCATCGCAGCGCCGCAGCGAACGAGTTTCGTCTGCTCCTGTGCATTTCCTGCTCGATTCGGAAGAAAAGTCTTCTCTGTTGCAAAGTGTGTAGAGGCACGAAGCATTCGCCAAGCTTTACTTCAAAATTGAGATCGGGATTAAGACCCTGGGTCCGATTTGTGAGTCTTTCTTCCGCCACAGCACTCCGTCGTTGTGTGGTAGCCTCTTTGCTCCCCTGCTTTCGATCCCCTTGAGGAGAGTTCATAGTGACCCGCGTCGATCTTCGTTCGCTTGGAATCGTTGTCCTCATCACTTTTCTCTTGCTAATTGCCTCTCAGCCAAACGCCCGCGCCCAAACCCTCCCTCCGATCCCGAAAGTCATTTCCGTAACGCCTCTCGGTACCGTCACGCAGAATTCAGTTATCTATGGCCGCGATGGCACCTTCAGCGCCTTGGTAAACGGTGCATCCGTGTGGACCTTCGGCGATACTCCAATGTCCCTGCCCGGTGTACTTGGCAACTTCTGGGATGACAATTCCCTCTCCTGGACAACGAATCTCGACGCTTCCCAAGGCATCAACCTTAATCACGATTTATTGGACAGCACCGGCGCGCCGGCGGAATTCCTTCCTTATCTTCCGTGGGAGAGTCAATTCAATTACAAACATGACAAGAACCACTGCACCGCGCAACCCTGCGGCGCACAGTTTGCCATGTGGGACGGCCCGGTTATCAACGATCCCGCTCGCAATCGCGTTCTCTTCTATTACTACGAATTGTTTCGAGGCGTGCAAGGGATGACCGGCTGGGATACGGTAGGTGGGGGAATCGCAGTTTACACGCCCGGCAAAGGCATGACCCGTCCGATCGAAAATGCTGGCAGTAAATATCCGACCTTGATGTGGGGACAGAAGGATCAGGAATACAACTCGGGCGCCTTGGTCGTCGGCGACATTCTCTACTCCTACGGCTGCAAATTGGGCTTCCTGGTGCAGAATTGCATGGTTGCACAGGTCCCTCTGGCCGACGCTCTCGATATCAAGAAATGGACCTATTACGCCGGCAACAATACCTGGAGCACCAACCCGACCGACGCCGTCGTAATTTTCCAGGGCGGAGCCGCCGCCAATCAGGTCTTCTATAACGCCTATCTCGGCGAATACATGAACATCTACAACCCGGCCTTGAATAACGACATGTATTTCATGGTGTCGTCGACGCCTTGGGGACCTTGGTCCGCGCCAACCCTGCTATTCAAAGGCGAGACACCGTACAAAGGTTCAGTGAACTACACCGGCCAAGCCCACGCCGAATTCGCCCAAGGCAACGGCCAGACGCAATACGTGACGTACGCGCATCCATCAGGCTTTCTGCGCGAGGACTTGCCGCTAGTGCAAGTCGTATTTGGAAAGTAGAAACCTGATCGTGGAGCCCGGGATGCCGCTTGCCCTGAGCACAGTCGAAGGGTCCGGGGAGGCACGCGAAAGCGCGCAACGAGCCTTCGACTCCGCCTTATCCAAACACGACGTGGATGTTAAGAGTCAACCGGCGCATCATCACTAAACCATTCTTAGCTCTTGATGTAATCCACCGCGGTGTCATCCTGATGGCGCCGTTTTTTGGCGCCGGAGGACCTATGCAACTCTGCCTGCAGTGCTCATGTGGCCGGG
>DATFQQ010000287.1:0-27276 GCA_035264195.1 Candidatus Sulfotelmatobacter sp. | reverse complement strand
GAGAATCTGCGGGATCTTGTCGGGAGGCGTATCCGGATACTGCTTCATCAGGATGTCTTCATAATCCGGAAGGCCCGAAGTGTGATTGAGCAGATTGCGCACCGTGATCGACTTTCCGTAGGCAGGGAATTCCGGAAAGATATCGGTCAAGTGATCGTCATAGTGAAGTTTGCCATCGTGCACCAACAGCATGATGCACGTCGCCGTGAACTGCTTGGTGAACGATGCAAGGCGGAAGTTTGTCTTCACATCGATCGGACGCAGGCTGTGGAGATCGGTAACGCCGTAGCCCTGCTGAAAAACAGGCTTTCCGTCCTTTACCACGAGGACTGCGGCACCGGGCGCATTCGCGGATTTTAGCGACGAGAAAACCGCGTCAAGTGAGGCGCGCGAAACTTGGGCGCAAGCAGGGTGCCCGAGGGCAAATAGGGCTATGGTGTAAACGAAGCCGAGCGACCTACTAAGAGTCCTACTTCGACTTGGAAGGGTCATATGCGATTAGTACGAAGATCTTCGAGTTCGGCTTGCCCGTTAGTCTTACCGTAAGGGTATTGGCTGAACGCATTCTGACTTGCGCTCGAGCATTGCGGGAGCGGTCTGAGAGAATGACCTTCTCATTATTTAGAGATATTTCGTAAATGCTTACTTCGTCAGCGCCCCGGCCATCTCCGTTTGTCACTAGTAATACACAACATCCCTGCGGCACTGGGTCAACCTTAAAGCTGTCTGTTCGAGTGCATATCGTATCGGGCGAACAGGCCAGAAAGAAATTCATATACACACTCGGCGGATAACCCGTAAATTCCTGTTGCAAAGAAATCTGATTGTCCTTTTGAGCGGTCAGAGGAGTAGAAATGGCCGCAATCAAACCGAGACAGCCAATGCAAAGAGTTAAAAGTGGTCCTATAAAGTTTACCCGCCCACAAAGGTGACCTCTTGGTCGAAGGTGGTTCGGGTGGCGCCTACTCACTATCGCCTTTCGCTCCCGGAACACGCTTCCTGAGGAACTTGATCTGGCCGTTGTGGTTCGACTCATGCTCGCACACGTGGAACCACTTGCAGTAGTTATTCGTCGGTCCCCAGCCCCAATCTTTGTCGACCGCCAGCAGCCAGTTATCGTCGCGTTTGCGGAATTCCGCAAAGGTTTGCTCGCGGACTTCCCCCAACAAGTTCACGTAGTAGTCGAGGTCGTGTCCTTTGATCGTCTTGCGAGCTGCATCGCCCAATTCCATCGCCGCTCCCCACTTCTCTTTGTAGGCAGCCGGCAGTTCCTTCAGTGAATTCCCCTCGAATGTGTTGATCTGATAAATGCGGTCTGTCGCGGCCAAATGCATCAACAGCGAACCAATCGTGTTGGCCTTATCGTCAATCAGGTAATCGAGGTCTTTCTGTGACATGCCTTTCACCGACCTCAACATGGCGGAGCGCATCCACGTCATCATTGAGACCAGCGTACCAATCTGCGGAGAATAACCCTTCTTCGGGCCAATGACGTTGATCTCGGCGTCTTCGGAAAATGCATGCTGCGGTGACAGAGAAAGGGCTGACACTCCTGCGCTGAACGCTGCGGCGGTCTTGAGGAAATTGCGGCGGTTCGGGGCACATTCGGATGGAAACATAACAACTCCGTTCTTTGATGCAGCGTTTCGGAACTGGAAACGAACGGGATAGTACCACAGTCCCGGCCTAGGACCCGGCTCGGACAGTGCGAGCAGGTGTCCCCGCGCCCATCAGAACCAAAGAGCGTTGCGCGAACGGAGCATAGAGCAGGATGGCAGTCAGCCCCAACGCCAAACCATAACCAATTTGCGGCAGAAGCAGAAATGGCGCCAGGGCCCAGAGTTCATCCAGCGGAAAAATCACCGCAAACAGACGAAGAAACTTTTCCTTCAGGCCCGGAGCTTTGAACGCCACCATCGAAATCAGATAAAGGCGAACCGGAATCCCGATAACTGCCGTAACGATCAGCGCCACCACGACCCAGATCGGCCGAGACACGGTTGCCGCTAAGATCTCGTCGACCTCATGCAGGCGTGCCAGCGAGATCAGATAGAAGGAGAGGTACATAACCTGCAGAAGAAGGAAGAGAGTCCTCACTAACGCATGCGGAGCCTGGGGTAGTTCGTGTGAGCCGGTGAGTAGGGTCTGTGCTACCAGCTCCCGAGGAGGTTCTGGCGTCACGTCACTGGCGGCCGGATGCGAAGGTTCCGCCGAAACGACACCATCAACTTGGACAGGAGCAATAAAGCGATAGCCTCGACGCGCGAGGGTCTCGATGAATCGTGGGGTAGAGGCAGAATCGCCCAACACATCACGAATCTTGTTCATGGCTGTGTTCAGGCTATGGTCAAAGTCGACGAAGGTCCCATCTGGCCAGAGGCGCTCGCGAATCTGGGCACGCGATACTAGTTCGCCGGGCTGCTCAAGAAGCATCATCAGGATGTCGTAGGGCTGGCCGGGAAGCGGTACGCGACGCCCCTGCTTACGGAGTTCACCTGTTTCGCAGTCGGCCTCGAATACGCCGAACCGGAAAAGCTTCTTCTGCGGAGATTCCGCCATTTGCCTGATTAGTCTACAACCTGGGACGATTTTATATGTTCCGCTAAGCGTCACATTTTATGCCACTTAGCGAATGAGTCTGAATTGACCTTAAGTTGAGGGCCGAGCGATTGATGCCGGAGCGTTCCTTGGCGCATGCTGCCAGATATGACGAAACGGATTCGGCATGGTGTCGGGATGGTTCAAGCTTTAGCGATCGTGTTGAGTTGTAGCGGAATCCTGCTAGCCCAGCAGCCCGAGACCTCCCAAGCCTTCGATCATTACATCGCCGAAGCTGAGGCGCGAATTACTCAGCAGCGAAGTCAGGCCGATGGCTTCCTGAATTTGGACTCTCTTCATGGAGGCCGGCATCCGGAAGTCCGTCGCCGCCTTCACCAGGGCGAAGTCGTGATCGAAAAGGTCGCCAACACGCCAGAGGAGATTCCGGGCGGATTGATTCATGACTGGCAGGGATGGGTCTTTATCTCTGGCGTGACGGTGCAACAGGTCATCAGTTTAATCCGCGACTACGACCATCTCACACGGTACTACTCACCTGACGTTCTTCAATCGCGCCTAATGTCCGCACAAGGTGATGACCTCCATGTGTACATGCGGCTGCAAAAACACAAAGTTGTAAAGGTTGTGCTGGATACCGAATATGACGTGCACTATGGACGCATCGACGCCGCGCACCAGTACAGCATTTCGCGCAGCACGCGCGTATCGGAAATCGAAAATCCTGGTGAGCAGAACGAGCGGGCTCTAGCGCAAGGCCACGACCATGGCTACATGTGGCGGCTGAACAGCTACTGGGCATTCGAACAAGTGGGTGACGGTGTGCTGGTGCAATGTGAAGCGATCTCATTGACTCGCGACATTCCCACTGGACTAGCCTGGCTCATCGGGCCGTTTGTAAACAGCATTCCGCGAGAATCGCTGCAATTCACGCTGACTGCCACGCGGAATGCGATGGCTGCCAATGCCGTTGGTGCTCCCAAAAAGAATTGAATTGTCGATGCAGTCTGATTTCAAGGAGGAAATATGTCGGCTGCTGCAAGCATAACGAAACCAGTTGGTTCCAACTTTCGCAGTGCTACGCGTTTACAGGAAGCGATCACCGCGCCGTTTGAACGAAGAATATTACTGTGGCTCGCTCGGAGGATACCGGATGCGCTTGCTATTGACCACCTGACGGTACTTGGTTTCGGCGCCCAGATTCTCGCCGGTGTTTTCTATGCACTTTCCCGCTGGAACAAGTATTACCTGTTGTTGGCGACCTTCTTCATCGCACTGAACTGGCTTGGCGACAGCCTCGACGGGACCTTGGCGCGGTATCGCAACCGGCTCCGTCCGCGGTACGGATTCTATGTGGACCATATGGCAGATACGTTCGGCGCGGTTTTCCTGATGTCGGGCCTTGCGCTCTCGGGATTTCTGCACTGGCAGGTCGCGATCGGGATGCTGGTTGCATTTCTCGTCCTGTCGATTGAGTCTTATCTGACGACGTATACGCTGGGGAAGTTCCGCATGTCGTACGCGCTCTTCGGCCCGACGGAAATCCGAATTCTGCTAATGATCGGCAACGTCGCACTGATTTTTCGTCCACATGCGCACCTGATGGGGCGAGAGTTTCTCTTGTTCGACGTGGGCGGGGCAATCGCCGTTGCGGGGATGATTGGGATGGCGGTCATCGCTACAGTCAGCCACACTGCGCGTCTCTACAAGGAGGAACGTCTATCGTGAGCGAATCGAAAGTGTGGCAATCCATCGCGAGGTGGATGAAATTCAACCTGGTGGGTGGCGTCGGTATTGCAGTGCAGCTTCTGATGTTGTGGCTGCTCACCGTCTGCGGTCTGGGTTACCTGCTCGCGACTGCGTTTGCCGTCGAATCAGCCGTGCTGCACAATTTCGTTTGGCACGAGCGCTTCACGTGGGTAGATCGCCGTAACGGGCGCTTTCTTCAAACAGCCGCCAGGCTTCTCCGATTCAATCTTTCGACTGGGACGGTTTCTATCGTCGGTAACCTGCTGCTAATGAGATTGCTGGTGGGACAAGCCCACGTGCGTCCCATCCTCGCGAACATGATCGCAATCGCAATATGTTCAATTCTGAATTTCATTGTCAGCGACCGCTGGGTGTTTCGCCCGGTTAGAGCGCAATAGAGAGCCTTGTCATTCCGAGCGGCGAAACCCGCAAGGAATCTGCTGTCTGCCGCCAGCGACACAGAACTAGCCTCTGATACCCGCCACTGCCATCATCCGTCCGGTTTTGCCCTTTTCCGCGCGATAGGAGAAAAGCGTCTCAGGATGACAATTCGTGCACAAGGATGACGTCTCTATATTTTTCTTCAGTACGCCGGCCGCAATGAGTTGCTGGCGATTCGCTTCGACGAGATCCAAAAAAATTCTCTTGGGCAGTTCGCTGTGGCCGGGAGCACGGGCTGTCAGGAACAGCAACGGGTACTTCTCACGCACAGGATCGGATTCTTTGACCTCGCGGAACAAACTTGCGCCATACGAGAACTGGGATTCGAATTTCGTGCGCACTTCTTCGCCAACCTCGTAACAGCAGCCTTGAATCCCTGGTCCGATCGCAGCCTTCATATCTTTCGGTCGGCTGCCAAAGCAACGTACCATCTCGCCTACGCCTTTTTCCACGATGCGCTTGACGGTGCCTCGCCATCCAGCGTGGAAGACTCCAACGGCGCGGTGCTTCGGATCGACGATCACGATCGGAAGACAATCGGCCGTTTGAATGGCGAGGAGAACTTCCGGAAGTGCGGTGATGAGTCCGTCTCCGGCAAGCAGTTCGTCAGGAATCGAATCAACACAGCGGATGATGTCGGAATGAACTTGCCGCAGGGTGATTAGCGGCCAGAATTTCGTAGCTTTCGCAGAACCGCAGCGAGTTGCCGAAACCGCTCCCAGTGTTCGAAGAAAAGCCGCGCGATTGAGCTCAACCGCCGCGCGAGAATCATCCTTGGTGAATCCGAGATTCAGGTCGCCTTTGCGATATGGGCGAGAGAAACCTCCGGTGCGTGTGGAAAATCCGTGTACGAGCCAAGGAACTTCCTTCAACTGTTTTGCGCGAAGGATGTTCAGCTTTGACTTGCGGATGGTCTTTATCGGGGCCCCAGTTGACACGTTTCCATGTTACAGGAAGTCGAGATCAATTCCGTTTGTTCGAAAATGTTCATAGGGCGTCATCCCGAAGGCCCGCGCTTTCACCATCGGGCCGAGGGATCTCGCGGGGATCGGATACACACCAATCGGCTGCGGGTAGCCGAAGGCGGCTGTCCTCACATGAGCCTCAATACTTCCAGCTTTTCAGATCGGCCCCCGCAGGCGCTGTCTCTTCCATATGCTTGACCATCTCCGGGAAATAATGCTGACTGATCCCTGATGCCGGATCGATATCGCCCGCATAGCAGTGCGGTTTTCGCACGCCGAAATCGAAACTGCCGCGATAGTAAGGATCGGTTGTTGTGTCCATGAAATCCTTGAGCAGGTGTACGGCACGGTCAAGATAGAAGGTGTCTGCTTCTCCCACGTAGAGGTGGAGTTTGCCGGCAAGCTTCGGGCCGAGCGTTTTCCAATCGCGCTGCATGATGTTGCTTAGATCGTAGTGCTCTTTCCAGTATTTCGCGACGTCGTGATCTATCTCTCCAGTGCGCTTGTTGAAGATGCGTTTGGGATATCCATCTTTGCCGACACTGCTGAAGACGGCTTCCCAGGTATCGAGCTGTTCGCCGGAGCGGCCATGTGTTCCTTGGACTAGTTCATAGCGATTCATCTGTTCCATCGTCGAAAGCACGAGACCGTCCGGCTGGCGTACGGAAGGCCGAGGCACGTTCCCGAAGGGGCCATCGATCCAGAATGCGTTATTGTCGTCGTACAAGTTCATCGTCATATACGCACGAAAGTCGACGACGTCGGGGCAGAAGACCCACGCCCCGTTGTAAAAATCCGGATAGAAAACCTGCGAGGCCAAACTCTCCCAACCGCCGGTAGAGCCGCCGTAGACGGCGCGCGCCCATCCCTGGGCGATCCCGCGATAAGTCTTCTCGATGTAGGGAATCAACTCTTGCGTGATAGCGTCGCCATAGGGTCCGACGTTTTCTGAATTCACCGCGTAGGAGTCGTCGAAATACGGCGTCGCGTGTTGGATCGTGACGACGATGACGCGCGGAAGGCGTCCCGCAGTCCAATCCTGATAGAGCTTATATCCCATCTTCGCAACGCGCAGGTCGCCACCCTTCAGGCTATCGCTGGGCGGCGTCGTGCGGAATGCCACGACGCCGGGGAGATCGCGATGAAAGTGATCCTGCTCGACGATGACGGGATAGCGCGCGTCCGGATGCTCATCCCAACCATCGGGCAACAGAATTACAGCGCCGAGGTAGGTTGGCCGTCCCCAGAACTTGGTCAGCAAATCGCTTTGAATCTTGATGTGCTTGACCCACTTGTTGTCGACGATCGCGTGGTCGTCATTGGCGCCGCTCCATCCGGCCATCTTGTCGATGAACTTGGGATCTTGTTCCACTGTCGGGTTCTTCTCGGTTAGGGAAATGCGGATCGTCTGCGCCAACTTCGGGTCGAAATGAATCTTCTGCGGTTTGCTGTAAAGATTGCCGGGCTTGGTCTGCCAGTGCTGGCCTTCGCCCTTATCCGGCGGCAGCTTCAACGTGCGGCCGTTGCCTAGATGAAACGTGTCGTAGATATTGAGTACAGCCTGCACCCAGTAATCGCCAGCCGGAACGTCGTTCAAACTTTCTGCTGGATATCCGAGCGTGGAGGCGTCGATCACTGCCGGAGATCCCGGGGCAAGAGCATCGACGTCGGCGCCAAAGACTTGTTGCGACTGCGCGGTCATGAAGCTGATCTGAAACCGAGGCTCGGTGTCGTCGTTGTTCGCGATCACCAGCAACACGTGGCCATCGAGCGGTGAGGCGCTCATCGCTTCAGGAAACGAAATCTCGAAACGCGAGCGTGCCATCTGGGCAGGAGTCTTTTTGTCTACCGCGAAAGCCGAAATAGACGAGATCAAAAGCGAGAGAGCGACAAAACGACGTACGATCAGCTTCAAGAGGATGTCTCCTTATGCGAAAGGGTGATGTATATCAGCGCTAGCGAAGCATGGTCAAGAATTCGGCCTGGGTTTGCCGGTCCACGTGCGCGTCCGATATAGTTTTAGTTATGTTTGAGAACTTCACAGCCACAGACCGCTGGACGAAGAAACAAGTCCATTGTGTCTATCAGTGCCAAATTGTGGCGATCGCCACGCGCCATGCCGACGCCGTCGACTACAAATTTCTCGTGGGCGGAAGAAAAGTTTGGGTGGCACTGCCGCATCCGGCTTGGGTGGAATACAACAAGCACACTGGCAAGATGATTACCGACTCACTGGCGGTTGAGATTGCTGGCCACTATTTGAAGACGGCGCTCGAATCAGGCGAGGGCGTAGGGCGGGAGATGTATTCGCTCACGGTCGAGGAAACGCTGAAGCATCTCGACGCTGCCGTTGTCGAGATGGAAGCACAGCCCGCGTAGCAACGACCACAACTATTTTTTCGCGCACTCAACACTCCAAGTCCCGGCTCTGATCGCAATCACCGATAGTCCCTACGGAGATCTCTCAATGACCGACCTCGCAGATGAGTTTCGACCTGATGGTGAACCCGGATCGATGCCAATGGTTATTTATGGTGAGGAGCTCTGATCTGTCTATATCACAACGCACTCAATCGGACACTTCACTAGATCACCACTGCTTCTTTATATTCCCCAAACACGCGCCGCATCGCGTCTGAGATCTCTCCAACCGTCGCGTACGCTTCGACCGCTGCCAGAATTTTCGGCATGAGATTTGCACCAGATCGCGCGGCATCTTCCACACCACCCAATGCCGCCTTCCAGGGACCGGCATCACGCTTGGCCCGTAACGCGCGCACGCGTTCGACCTGTTTTGGCTCAAGAGCAGGATCAATCCGCTGGATCTGAATCGGTTTTTCCTCTTCCACTTCGAAGCGGTTTACACCGACCACGATCGCTTCCTGATTGTCGACCTGCCGCTGATACTCGTAGGCGGCGTTCTGAATCTCCTGCTGCACAAAGCCGCGCTCGATGGCCTTCAACATTCCGCCCAGAACTTCAATCTTTCCCAAGTATTCGGCTGCGCGTTTCTCGATTTCGCTGGTCAGCGTCTCGACGTAGTACGAACCGGCCAGTGGATCAATCGCCTGTGGCGCTCCGGATTCATACGCAATGATCTGCTGGGTACGCAAAGCGATGCGAGCGGCTTGCTCCGTAGGCAGCGCGAGAGCCTCGTCGAACGAGTTCGTATGCAGCGATTGCGTGCCTCCTAGCACAGCCGCCATCGCCTGAATCGCCGTGCGGACAATATTGTTTTCCGGTTGCTGCGCCGTCAAAGTCGAACCAGCCGTCTGGGTATGGAACCGCAGCATCCACGAGCGAGGATTCCTCGCCTTGAAGTGCTCGCGCATGATGCGGGCCCACATGCGCCGCGCGGCTCGGAACTTGGCCACCTCTTCGAGGAAATTGTTGTGCGCATTAAAAAAGAACGAGAGCCGCGGAGCGAACTTGTCGACGTCGAGTCTGGCCCTGATCGCCGCCTCGACGTATGCCATGCCGTTTCCCAGCGTGAACGCTACTTCCTGGACCGCCGTCGATCCCGCCTCCCGCATGTGGTATCCGGAGATCGAAATGGTATTCCAATCGGGCACATGCTCGTTCGCCCAGGCGAACATATCGGTGATGACACGCATCGCCTGCTGTGGCGGGTAGATGTAGGTCCCGCGCGCGATGTACTCCTTCAGCACATCATTCTGCACTGTGCCAGACAGTTTGCGAATGTCTCCACCCTGCCTCCGCGCAACGGCCACGTACAGCGCGAGCAAAATTGATGCCGTGGCGTTGATCGTCATCGAGGTCGAGATTTTCGTCAGCTCGATGCCGTCAAACAGCCGCTGCATGTCTTCGATAGAATCGATCGCGACTCCGACTTTGCCCACTTCGCCAATCGCGAGCGGATGATCAGAGTCCATTCCTATTTGTGTTGGCAGGTCAAACGCTACCGAGAGCCCCGTCGTCCCGTTCGCAAGCAGGTATTTGTAGCGTTTATTTGATTCTTCGGCGTCGCCCATGCCGGCATACTGGCGCATGGTCCAGAGGCGTCCGCGGTACATGGTGGCCTGCACGCCGCGAGTGAACGGATATTCGCCAGGGTAGCCGACTTCGCTTTCGTAATCCGCGCCTTTGAGATCGGCCGGCGTGTAGAGCGGCTTGACTGGAATGTGGGAGGAAGTTTCGACCTCACTCGAAACATCGGGAGGAGACTTTAACTTTGACATGTCTCTCACCAATCCTGAAGGATCGGCTCACGAAAAACGCCGGAAGTCTAACGCTGGCCTTTCCGCCATACTCGCCAGAACGAACTCAGTCCGAACCACGCAAACGTCACCGTGAACAAAATGACAACCGCCAACCGCCCACTTCCTACCTGTCCTGCATGGTACTTACCATATTCCTTGAAGGAAGCAGCGCCGAAACCCATAGCCATTACCAGGAAGAGGAGCCCTGTTACTTCGAGCCAAAGCTGGTGCAAGGCGTGTCCGAAGGATCGTGCCGTGGTGCCGATGGCACTTATCAGCGCCCTTGCAGTACGGCTGCGCCCTGCGTGATCCTGCGCGACACGCGCCACCGCCCCCAACTTCCGTAATGCAGAAACTTTGCTCACGCCCTCGATTTTAACAGCCTTCGAGGGCTACAATGAGCCAACTCAGGGCTGCGGCGAACCGTTCTGCCACAAGCAGCATCTGATTAGGTAGGCAGATGTTTTCCTCGGGGGAGGCTCAGTGGACCCACAACTCAAACAACTCATGAAAGAGCTCGGCGACGCGATTAACGAATCTCTTTCTGATTCTGAGCAGATCTCCGAAGTCGTTTCCCGCATTAAGGAGGGGGGATACGATATTTTCCTCGTGCTTGAGGCCACGATTGGTGTTAGCAAGCAAGGCGAAAAGACCCCCGAAAAGACTTCTCTCGTCTCCACGATATCGAGCAACCCTGAGCTGAAAGTCAGCGATCAGGATCTCAAATTCCTGAAGTCCCTCCGCATCAAGATCGAAGAAGAGAAGCACGACAAAGAGAAATAGCCCCGTTACCCGATCAGCTCAGAACTTGATCGAGCAGCTGCCCTACCGCACGATCCGCCTCAATAATTGACGATTTGTGATCGGGCATCCCCGAAAGGTCCACGTTCGCGAAGGCAATCCTTCCGAATGGCGCTGCCCGAAGAAGGTCTCCGGGCGCAGGCTTCCCATCTTTGCCGAAGTAGAATCCGGGAGCAGGACTCGCATACGCGTGCCCCCAGCGATTCAAGATGATCCCGGCGATGTCGCGCGATGCGTCAAAGCCAGTGGGTGCGAACATGTCATTGAATTGCTGACGGATCTGCCGCTCATACTCGCGGAATGGAGTTGAGATTATTTCCGCGCGTCCCAAGTGTCCTTGCTCCTCGGTGGTATGCCCCGGATGTGGGTACAAAACCTTGAGGGCGAGGATGACCGGAGAATCGGGGCTGATGGTCGGCGAATCGGCGCCAATGAGTGCGACTTTACGCACCTGCAGGAAAGTTCCCAAGCCTTCGTACCACTGGCAGCCGGAAATCCCCATTTTGTAGAGGAATCTCCAGTTCCGTACCGCTATGTTCGCGAGCATGCAAGGCGAGCGATAAAACTGGGCATACGCTTGTTTGCGATCGTCGGGAAGATCGCGGACAACGTGTTTCGTCGTCCAGCTTCCGCCCGCCATGACCACTGAGCGCGCACGCACTCGGAAAAGTTTGCCGGCGTGCGCGTAGATGATCGACACCAACTCAGACTTTGCCGGATCGCCGTCGTGTTTCACCCACACGGCGGTCGAGTCCGGCCGAATGCGAGCGGGTGCCCCGGCGCGATCGAGCGCTTGGAAGTTCACAGCGTTGCGACAAACCTGCTCAAGGGAGTGCTCACCGGCAATCGCTTCTGGAATCAGCGTCTTTACGATCAGCCGTGCGATTCCGCTATTGCCGTCGGGGAACATCTGATTCTCTTCGTCGAGAAACGGGCCCAGAGCGTCAAACGCGTATGCGGTGTACGCGGATAGCGCGTCGGGACCAAGACCGAATCCGCTGCCTTCGTCGGGCGTTAGAAACGTTCGGACGGTTTCTCGGCTGATGCGATGCCTCTCCATCAAATGTTCCTCGAGCGTCATCGTGTCGAGTCGTCGCGAGATGGCGTCACCGCGATACTTGGGCACTTGCGCAGTTGCCGGATCGGGCGACTGGTATCGCAACAGCTCTTCCCGTGCCTTGGCCGAGATGGGAGCTCCTTCTAATTTCTTCCCCCACGGATCGCTCAGCCACACTCCCTTCGGCGTGCCGAACTTTGCTCCGAAGTACAGGCCGTAAGGAGCCGTCCCAAGGTAAGGCGTGGTTGGCAACTTAATTTCGGGATCGGCACCGCCCCACTTCTGATATTCGAGGCGGGGCACCTTTAGCCCAATCGATCGATAGAAACGCTCGATAAAACTGAGTGGATAGTTCACCTGAAATAATGCGGAGCCTTGATGTCCGATCAGGCGATGACCGTCGACGAGAATCTCGTTGCGCTTAGCCTCGCCGCCAAAAATTGGATGGTTGTCGAGCACCAGGCAGGTCCTTCCTTCGCCAGCCTGACGATGGAAGATCAATGCGGCCGCGAGACCACTGATGCCGCCTCCGACGACGACGCAGTCGTAGACTTCTCCCGTTTCAACAAGACTCGCCGGAACACTCTCGAATTCGCCATCGCGAATGCGGTGACCGGCTTCAAACACGGCCGTGGTGTTGCCGTTTGAATTTGCGTAGTCACCGACGCCTCCGTATCCGGTCCAATCATCGCTAACAGAATCGGGCGGCTGATTCGCCTTCTGGGCCAGTAACTGTGCAGGAGACAGAGGACTCAGCAGGACTCCTCCCGATGCAAGGAGTGTCGAGTTCAGGAAGTCCCTGCGGGTAATGTCTTGATTGAGACCGAGCGTCTTTTCCGCGCGAGAGCTTTCGGTGTGCGATCCGTTTCCCATCAGCTGATCAGAACCTTTTCCACCCGCCAACGTTTTCCTCCGCCCACAGATGTGTGCTGTTTCCCCAGCATTATACGAATCGATGCCGAGCCGCATTGCGACAGCAACCTTCCTCGCCTGTGCTAACATCTACTGTTTTCTTTCCTCACCTGCCGTGTGGAAGGCGAAGATTCCGCTGGGGGCGAGCATCAGAGTGGTCGGAATCTGAGGGTCAGTAATGAAAGATACTCTCGGGGTTCTCTTGGCAGGCGGAGCCGGCGAGCGGCTTTATCCCCTCACTCGCGATCGTGCCAAGCCGGCTGTCACCTTCGGCGGCATCTATCGCATCATCGACATCACTCTTTCCAACTGTCTCAACTCGAACCTTCGGCGGATTTACATCCTAACGCAGTACAAGGCACTCTCTCTCAACCGGCACGTCCGCGAAGGCTGGAATGTCCTGGGCCGCGAGGTCGATGAATTCATTGAAGTGCTGCCGCCGATGAAACGTGTCAGTGACCAGTGGTACCAAGGGACCGCCGACGCGGTGTATCAGAATATTTATTCGATTGGGTCTGAACAACCCAAGCACGTGCTGATTCTTTCCGGTGATCACATCTACAAAATGAATTACGGCAAGATGCTGAAGCAGCATAATGATTCGGGTGCTGACGTCACGCTGGCCACGATTCAGATTGATCCCGACCAGACCTATCAACTTGGAGTGGTGGACGTCGACAAAGACGGCCGGGTAAACGGCTTTGAAGAGAAGCCCAAAGTCACCCAACTCCGGTCGCCTCTAAATCCGGAGAAGGTCGCCGGATCGATGGGTGTTTATCTGTTCAATGCCGACGTGCTGATTCCCGTTCTCCTGAAGGACGCCGAAAATCCCCAGTCGAGTCATGACTTCGGCAAAGATATCTTGCCGAAGATGGTCGACGACTACCGCGTCTACGCTTACGACTTCGTTGACGAGAACAAAAAAGAGGCTTTGTACTGGCGCGATGTGGGCACGCTCGAGGCTTATTACGAAGCCAATATGGATATCGTCTCGGTGTCGCCGATTTTTAACTTGTACGACGAAGAGTGGCCGATCCGCACCCACCAACGGCAATACCCCCCGGCAAAATTCGTCTTTGCTGAGACTGGTCGCACAGGCACCGCGCTTGACTCGATCGTCTCTAACGGGTGCATCGTTTCCGGCGGGATGGTTAAGAATTCCGTGCTCTCGCCTGATGTCCGCGTGAACTCCTACTCTGAAGTCGACAGCTGCATTCTGTTTTCGCACGTGAGCGTCGGCCGGCGCTGTCGCATCCGCAAAGCCATTCTCGACCGCGACGTTCACATCCCCGAAGGCACTACGATCGGCTACGATGCCGAGGCGGATCGGCAGCGCTACTTTGTGACCGAGAGCGGCATCTCTGTCGTGACGCGCGATTATTCGCTGTTCGAGAATCCCGTGATGGTGGACTACTTCACCAGCGAATAGTTTCGTGCCTCCTGGATCCTGAAAAGTGCCAGCGTCGTAGTCATCGAACGAACAGGTGCCGCAGGCTTCCGAATGAATTCCCCTGCGAAAAGAATAGGCATCCCCGATTTCAGGGATGCCTAGCCAGTTACGAATCAGCTTTCGTTACTGCGGCTTCTTGTCATCCTTCGGCTTGTTGTTGGCCGGAGGCGCCTGGCGATTTGGAGCCGTATGATTGCTCGGCTGCGCTGCTTGCGGACGATCGTTTCGTTGCGGCTCCGGACGACTGTTCGGAGCAGGTTGATTCATCTGCGGGCGGTTGTTCGGGGCTTCCGGACGGTTGTTCGGTTGCGACGACGGACGCTCATTCCGCGCTGGTGGTTCGAATCCGCGATTCGGCTGAGCATTCGGCTCCGGCCGGTTGCTCGGAGCCGGTTGACTTGGCTCCGGACGATTGTTGGGTTGCGGTGCCGGACGATCATTCCGTGCCGGAGGCTCGGACCCGCGATTCGGTTGAGGATTTGGCTCCGGCCGGTTATTTGGTGCCGGCTGATTCATCGCAGGCCGATTGTTCGGAGCCGGTTGACTTGGCTCCGGACGATTGTTGGGTTGCGGTGCCGGACGATCATTCCGTGCCGGAGGCTCGAATCCGCGATTCGGCTGGCCATCTGATTCCGGCCGGTTATTCGGCGCCGGCTGATTCATTCCAGGACGATTGTTCGGAGCCGGTTGATTTGGCGCTGGCCTTGCCGGTTGCCCATTTGCTGGCATCGCTCCGGGCCGGTTTCCAGGCTGATTTGCGGCGGGTGGCGGCGTCACAGGCCGTGAAGGGGCCACAACATTCACTCGCGGTGCAGCGTTCACAGCGGCGGGCGGAGCCATCTTTGCCAACTGCTGCCGTGCTACAGGCTGTCCGGGATGCTGCGCCAGCACCTGCTGTCTCGCCGCGAACGACGGCGGCGGTGGCGGTGGCGCTGTTCTGGCGATGATCGCGCGGTTCGCAATTGCTGCAGGTGGTGCCGCTACGGGACGGGCAGTGTTTGTATGAACGCCCAGCACCGCCTGGGGCGCCGGAGCTACAGCGGCCCTAGTCATGACTGGACGGGCTGCGTAGCTGTGCGGGTCCACCGCTACAGCTGTTCTTGCAACTGGCTGTGCGCTCGCGAATGACTGCTGCGGAACCGCGGTCATGCCGCCCCGCACGTTCCGGTTGACGTAGGTGACGTTATTGACGGTTGTGTTGTTGTTGACGATGGTCGTGTTGTACACATTCGTCACCGTCGTCTGGTTCACTGTCGTATTGGAAACGTTGACCTGGTTCACATAGGTCGGACTGGTGTGATAAGCAGGGACGAACACTTCGCGCGGCCCCAACGGAAACCACGCGACTGTCCCTCCACTTCCCGGGCCGCCGCCGACGAAAGCAACGAGAGCCGGCGCGTATACCGGGCGCTGTTCGACCGGTCCGGGTACCCATCCCCAACGTCCGTAAACATTCACCCAGCGGCCGTAATGAAATGGCGCGTAGCCCCAAGGCGCATCGTCAACCCAAGTCCATCCCCATGGATCGATCCACGCCCAATGGCCGTTATGATAGGGAGCCCAGCCCGCCTCGACGTGCGGGAACCAGACTGTTCCGTATTCCCCAGCGGGCCGCCAGTCACCGTTGTCGTCAAGATCCTGGAAACCGACCACTCTGCGTGAACAGTAATGAGCCGACGGCGAGTCTTCATAACGACGCTCGCGTCGATCGCTCCAGGTATCGAAATCGTCGGGATCGCCAATCGGTTCCACGTCCGCATTCAACGAGGATGTGCCTCGGAATGTGGCGCGTGTGCCCTCATGCAGCGTGTAGCTTTGTCCGTTGCCGGTGGCCTCTCCTGCGCCGCGGCGAATCGTAACGACTGTGTAGTCACCGTTCTCTGACGTCTGCACCCGGTAGCGTCCGGGCTCTTGCGCTGTGAAGGCCTGGTTTGGTGTGTCGACCTCAAGAACATTGTCGCGATCCAGATTCCAGACTCGAATGTTGATGGCGCCCGCAGTTACTTCCATTTGAATCGTGCGGTCGTCGAGGTTCAGAAAGGAAAAACCGGTGTTGGCCGCCAGGCTGATCGTCGCCGAGCCAAGTTGTACTTCGGCTCGGGAATCCCGGTCCGTCCACAGTTTGTCGCCGGTGGTCATCGGCCGATTCGGTACTGCGCCAACCCACTCGTTCTCCCCGGCCGGCTGGAACGAAACCGAGCCTTCCATGAATCCAAGCCGCGCTACGCGCCCCGGAGGATCGTCTTGATCCTGCGCTTGCGCGATCTGTGTAGCCGCAGCACTCAACAATGCAACCGCAAGCAGCGCGAAACCGAGCTTCCACATTTGCTTGCTGCGCACGACTGCTTTTGTCAACAGGTTGTCCATAAAGTAGTCACCTTTTCTGGACGCGGAAATCCTCTAACGAACTCACACGCCCCTTTTACAGCTTGATCCAGTTCGCACTACCAAAAACGATACAGACTTAAGGAGCCCTCACCCAGTCTGTGTTTAGATGCGCGCCGATTGCCTCGTCGCGCGTACAGCGATTCGCGTAGTCACGGAAACGGCGCGATCTCACTGCTACAATGCCGTGTTCACATAGACTTAGGGCACACCTCGAACTTCAGGCTTTGCAACAACGTATTGTGTTGTGGGCGGTGTTGGTAGGTCTCGTTCGTCCAACACCCATTAGTCTCGACTTAAAACAAAGTTTTCCTCCGGGGAGCGCAAGTGGAAGACGTCCAGGTCGTTGCGATGCTGGTCCGGCGCTGTATCGCTGGCGACGCCGCCGCCTGGGAGGAAATTGTGCAGACCTATAACCGGAGGATATACAACATCTGTTACCGCTTTGCTGGCTCGGCAGACGATGCCCAAGACCTCACCCAGGAGGTCTTCATCAAGATGTACCGCACCCTGCCCAGTTACGACCAATCCAAGGGCGCATTCGTCACATGGGTCACGACCATCACCCGCAACCTGCTGGTCGACCATTTCCGCAAGACCAAGCAGGACCGGATGACCGATTCCATCGACTCGACGGCCTCCGATCACGAGGACGCCCAGCCGCTCAGTGAGCAAATTCCCGACCAAAGTGCTCCCCCGGACGCCCGTGTACGCAGCCGGGAGGTGTCTGAAACGGTTCACCAGGCCTTGGCCAAACTTTCGCCCGAACTTCGGGAAGCAGTGATTCTAAGGGACTTACAGGATATGGACTACCGCGAAATAGCCACCGTTTTGAGGGTTCCGGAGGGCACCGTGAAATCAAGAATAAATAGGGGTCGAGCGGAACTTGCAAGGCTCCTCCAACGTACCTATAGGCAGGTGATGTGATGCCAGACCACACCAGTAACGGAATGCAGTGCAACGAGTTCGACCTGCTCCTTTCGGACGCGCTTGATGGCGTTCTCAGCGGGCCGGGACTCGACCGCTTCCAGGCTCACGCCCGCACTTGCAAGACTTGTGGGCCGCTGCTTGCCGAAGCGGAAGCAGGACGGAATTGGCTGAAGGGTCTCACGGAGGTGGAGCCTCCAGCCAGCCTGGTACCCAGTATCCTGGCATCCACAACGGGCGTTGACACCCAACGCCTGCGGACGATTGTTCGTGCCCCGCAGCCACGCGTTTCGTGGCTCGAGCACGTGCAGGCTTCGTTCCTGGAGCCAATCTGGGCAGTGGTTCGCCAGCCGCGCTTCGCCATGTCATTCGGTATGGCGTTCTTTGCGCTGTCGGTGAGCCTGACTATGGCTGGCGTAAAACCTGCCGACTTAGCCCAGATCAGTCTGCGGCCAACCGCGATCCGGCGCACGTACTACAATACGCAAGCCCGGGTCGTCCGCTATTACGACAACGTTCGACTCGTCTACGAAGTTCAGGCTGCGGTCCGTGGGATCAAGCGCAACCTGAACCCCGCCGAGCCCGGACGGACGAAGCAGAACGACCATAAGAACGACACAACACAACAACCCGAGCAGAAGCAAGAGCGCAACTACAGCCAGACGGAAAATCAGCTTATTCTGGCTAGCGCTCATGTGGGTCCTAGTCTCAACCTTCGCGATCTGCCTGTAGTGTCGGTGACCACGTACAGGAGGTTCGTATGAACTGCGCCAATCACAGCGATCAAGCTGCGGTGGCGTTCTGCCGCACATGCGGCAAGCCACTTTGCAACCAGTGCACCCGCGACGTTCGCGGAGTGATCTACTGCGAATCCTGTCTGGCCGCGCGCATGGAGGGCACAGCGCCAGCGGCAGGATTTGTTCCCCCTGGGCAGAATGTGTATCCGCCCATGGGCGCTTCTTCCGGATTCTCGCCCGTGACTCCTCCGGGCCAGCCGGGACTAAACATCAACTCAGGCCCGAACCCGACGGTTGCAGGCATTCTCGCCGGATTCTTTCCATTCGGCGTCGGTGCGGTTTACTGCTCGCAATATGCGAAGGGACTCTCGCACCTGGTGATCATGGTGTTACTGATCATCGGCGTCAGCTCCGATGTGCCGTGGTATATGCACATGGTTCTGGGTATTGGGATTGGATTCTTCTACCTGTACCAGATCATCGACGCGGTTCGGACAGCGAGGGCAATCCAGTTGGGAGAACCCCTGCCTGATCCGTTTGGGTTGGCGACGATGTTTGGCAGCGGTGGCGGAACCCCGGCTGAAAAGAGCGAAGCGGCAACGAAGGTTCCAGTCGCCGCAGCAGTTCTGATTGGGCTTGGCCTGCTGTTCTTGTTTAATACTGCCTTCGACTTCAGCCTGCATCGTTACTGGCCGCTTGTTCTGATTGTGCTGGGCGTCTACCTCTTCGCCAAACATTGGGGATTGCTTGGAGGATACCGGCCAGGCTGCGTGTGCGAGCGCTGCCGAACCCGCAGGCTGATGGGTCCAGCCATATTGGTCACGTTGGGCGTGCTGTTCTTGCTCGACAATATTTCCGATATCGATTTCGGCAAGACTTGGCCTGCGATCTTGCTGGTGATTGGCGTCGTAAAGCTCGTACAAAGCAACGCTTCTTACACAGGGCATGTCGGTCCGTTGCCGCCGGGATCGTCGGGATATCCACCCAGCGTTCCTCCGCCTCCTGCAGTGACAAGTGGGTTTCAAGGAACAGCCCCGGGCGGCGCGGGAGCTGCAACGCCGGGCGCAGATTCCACTTCTGGTGAGGTGAAAAATGTCTAGCCCCGTGACTACGCCACCGTACTCACCGATGCCGCCAGCTCCGCCGCGTCACCGTTCCTTTGCAGGCGCAGTCGTCCTCATCATCGTCGGAGTCGTTTTCCTCCTCGGGACAATGCGCGTGTTGTCGGTCAGCAAGTTGGCGCACTTGTTCGCAAGCTACTGGCCTGTCCTGCTCATTCTTTGGGGAGTGATCAAGCTCATTGAGCATCAGCAGGCTCAGCGCCAAGGAGTTCGCGCTTCTGGTATTGGTGCTGGAGGTGTGTTCCTAGTCGTGTTGATCGTCGTGTTCGGCCTGATCGCAAATCAGCTCGAGCGTGTCAATTGGCGAGGCCTGCAGAACGAGATCGGTGACGACAATGACTTCCCCAACATCTTTGGCGAAAGCTACAACTTCAACGACCATCTTGAACAAAACTTCCCCGCAGATGCCAGCCTTAAGGTCATCAACAACCACGGCGCGGTCAGCATCCACGCTTCGGATGACAACAAGATCACAGTAGTGGTGCGTAAACGTGTCAATGCCGATAACCAGGAGGACGCGAACAAGTACAACGAGGAAACGAAGCCGTCAATCACGGCAGCAGGCAGTCTTATCACGGTTGATGCCAGAGTTGAAGGCGCGGGAGATCATCCGGTCGAAACGGATCTCGACGTTTCCGTGCCGCGCAAAGCGCCAGTCACCATCAACTCGCGCCGCGGGGACATCAATGTCAGCGGCCGCGGCGGCAATGTCGACATTTCCAGCCAACATGCGGATACTTCGGTCGACGACATCAACGCCAACGTCAAAGTCAGCCAGGAAAAGGGCACGCTGAAGATCGAGCAGGTCTCTGGTGACGTGCATATTGACGGGCGTTTGAATGAAGTTTCTGTAACCGACATCAAAGGCTCGGTTCAGCTCGATGGCGAATTTCAGGAAAGCATCAAGCTGGAGCGAGTCGCTAAGACGGTGACGTTCAAGTCCTCGCGCACGGATATGGAGCTGTCCCGCATCGGAGGCTCGCTTGACCTCGATTCCGACGAGTTGCATGCAGAAGACGTAACCGGTCCGCTACACCTCACTACGCGCTCGAAGAACATTCGTCTGGATGGTGTTTCAGGCGACGTACGCCTACAGAATGACAATGGCACGGTGGAAGTTGTGATGCGTGTGCTGGGCAATGTGCAGATCGACAACCGCAACGGCGACGTCCAGCTCAGCGTGCCTGACAAAGCGGGATTCCGCCTCGACGCGCGCACTCGCGGAGGCGAGATTCAGTCAGACTTCGGAGAATTGAAAGTGAACAACGACGAGCGCGAGGCCAAAGCGACCGGTAGCGTGGGCAATGGCTCGTCGCATATCGTCCTGAACAACGAGCATGAGGGAATCGAGATCCGCAGGGCTTCGGCAACACCACCGACTCCACCGATTCCCCCAGCCGTGGGCAAACCCGCGAAAGCATTGCCGGCTCCGAATGCGAGTCCGAAACCGACGGATAACTGACAAAGCAGGTTTCAAAGTTTCAAGGTTTCAAAGTAAGAGCCGGGCTAGGCCTGCAGCGGAAAAAGGCAGTTCCCGTGTCATGGCCTGTCTAAAACGGTTGTCATTCCGAAGCGAGGAATCCGCTGTCGCTGGCAGTGCCGATACCGCCAGCGTGGGTTCAACTTTGAACCCTTGAAACTATGAAACTTTGAAACCTGGTTCTTTGAAACCTTGCCTTTGCTTCACTAACTCCTCCACCCTGGCCAACACCTCGTCCTCGCTCATCGAAGTGGAGTTGATCACCACCGCATCCTCCGCAGCCACCAGTGGAGAGGCCGCCCGGGTACGGTCTCGGCGGTCGCGCTCGCGCAAATCGGCGGCTACGTTCGCCGCTACTTCACCTGAAATGTGCTGCTGCGCCATACGGCGCTGCTCACGCACCACTGGATCGGCATCTAGAAAAACTTTCAGATCAGCATCCGGGAAAACTTTCGTCCCGATATCTCGGCCCTCCATGACAACCCCACCGCCGGCTCCCATCGCCCGTTGGTGAGAAACCATCCACTCGCGAACTTTGGGATGCACCGAGATCCGCGAAGCCCCTTCAGTCACATCACGCTCTCGAATGCGAGACGAAACATCTTTTCCGTCGAGGACCGTGCGATTCCCAGTGACAGTTGGCTCCAGTCGGATGTTCGAACTGTCGGCCAGCTTCACCAGCGCGCTTTCATCGTCAAACGAGATGTCTTTATCAATTGCTTTGAGAGCAAGCGCACGGTACATGGCACCGCTCTCCAGATTCACGTAGCCCAATTTCCTCGCCACGCGCGCGGCAATCGTGCTCTTGCCCGCGCCTGCAGGCCCGTCAATCGCGATGATAAGTTTTTTTGGATTCTTCTCGGTGGAGTTTTCGTTCATGAGCCGCAGCAAGATTGTACACGGGAAGAAGCAGACTTCGGACCTCAGACCTTGGACCTTAGCCTTCGGTCGTGACTTCATGCTGCGGATCGCCAGACGACATATATTCGTTCGGGTGAAGACCCGAGCTTGCACGTTAGATCTCCGACCCTGAATACCCGAAATCGTGGCCCGAGGTTCCTAAGGGTCCGAGGTCTAAAGTCTGAGGTTTGATGTCCGGACCCGCTCTGGCATCCATGCCATCTGGCGCAACTTTCGAATACTCAGCGAATCGTGGCGCTTTGCCAGACGCACTCCAGCTTGGTCATGTACCAAATCACAGTGATAGAACTCCGGAATTGGCAAGCCGAGCGCGCGATAAAGCAGAATCTGACGTGCCGTCGACTTGAGTAAATCCGCTCCGCGGACGACCTCCGTAACTGCCATTGCGGCGTCATCGACAACAACGGCTAATTGATACGCAGGTACATCATCCCGCCGCCAAACGATAAAGTCCCCGAAATCCTGTCCAGCAATGATTCGTTGCCGTCCGAGATTCAAGTCGGGAAAGCAAACTTCCTCTCCGTCAGGCACAAGAAACCGCCAGTTGAACTCGGCGGGGTTCTGGGGCCATGTGGATGGCACATCCCAAGTGGGGATGGCCGCCTCGGCGGTCGTGCGAAGGAGAGGCCGAGCGGCATCAGGCATTGGCACTGAAGGCCGGCACTTCCCCGAATAAATCGGTTCATCGTCGCCATCATTCGGTGCACCCGCCGCCAACGCAACATCCTTGCGCGAGCATGTACAGGGATAAATCGCACCCATATCGCGCAGCCGCTTCCAGGATTGCAGATAGAGACCGCGCCGCTCGCTCTGTGTGTATGGAGCAAAGGGGCCTCCGCAATCAGGTCCCTCCTGCCAGGAAATGCCCAGCCATCTCAAATCCTCGATCATCGCGTCAACGAATTCCGACTTGCACCGCTGCGGATCCAAATCTTCGTTCCGCAGAATCAATGTCCCGCAATGTTCCGCCGCGCGCTGGGCAGCAATCCAAAATGTTCGCGCGTGTCCAACGTGGAGCAGGCCGGTAGGCGAGGGCGCCAGCCGCCCGCGATAAGGTGAAGGGGAAATATTGCTGGACATAACTGGTTACTGACTACGGCTAAAAGCGGAGGGAGAGGACTTCATACGAACCAGAAGGTCAACGTATGCCTCGGGAATGAGTTGTTCTTCGTCGATTCCCAGTTCTCTCAGCAGCGCCTCGGCAATCCGCTTACCTTCGGCGTCACTTTGGTCGGGCCAAAGCACGACTTCCAGTTCCACGAAATCTCCCAAGCCTTCCACTCGATCGATGTGCACTCTCGTATGCCCGATCAAGTAGAGCATTCTGGTCTTCTTCACTTCGCCGATGCGACCGAGCGTGAATGTGAGGATATCGAGGAGAACCTGCGGGTCCGAGGTGCGCGCAATCTGATAGTGCGAGGAGCGCGGCCCCGCCACATCCTCTCGCTTGTATCGAATCAATTCGCCGTGCCCAGGTTCAAGCACCCGCAGCTTCAGACGACCATCATTGCATCCAAAGAAGTAATCATGCTGCTCGATCGTTTCAGGTGGGCGATCACTCTTGTTCGCAACCGCTGCGAGAACGGGATCTCGATCTTTCAAGATCGCTTTGATTTCGACATTGCGGGACATTAAAGATCTATGGACGCGGCGGTGCCGGTGCTGCCGCGGCCTTCGCCGGTGTGATCTGTAGCATCGACTTCCCGCCGACATGCACAAAGCTCAGTTCGCGGGCCGCCAGCAGCGCGTTCACCGCATCCTTTACTTTTGAGCGGGATACAAAATTCCCGAAGAACGCCTCGAGCTCAACCTGATCGACGGCAACAACGCAATCCAGATATTTCGATACCAACGCCGATAGGGCCTCGGGAACGGATAACCCGACGCCTTCTTTTACGGCGTCCGGCTCCCAGCGATACAACAGATCCCATACCGACCCTTCACTGGCGCTGTAGTCCACACGCGTGATGCGCAGCTTCGACCACAACTCGGCCAACGATTTGTCGAGCGCCGCATTCGAAAGCCCGCCTCCAAGCCGCTCCAGCAACTTCTGCTTCGACAGGGCGCCTTCGCGCTGGATCAGCGCAAAGAGATCGGATGCCAGTTGTGAATACGGAGACCGTGTCCCCGCCTTCGGTGCCTGCTTGGGATTGCGCTCGCCCATCAATGCATAGAAATAAGGGAAGACCGACGCCGCCACGAGGAATCCGTTGTTTTCTTCAAAAAGGTTGGCTTCAAATGCCGTCTTTTCGCGCAGCAACCGCACCATCAACTCGGTCGCTTGCGCCGCTCGCGGATCCTTAAAGGCATGCTGCCATTCGGGCAAACGGTCATCGGAGCCAACGAATGCTCCGATGAATGTCGGCACCAGCAGCGCCGGCCGCTGCGGATACATCAGGCAAAACCCGACATCCTCCAAAAACGCGCGCGCCGATTCGATCGTCTGAATGGCTTTCCCATCCAGCCGCCACTTCTCGCGCCGTAGTTGTAGAAGTTCGAGGTCGGTCATAAAACAAGCCGTCAGCTATCAGCTCTCAGCTTTCGGCAACACCGATTTTGTATTTGCTGATAGCTGTAAGCTAGATTCTCTTAAACGCTTTCTGAATATCCTTCACAGAATACCGCAACACGACCGGCCTTCCGTGTGGACAGGACATCGGGTGATCGGTTTTCGCGAGTTCGGCAAGCAACCATTCCATTTTGTTTTGCTCGAGTGCCATGTTTACTTTGATGGCTGCATGGCATGCGATCGACGCTGCGATGCGTGTGCGTATCTTCTCCAGGTTGAGTGACTGTTCCTCGCTAGCGAACTGATCGAGCAACTCGTGAAGCATGTGCTCGACAGCTCCGGCCTCAACGCCAGCCGGAGCAACTTTCACGGCAACGCTGCGCGCGCCAAAGGGCTCAGCTTCGAACCCATTGCGTGCCAGTTCATCGGAAATTTCCTGGAAGACTGGCTGCTGCGCGGGCGACAACTCCAGCACAATCGGCATCAACAGCCGCTGGCTCTCGACTTTCATCGCGGCCCTCTGTTTCAGGACACGCTCGAACAAGACGCGCTCGTGCGCCACGTGCTGATCGATGATCCACAGGCCATCTTCATTGACTGCGAGGATGAAAGAATTGCGGACTTGCCCCAGTGGCCGGAGTGTACCGAGTGCCGAGAGCGTAGGCTCTTCATCGCGAACGTCGAGGACCGGAGAGCATCCATTGTCGGGAACCGCATCAAATCCTTGTCGAGGCAATGTCGGCCCGAAATTCGGCACCAGAGGGACGGACTCGAGGCCGCGTGCAACCGGAATCGCCGCATTTGCTTCGATGGCAATTCCACCCGTGAATTGCAAGCGTTCTGATATCGCTGGTTGAGCAGGCTCCTGCAGCGCAAAACTGCCATTGCCTGCCGGCTGTAGGGCAGCGACCTCCGAAAGCCGAGAGCCGGCAACCGAAAGACCATCATCCGACGGTTGCCATCCTGCGCCCGGCGACAGAGCGCCCGGTGTAAGCGCCTGGCTGGCGGTCGCGTGCGCTCGTATCTCCGCCACGAACTGCGGCACTGGACGCGCTTTCATTAAGGCAGCCCGCACCGAATCACGCACGAAATCGTGCATCGCCGTTTGCTGGCGGAATCGCACCTCAGTCTTCGAAGGATGTACATTCACATCCACCTCAGCGGCAGGCAACTCCAGAAACAGCAGCACGACCGGATAGACCGTCGGCGGAATGATGTTCCGATAAGCCTCGGTCAGCGCGTGTTGCACGAGGCGGTCCCGAATCAAGCGCCCATTTACAAATACGAAGATCGAGTTGCGGTTGAGCTTTTGGATCTCAGGCTTGGATACAAAACCATGAATCCGCATCTCGCCGGGGTCCTTGGCCGCGGTCTCGTCGCCCTCATCCTCGTCTTTCCGTCGCCATGGAGGAGGTTGAGGCAATCCCACTCGTTCGAGTGCCTGCCTCGCCGCAATCGGAATCAACTGGTCCAGTGTTTCTTTGCCAAACACCTGATACACGCGTTCGCTTTGTCCGGCTACCGGAGGCGCGACCAACATGGCGTTGGCGGCGGAATGCAATTCGAAATGCTTGTCAGGATGTGCCAATGCGTAGTGCGTGACGAGGGAAGCTATGTGCGACAACTCCGTGGACTCAGACTTGAGAAATTTCTTTCGAGCGGGAACATTGAAGAAAAGATCTCGCACGGTGATCGAAGTACCCAGTGGCAGCCCAGCCTCTTCGACTCGCGCGATCTTTCCCCCATTGATCTCAACAACCGTGCCTGCCGGATCTTCCGCCGCTCGCGTCTCCAGTCGCAACCGCGAAACGGACGCGATCGAGGGCAGTGCCTCGCCGCGAAACCCCAGGGTCGCCACGCTCAGCAGGTCTTGAGCATTTTTAATCTTCGAAGTGGCGTGCCGCTCAAACGCCAGCATGGCGTCATCACGGACCATGCCGCATCCGTTATCGATGATCTGAATCAGTTTCTTCCCACCCGCTTCCACGCTGATTTTGATCCGTGTCGCTCCGGCGTCGAGCGAGTTCTCGAGCATCTCTTTCACAACAGATGCAGGCCGTTCCACCACCTCGCCGGCGGCGATCTGGTTTGCGACAGTTTCGGAGAGTACGTGGATCTTACCCATCGGCAGAGCAGTTCTACGGGATCGGGACCAGTGGTCAGTGTCGCAGAAGCTTCCCAAAAAACAAAATCGCCAACACCACACGGATCAGGTGAGCGATAAGGGATCGATATCCCAGACTGTGTCGGAAAACCCGGCACTCCGTGGCGGAATTGCCGACACAACCTTCGAGAAAAAACTCGTAAGTCGTTTGTTTCTGCGATGGCCTTGCACGTGCATTTTCTGTAGTGGCCGTTCGTCTTGAGCGGCCGAGAGGAGGCCACTCATCATGGCTGGAGAGAATTGGACATTTTGGCTCAACATGACGAACTTCGCCCTGGGCATTGTGACCTTGTTGGCGGTGCTCGTTGTGGTGGGAGCAGTCAGTTGGGACTTGTTCTTCATGTGGCTGCATAAGGTGCGCACCAGCGATGCCGCCGACATCAGCCGCGTCAACATGCAGCGACTCATGGCGGAAGTTCGGTCGGGGTGGGGAGTGGATGCTCACAGCCTGCCGGTCCCCGGACTGGGGCTAACCATGGCGGATGGCGGCGAAAAAATCGATCCGTCCTCCGAGAAGAACGCAGGCAAGCAGTCTCCACGGAAGTGACTTATGGGTTGCCCATTTCTTAAGGAAGGTCGTGCACGATATTGTCACGCGGCTCCGGTGCGGAAGCTGATCCTGGATGGACCTGGAACGGTGGATGGGGGCAAATGTGCTTCGCCCGCTTACCGGAACTGCGAATTGGTCTTGCCAGATTCGGCAGAAGAGACACGCTGCCCGCATTTGGAAGAGATTCGGGTCCAGTATTGTGGCGTCTCGTCGATCACAAAGCTGGTTCCGTTCAGCGACTCCGAACTCTCGAGTTGCACCAGTAACAGCTTTCGCTATTGCGATTCTTACCTGTCGCTTGCGCATTCGCATCCGAATGTTCCGGATGGTG
>DATFQQ010000286.1:0-42571 GCA_035264195.1 Candidatus Sulfotelmatobacter sp. | reverse complement strand
CCGCAACTGCCAGACAGAGCCAAATACGAAACGAGACGCGTGAGTGGGAACCAGCAATCATGATGTCTTCGCCTGTATTAAAACGATTGAATTGAGGATTTAATTGCACATCGAGTTTACACGAATGGCAGACCCGGGCTGGTTGGTGTGAAATCGAAGCAGGTTTCATCGGGCTGGCGCTTGGGCACCGAAAACGGCTAACAGCTTATACAGGGCAAACGGCAACGTGCGGCATGACAGCCGAGAAATTCCCATTGCCTCTGATATGCATCGCGATCCTCCTTGGATGACTTTCTAAGCGGTTCCTCATAGGTCTACCCCTGCAAGGTGGAACAGAGAATTATCCACGCAGCTCTAACTGTTATGGGCCAAAGGGAAGTGACGATTCGGGGGAAGTCAATTTACATCGAAGACCGATGAGAGGCAAGTGAATACTAGGCAATGTTTAGTCGAACAAGTCAGTTGTTGAAAATCTCGATAACAACCAGTAGTGGCCCGCACAACTCGCTAGACCCGCGGGCAACGGCCATCCGCGCCACGCCTCTGTTGCTTGCTGGTATTCCCCGATTGACGCCACCCCGCGTTTCATACTAATCTGCGCTTACACCGGAAAGGAGGTGGTCTGATGACAAGTTCTGATGGCAGTAGTAGATGTACTCAAAGACCAGGTGAGGTGGCTGAGACTTAGAGCGAGGTCGCTCTAAGCGGGGCTTTGGCGCGGAATCTGCAAGGACCGGGCCAAAAGCTACAGCCCGCAAACTATCGGAGAGTAAGGATTGATTTCCGCCCGGATGGCAGGTCGAGCCGGGAGCCCGGAGTTGCCGAAGAGGCCACGTAGAGTGACCACCTCTTGGTCAATCCACAACAGTCCACCGGACGGCCCGCAGCTCAAGCTGCGGGCCGTTTGCTTTTGGAAACAAGTTTAGTTTGCTGCGGGTATTAAGGCCGGGCTTCTGTGGCTTTTCATGTATGATTTCGGGCCATGGCGAAGGTTGATCCTGAGCGGGAGAGACGACGACTGGCGGAATTTTACGCCGGACAGATGGATGGGGAACTGGAGAAGCTCGCGGGAGAGGCTTACGAACTTTCAGATCTTGCGAGTGGTGTACTGAAGGCCGAGCTTGAAAAGCGTGGCCTCAGTGTACAACTGGCGGAGCAACCGCCAGCACCTGTCAAGAACGCACCCAAACCTGGCGATCCTCCGGAGCAGAAATTTTCGGAGGCGGAGTTGTCCGAACCGGAACTCACGCCGCCGACTGACGACGGAGACAACGAGAGCCCGGAACTTGGGACCCGCGACATGGTGACGCTCCGCAAGTTCCGCGATTTGCCTGAAGCGCTCCTGGCTAAGGGAAGCCTGGAATCGGCCGGGATCGAGTGCGCACTTGCCGACGACAATATGGTTCGGATGGACTGGTTCTATTCGAACGCGATTGGCGGCATCAAATTGCTGCTCAATGCCGCGGATGCTGCCGAAGCGGAGCAGATTCTCAGCCAGCCGATTCCCGATCATCTGGACGTAACTGACGTTGGAGATTTCGAACAGCCGAAGTGTCCGAAGTGCGGATCGCTCGATGTTAGCTTTCGGAAGTCTCAGCCTGCGGCGTACGTTTCCATGGCTTTGAGTGTACCTCTCCCCTTTCGCGAGCGAGCATGGCACTGTCACTCGTGCAACGTTGAGTGGGAAGATGATGGGGTGCCAGGTCCAGCGGAGTCGGCAACTTCGTAAGGGACGGGGCGGGTATGCCTCAGGGGCTGAAGCCCACGTTTTTGATGCGTTGAAAAGCGAAGTTCCCAGAAGAATTCCTCACCTCTGAACTCGCTTATCGGGACAAGTCTGAGGTCCGAGGTCTAAAGTCGAAGGTCCCAGAAATTCATCCTTGTCGCGAACTAGCCCTTGCAGAATCCTGCACATTGACACCTGCATTTCACACTCGACATAATGCCTTGCCGCATTCCACGCAAGAGTGAACCCTCCCCTCGTCATTCCTGCGAAATCTCTCGGAGACAATTGTGAGTAAATCTAAACTCGTCTCTTCCCTCTTCGTTGTTGCCTTCTGTGTTGCAGCAACGATTGCCGCCTCTGCACAGACTCTCACCACGCTCTACGCCTTCGACTTCAACCATGGAAGAGATCCCAGTAGCCCGCTCGTTCAGGGACCCAACGGGAATCTCTACGGTGCCACTTTTAGGGGCGGGAGCAGCGACGACGGTACGGTGTACGAGATCACCCCGTCCGGAACGCTGACGTCTCTCGATAGTTTCTGCAGACAGATTGGCTGTTCCGGCGGTGCGAATCCGAATGGCCAATTGATTCTTGGCCGTGACGGCAACTTCTACGGATTGACCTCGATCGGCGGGGCAAATAGCGATCCCAATCTCTGCCCCTTTGGCTGTGGTACGGTTTACAAAATCACTTCCGGAGGGTCTGTTACCACCCTCTACAACTTTTGCCCTCAACAAGGCTGCCCTGACGGTTACATGCCCAACGGTCTGGTCCAGGGTGCTGATGGCAACTTCTATGGGACGACTGATCCCGTCAGCGTGAGCCCTTGCCCCACATGTATCGGAACGATATTTAAGCTCACGCCTCAAGGGGCCTTTACCACCCTCCACAATTTTTGCTCGCAAACCAATTGCGCGGACGGTCAGAACCCACAGCCCGGCCTCATCCAGGCCAGTAATGGCAACTTCTATGGCACCACTTTTAGCGGAGTAATATTCGAAATCACCTCCGCCGGAAACTACTCAATTCTTTATACCTTCAAATACGGCTCTGCCTACCCTGGTCCGTTAATCGAAGGTAGCAACGGAGATCTCTACGGTGTGACGGAATTCAGTGGCGCATACCATTTTGGTTCGGTGTTCCGAATCACCCTCGATGGAAAATTTTTCAATCTTTACAGCTTCTGCCGTCAGAGCGGTTGCCCGGACGGATATGCCCCGGCTGGCTGGCTCGTTCAGGGAACGGACGGCAATCTCTACGGGACCACGTCCGCGGGAGGAGCCAACAGCAACACGAACGACTGTCCTAACGGTTGCGGCACAATCTTCAGTCTCAGTCCTACCGGCAACTTCACCAATCTGTACAACTTCTGTTCACTGGCAAGCTGCGCCGATGGAGCTAGCCCGAGCAGTGGACTGATTCAAGGTACGGACGGAAAACTGTATGGCACCACTTCCTTTTTCGAAGGCACGATCTTCAGTTTCGATATGGGCCTCGGTCCTTACATAGAAGCACCGACCGGATTCGGAAACGTCGGCCGCCAGATCGGGATTCTAGGAAACAATCTGTCCAGCACAACAACTGTCAGTTTCAACGGCGTCCCCGCAACGTTTCAGGTTCTTTCCGACACGCTGGTGAGGACAACCGTTCCTGCCGGAGCAACCACGGGCACAATCCAGCTGACAAACTCAAGTGGCACTCTTTCCACAAAGGTCCCATTCATCGTCAGGTGAAGCGGATAGCATTCGCTCGGTGAGAGACTAAAACGTCAGCGACCAACTGGACGGCCGACAATCCGAAAGATCGGCTGTCCGGACAACTCTGATTTCACCGGATGTGAATCCCGAGATCGCAGGCAAACACGCAAGCTCTGAAGTCAGAGGTCTGAGGTCCCGAGTGTGTATAGTGCTCGAATGCCCTCAGAGCTCAACGCCAAAGAATTTGCCGCCGACTGGATCGCGGCCTGGAATTCACATGACCTCGACGCCATTCTGTCCCACTACAGCCCGGACGTGGTACTGACTTCTCCAGTCGCAGCAAAGATCCTGAACGATCCATCTGGAACGGTCCGAGGCAAGGTCGCATTGCGCAACTACTTCAAGCTGGGACTTGAAGCGTATCCAAACCTGCGCTTTGATCTTCAGGATGTGATGCAGGGCCTCTCGAGCGTCGTCTTTTGCTACATCAATCAGAAAGGCACAAAGACTGCCGAGTTCATGGAACTGGATATAAACGGGAAAGTGGTCCGGGTGATTGCCAATTACACCGTTTGAATTGGACTGACGCCAAAATCGTAACTCTTAATCGTAACTCTTAATTGACCTTGTTCAGCGCGACCTTCGCCGTTCTTCTGGTGTCCGCACTCGTGAGTTCGAGATCTCCCGTCAGGTGCGGCCCCGACACTTTCAGGTGGTAGCTGAACTTCCACTCGCCTGTTGTTATTTCAAAAGCCACCTTGTCATCGTCAATGCGCGGGCTCTCAATCGGATACTGCTCACCCTCATTCGGGCCGCCGCTGCCACTCAGCTTCGATCCGTCTTGCTTCAGAATAAATAGTTGCGGAATATCATGATCGGCGCCCGTGGCTCGAAATGTTCCCGACCACTTGCCGGACAAATCGGCCGCGACGGCGGTCGAAACGAGTAGCAGAAGAATACCCATTATCTTTTTCATTGAGTAGCCTCCAGCGGAACCGCTGAGGTACCCACAATTTTCCTCCGGTACATCCACATCGCCAGCCCGCTCGACACCTGCACCAGAGCAGCAATGGTCCCGAGCAAAGCTCCGATACGTGTAGGTACTCCCAGAATATTTCCAGTGTGAATTGCTTCGTTCACCATGAAAACCCGGTCGCCGCGAGAAACCGTAGACGATTTCACCACGGACACAACGTTCCCATACGGATCCAGGGCCACGATGTTGCGATCGCCGGCGACGCCATCGTTTGCGTCAGAGAGCGCGACTTGATAGACACCGCCGTACTTCGGCATCTGCACGCGATAAGCCACGGCATTGGGCACTAACCGGCGCGCAATGGCAACGGCCTGATCCGGCGTAATGGTCGCCGCTTCCGTTTGGTGAACACTCGCCGAGAACCGGCTCACAACCGCCGGGCGGGAGTCGGTCAGTCGATACACCACCGGCGCCAACTGTCCTTCAAAACCCAAGATCACCCCGCTGGTCGCAAGAAGGCCCAAAGGCAAAAGCGAAACGATCCCAACCGTATGATGCAGATCTGACCATCGGAGCCTCTTACTCCGCATGAGTCGAATGCGTATCTGTTTATTCGGCCACCACAAGTACAACCCCGATACCAGCGAGAACAGCATCGCAACTGTAGACCATTTCAAAATTCCGCCGCCGAGTTCTCCACCGCCAAGTCGCAGATGCAGTTCCCGAACTAATCCCAGGAAAGTTTCCCCGCGCCTTCTTTCTCCTAGCACTTCCCCGGTGTATTGATTCACATATGCGATGCCGCTCGGCAGCGCAACCTGCCATGAGAGATCGGGCTTCGCCGCCAAGAAATATGCGACGACCGGCTCGCCGCCGAACCTTCTGGACACTGCATTACCAATCTCCACCAGCGAAAGAGGATCCTGCCCAGCGCGAACGTAAGCGAGTCGTGCGTGAAACGCCCGATCGAGTTCAGGTTCAAACTCGATGATGCTGCCAGTTCCGGCGAGAGTCACAACGAACGCACCGGCACAAGCCGCCAGGATCAGATGAACATTGAAGATGAATCGGCGCACGCGTATGGGACTCTCGAACATCACCGTTGTGGCACAGACGAGCGCAGGTAGGGCAAAGACGCTCCGCATCGGAAACCTCTTGCGGGTAACGTGGGGGCAACTAGGCGGGAATTATATCTCGGTTGTTGCTTTCAGTAATAATCCTCAGACTGGCCTTGTCGGTCGTGCCCCTGCGACCGGTCGCAATTTGTGCCAACCACTGAACGCCAAGTGGAAAAGTAAGTTGGCAGGCACCATTAGCGAGAAATAAACAATCGGCACTACATGCACGTTGCTACCCGGAAAGCAGTAGCGCGCGATATACAGCACGACGATTACGCTCCGCATGCCGGTCGACGTCGCTACAACTCGCCGCGTCTCTCGATCGGGGCCGCCAATCCACCAGCCGATCGACATTGACGCAAGCAGTAACAAAAACATTGCCAGTACAGCCCCGCCACCGCGGATTGCGCCAAATGCTTCATGACGCATCAGGCGTGTCTCCCACATGAGGAGAAGGAACGCTACCGTGGCGAGTGCGCCCAGCGGCAGCACTAGTTTGGAAGCCGTTTTTGGCACGCGTTTCGCCACCAAAACACCGACCCACAGTGGCAATGCAACGTAAAGTGCTATGGTGCCGAGCAACATAAGGAGAGGTTTCTGATCGTGCCGCACCATCTCTGGCATGATGGCGATGATCAAAGGAGTCATCGCAATACTTACCAGCGAGAGTACGAAGGTGAGCGCAGCCGCAAAGGCCAGCCGCGTTTTCGCCAGGCGGGTAAACTGCAAGGCAATCGGCGTTCCTGGTATCGCGGCCAGCAACATGATCCCAATCCTTGCTTCGGGAGTCAGCGGGAAGATATGTACCAACAAAAACCCGACTGCCGGAATCAATATGCAATTCGCCAGCAGAGTCCGCACAAGCAGACGACGGTCGCGCAGGATCCCGAGTAGCTCTCCTCCACTGGTGCGCAACCCGACTGAGAGCATCACCACCACAACGAAGAAGTTGAGCAGCGGTAAGGGTCGAATGATCACTTCTTATCCCGCACTTCGTCGACGCTCCCGTGGATCCGCAACGCTCTTCACTTAGTCCGGATATCGGCGTGCGTTCCGGAGGAATGGGCATTGGAGCTTCTCTTCCGCTTGTTGCCCATAGCTCGTCCCAAGTCGGGAAGAAACTCCTTCACCACTCCGAATCCGATGTTGCCGCCCATAGTGATGCCGAAGCTGACCGCCGCATCCCCTGGGGAGTTCTGGCTCGGAGGCAGCCACGTGCGAGAGATGAACGCGCCGGCCGCGACTCCGCCGAGTTGCGAAATCGAGATATGGCGGCGCCCATCGTCGTGCCGCGCAAGGATCCCGCTCGCCAGCGCATATTTCGTCCGCGGCCAGAAGCCGCTCTTGCCCGAATTGAAATAGCGGTTGTCTTCATGCAGTAGACTGCTCAACCCGAATGTCACCGTGCGCTGAATCGAATACTGCCCCAGGATGTTCGCGTATCGCTTCCCGTACGCCGATGCTCCCTGCCCCCACTCCTTGGGACTGTCGTTCCATTGATCGATCCCAGCCGACAATCCCGCCTTGATGTACCCAAACGGATTGATCATCGTTTTTAGGTAGATCTGGGTTCGCTGCTGCTGCGTAAGGGGCTGGAATTGGCTCGCCTGCTCGGTTCCAGCCATATTCAGATAGTTGAAGAGATTGTTCACGGTACGTTCGCCTGTTTTAGTTCTCGCGTCGGCAGTAATGGAATTCTGACTCTGAGAAGACGCCATCGCGCCGAACGCGAAGGTAAACATGGCCAACTCGCAGATGCATCTTCGAATCATGCGCGCAGATAGGACCTAGCGGTCTTGTAAGTCCAATCTGCGTCGATTCCTACTGACAAAGTTGCCAGCGACGATCACATAAGGAGTGAAATCGCGGCGTGCGCTTCGCTCACTCGGACCTACGGCACCACCGCAAGAAAAAGAAAAACAGCGAAGAGGATGAGGTGCACGATGCCTTGTAACACAGTAGTCCGGCCCGTTCCCAGGCTGAGAATGCTGACCACCAACGTCAAGGCCAGGAGAACTTCTTCTTTAGGACTAAGCCCGAGCGTTAGCGGCTTAGAGAGAACAAGCGAGATGCCCGCAACCGCCGGAATGGTCAATCCAATGCTCGCCAGGGCCGAACCCAGCGCCAGGTTAATACTGGTTTGCAGACGATTGGCGGTTGCCGCGCGGTAAGATGCCAACCCTTCCGGGAGAAGCACCAGTCCGGCAATGATGATTCCCACCACATTTCTCGGTGCACCGGCCGCTTCAATTCCGCGCTCGACAGTCGGAGTGAGCACCTTCGCCATCCCCACGACAATAACTAAAGACATAAGGAGCAAGCCCGCGCTCACCAGCGCGACCATGTTCGATGGCGGCGGCGAATACTGTTCTTCCTGACCCGTACCTATAGGAAGAAAGTAGTAGCGGTGCCGAACGTTCTGCACGAACAGGAAGACGAGATAAAGAATAAGTGAGACGATCGCCTCAAAGGCAAGCTGCGGTGGGCTGAACGTAGGCCCCGCAGTGGCGATGGTGACATTCGGCAGCACGAGCGTCAGCGTCGTCAACGCGATGAGCACCGTCAGCGTTGCGTTCGCCCCCCAAAGCTGAAACCCCTGCTCATGATGCCGCAGGCCACCCGCGAGAAGACAGATGCCAATAATGCCGTTACAGACGATCATCACGACCGCGAAGATGGTATCCCGCGCCAGGGTTGCCGTTTCCGGTCCACCTGCAATCATCACGGAGACAACGAGCGCCACTTCAATGACTGTGACGGCGAGCGCGAGCACCAAAGTCCCAAATGGTTCGCCGACGCGAAGCGCGACCACTTCCGCGTGATAAACAGCCGCAAAAACAGTCGCGATCAAAGCAAGTGCTTCCGCGACCGAAAGCACAAAGCTCGTCCAATGGGTCAACTGTAGTGCGAGAATCACCAGGGCCACCACCGGCCAAACCCACGACCACCAAGGCGTACGATTTGGTTTGCTGGAACTCATCAGACGAACCCGTCCCGTACGTTCGAACCGCGCGACCGATCGCTCGCACGAGGCCGCATCTCCGAATCGTAACCAACTCCCATCCACGGCGCCACTGTTGTTGAATGCAAAAGCGACCGGTATTGTCTCGCTCCAAGCCGGTCAGGTTGCTGGCGTGTATATGGAAAGCTACTTCGTCGGCGCCCCGGACGGCAATGGCTCCCGTGCTCGAGAAGAAGAAGCCATGAGTTCCGACAGAATCCCGCCGTTTTGAGGAATCATAGTGATGCGCGCTTTGCTCTCGACAATCTTCTGCGTCTCAAGAATCTCGAACATGGCGGCTTCCACTTCGGGATCGACCGCAACCTGATTGAGCGCTTCCCCGACGATGCGCGGACGCATAGCCGCGGCTTTGGCGAACTCGACAGCAGCCTGCCGTTCGGCCGTGCTCGTAATGATGCTGACCTGATTGGCGCCATCCTGCTTGATTGACGAGGTCACCTGGCGCAGGCGGTTCACCACTTTCTCTTCGATCTGTTTGATCATCTGGCCGTCGCGGAAATGAACCTTCCGGATATAGACCGAACCCAACTTGTATCCCCATTCGTGGGATTGCGGGGAAACTTCGGCGCGCACGGTCTGGCTCATCGTGTGGCGGTTTTGCAACAAGTCGGCGAGCTTCAAGTTGCTGAGACAGCGAACCGTGGAATTACTGACGTTCGTGGCTAGCGAACCTCGCGGATCGGCATTCTTAAAAAGGTATGCCACTGGATCGCTGATGAACATCTCGTACCAGATCCCGATCCCCATGGGCGCGCCTTCTTCGGAATTGACCGGCTGACTGCGCAGATATTGCTGGTCGATGCGCATATCCAGGACATAGAGACGCCCGAGCCAGCGGACAATCGGTGCCTTCAATCCAAGCTTGAGAAACAAAATGTGCAATCCCGGTTCGTTGATGATGGCCACTACTTTGCCAAACAGTACATACACGTAGCAGGTACGCTCGGGCACGATCACATAGAAGCCGAAGAACTGCAGGACCAAAAAGATCGCTGGCACCAGAAGGAAGCAAACGGCGAATGTTACCGCAGCCGATATGAGCACGTTCATTTCTTCGTCTCCACGATCACCTGTTGTGCACTTCCAAAAAGGCCGAGACGGACGTTGCGAACATAGGCACGCAGCGCGGCATCGCCGGTGGTCTTCAAAGCCGCGAGTTGGCTGGCCAGAGATACCAGGGGCTGGACTTCGGCTTGCGCCTTCAGGGTTTCGATCTCGGCGGCGCGCTTGGATTGTTCAATGCGCTGATCGGCGGCAGCCTGCGCCAAACTGACGTCTGACGACACCATGTTATGCGCCGTATTAATCGCGGCCAGCGCCGACTCGACTTCGGGCGGTGGATCAATGCCGGTGATCAAGGAAGCGTCGAGCACAATGCCATAGCGTGCTTCCGACGAGCTGCATTCGCGGTCCATATGCTCGTTAAGGTCGCGCAGATTCTTGCGCAGATCATTGATGGAGACGCCGCTGCTTCCCGCGTCCGTTGAGCCAGGCACAGCGGGTGCTTCAAAAGTCGCAATGCGCTCTCGCAAGACGGAGACGAAATAGCCGATGACGTGCGAGATGGGCCTCTTGACGCCGAAAATGTACGCATACAGATTCCGCTCAGAAATGTGGTAGCGGATTTGTCCGGTGAGTCCGGTATTAAGCTGATCCTTGGTAACCGCCTCAACGACGGTACCCGACTGGTTCGCGGCAGGAGAGTCCGGGTCGAACGCCATATTGACCGTCTGGGTCGCAACCGAGACCTTGTAGATCTTTTGCCACGGCCACTTGAAATATGGACCGCCCGGCATAATGACCCGAACCTGAGGATATTGATAGCGCTGTTTTTCTTCCGCGTCCAAACCAGCAGAAATCGGATCGTTGAGGGTGGTGGCTCCGGCAATTCGTTCGGCACGTCCAAAGCTGGTCTTTACCGCCCGTTCGTTCTGATCGACGGTATAAATTCCTCCAGCCAGATAACGCACCAGGAACCAGGTCACAAAACCGATGAGAATTCCGATCAGAATGTCTGGGTCCATCGAGATCGCTCCTCCTCGCCAACATACACGAAGAGTAGAGAGACGCTCTCGAAACTTGCAGATGACACGTTGAAAAAGAAGATTCCCCGCGAATCGGTTGCCAATTCGACACCGAACCCAAACTAATGCGTTGAGTCGAACGGATCACATTGGTAAGGTGCGGTCTTCCCTTGTGATCCTCTGTGCCCCCTGTGGTGAAAGCCTTTGATAAGTGTCACAAAACGAGCAATCTGCTGAAATTGTCGGCAGCCGTGCATCGTGTACTGGCGTTCTGCCCTTGCCTTGGTGTGAAATCCAGACAAGACCGGCAGAACGCCAGTCAGAGTCCCCTCCGCACTTGTGCATTTGCGGGCAAACGATGATGAGTGTAAAAGCGATTTTTCAACAACCAAGAAGACCTACGCTGAGCGACGGTATCATCAGCGCCTCTCCTGCGTCCTTATGTGAGACCAGCGTAGCTGGCAAAAGTACATGAGTAATCCATTTGGGTAATACCCTCCAATCAGAAGACGGGGGACTATAGTTGAGGGTTTCACAGATGAAAGAGAGCGCATCCACTTTTTTCGCAAAGATTTTGTTGATTGCGATCGCTCTCTTCTCGCTGGGCCCGCAATTGAGTTCACTTGATATTGACGGTGACGGTATTCCCGATGTTCCTCTCGTGGTTACGCACGCTAGCAGTCATCTCAAACTCCATCCCTGGCGAGACAAGGGACGACCCAGAGTCGTTCCTGCAGAGATGCCATTTTGGAGAATGACGCGAAACGATTCCCGACTCTTCGGGAGACAACTCGTGATTGAACTACGTGGTGATAACGCGCAACTCGTCAATCCCCTTCGCTGCTAGGAACGATTCCCACCGACTAGAGACCAGCAAGCATCTCAAAAAAACCGAAACGCCATCGCGCACAAAAGAGCACCGCGATGGAAACGTTTGGGGAAAACACACTACACGGAGGCAGGTATGACTGGGTTACACATGCCAAACTGCTGGATATGCGACAGAAGCGTTTCCGTGAGAGAGAGTAAAACCGACGGAAACGGCTTCTCGGTACACAAACCGTGCTACGTCGCAAAGCTAGCGCTGGAAAAGGGTCAGTCCCAAATAAACGCACTAGCAAAGGTGCTTCAGGAACTGATCATCAGACATTTCAGGACCATGTGGGAGGCGTTATGAGGTTGCTAAGATTTCCAAAGCGAGAAAGAGATGGCCGTCTGGGGACTGCCATCGAGAATGAAAGCAGGCTATATGGTGCATTGAAGTCGCTCTTTGATCTTTTAGAACACTACGGCCCAGTTTGGTACACGAAGCATTGCCACGACAAAGCCAAAACTGCTCTAGTGATGCACGGGCGTACTTTGAAGGAAAGCCATAGAGTCTCTAGACAGGCTGCATAACCATTCAAGTGACAACGAGGGGATGCAGGTTCTTGAGGCTGCATCCCATTTCTGTTTTGTTCAACCGGACGTTGGGTCATCGTCGGGGATGTCGAGCGGTTAATACTCAAGTTTCCAGTTCTTTCGATTCAGCCCGAATCGTAAGCGTTTGTCCGTAATCGGAAGACGAGTGTAATGGCGATACTACGACAATTGATCCTTTGGGTTGGGCCACAGCCCGCACGTGGGATCAGCGTTGCTCGATCTGAGATTTGAGCAGAAGGAGCCGCTTTCTTAGCTGAACAAGTTGTTCTCGGAACTCCTTCGACTGCTTACCGGATACATGTGCCGGATTGTTGATGTGGTCTATTAAAGTCTCTACAGTTGAACGGAGTTGGTTCAATAGCTCTTTTGCTCGATCAAGATTGCCGTATCGAATTTCGATCTCTACCGTTGAGCAAAATGTGAAAGCAATTGAGAGTTTCTCTTGAATTGATACGGGAATGCCGATGACGATGTTCCCCTGCCTCGGTAGTGGTTAACAGGCTTCTCACTCAAATTTCGATGATTACGATTCGCTTCACATCTCACCATGAAGCTCTGGACTCAGCGAAGCGGGCAATGGTGCGGATGTGCTCGCCACGGCTCTTTTCGATTTCGCAAACTTTCCCAAGATTCCTCGAAGGTTCCGCAGCCGCCGCATCGTTTTGTACTACTCAGGACAGAACTGGGCTTCACGATAGACTGGCTGACGCGTTCAAGGTTGATGAACACCCGGAGGCGGTTTTGTGACACTTGTCAGCGGGCGAAAGCCTTTGACCTCGCGAATCATTCGAACCAATAATCGAGTGTTCCGACGGACCCTTTTCCGAAGTCTCTTCAAACCCACCCTCGCCGCGCAGTCCCGTAAGATCGTCGGTCCCCGATCCGGCAACGACAACCCATGTCGCTCTGATCTTCCCCTTCTCGACGGTCTCGTGACCTTGCAGCACGAACGAGCCTTGGCGTCCACCGAGTCTTCCGTGAAATCTTTGCATGCTGACGAGAATTGCAGATTGATCGTCGCGTCGCACTTGCAACGCCCGCACCGGAGATTCGCCATCGATATCTCCCGTGAACGTTTCGTTCAAATGGATCTCCATGAGTACAGGCCCCGCGGTTTGATCGTAGGTCGTCGCATCCGAACTCTGCACCGTAATCTTCGCCTCAGCATGTTTGCGCGTCGACGGCGCACTCCCCGCGACTACCAAACCGTGCAGAGAAATACGACGTACAGGAGAAATATTGTTGCACTGATGTTCACCACTACCTCCAAAATCCAACCAGCGAAGGGCCGTCCCTGTATTTAGAGGAAGAGAGCGCCCCGACTCGCTGCCTGCTACTTTTCGGCTCAGTCGAGCGTATGACGGTGACTTAGAAAGTCTGCGCAGTGAACTGTTTTCTGGAAAATCCAACGACAATAACTACTTATCGTTCAATAATTTACATGTAAGTCATTTGCAATGAAGATTTTAGAGGCCATCGAAGGCGCGTGCAGAAGTAAGCTACTGATAACAATTCGCTTACGGACGATTGACCAGAAGAGGGGAACCTGTTGGGAACCAGATAACTGCTTATTTTACAATATTTTGTGAGTAAATCGTTTGGAATGAAGATTTTACCTCGTTCCAGCCATCTCAAATCCTTATAACCCATTTATTTGTAATAGTTTGCAGTATACAACCAAAACGCGAACTAACGATCAACCTTGGCGAACCCCTTCGCAATGACCTCCTGCGTGTCTTCGGCGAGATTCAGCGTAGGCAGTTCTTCCCGCCTGAACCAGCGAGCTTCAGCGGCGTCGCTCGCAGCCAAAAATTCTCCTCCGACAGGACGGCACAAGAAGTCGATCAGCACATAGTGGTACTGGACGCGCTTCTCCGCATCGCGAAGCACGCGGTCGAACACGCCCAGCAACTCTCCCGTTTCCACGATGAGCCCGGTCTCTTCGCGCGCTTCGCGAACGGCGGCCTCGCGCACCAGTTCTCCCACTTCGAGCACTCCCCCTGGAATCGACCACTGCCCCTGAATCGGCGGATGCGCCCGCTTTACCAGCACCACCCGATCGCCTTCGATGATGATCGAGCCAACCCCAATCAGCGGCAACTCCGGATATTCGCGTTTCATTCGTTAGCTTCGAGCTACGAGCTACCAGCCAGGAGCAAGCATATCCGAGTTTGCTCAAAGCTCGTAGCTCGCGGCTCGCAGCCATCTACTGTGCGAGAGGTACGCCCTTTTATCGATCAGCTTGCTAAAATTGCGCTCGGAAGTTGTCTTATGGCTCTTGAAGAATATAAACGGAAGCGGCGATTTGAAGAGACGCCCGAGCCTCCGCCAAAGGTCGAAAAGAAGCGCGGCAATCGATTCGTCGTGCAAAAGCACGAGGCGACGCGCCTGCATTATGACTTCCGTCTTGAGATGGAAGGCGTGCTGAAGTCGTGGGCAGTGCCCAAAGGTCCATCGCTCGATCCGGCGGACAAGCGGCTGGCGATGCAGGTCGAGGATCACCCGGTCTCGTATTTTGATTTCGAGGGCAACATTCCTGACGGCAACTACGGCGCGGGCAGCGTGATGGTGTGGGATGTCGGCACGTGGGCGCCGCTTTCGCCTGTACCGGTAAATGGAAAGTATCCGCCCGGTACGGAGGCCGACGCGGCGGCAATGATCGCCAAAGGCGACCTGAAGTTCCGCCTGAATGGGAAACGGCTGCAAGGAGATTTCGCGCTCGTCAAGATGAAGGGCCGTCGTCCGGGCAGCAAAGGCAACGAATGGTTGATGATCAAGAAGCACGACGACCACGTTGTGGAAGGATTCGACGCGGGTGACATCGACGAGTCGGTCCTCAGCCACCGCAGCATGGACGAGATCGCCGGTGACGCTCGATCGAAAGAATGGAGCAGCAGCCGTCCGGCAGGCCAGGGAAAATTGAAAGCAGCGTGGCTCGCGGACGCGGTAGCGCGGCTCGATCAAAAAAAAAAGCAAAGTCAAAAACAGGGTCAAAAGAAAACCGCCGGGGACGTAGAGGACGCAGAGAAAAAGAAAGCTAGTTCGAAAACGCTTCCATCGACAGTTGCTGCTTCAAACGCTGCGCCTTCTCCAATCGGCAACGGATCTGCTGCATCAGCCGGCAAGAACAGATCGAAATCCTCCGCGTCCTCGACGTCCTCTGCGGTTGTGGTTGCTGATCCCATCAAGCGGCCGATGCCGACGACGATCCATCCCATGCTGGCAGAATCGATCGAAGATCCGTTCGACGGCGACGATTGGCTCTTCGAAATCAAGTGGGACGGCTACCGCGCGATCGCATTCATCGAAAATGGCAAGGTCCGCCTGGTTTCACGCAATCAGAATGAACTGACGGCGCGGTATCCGGAATTGAAGGACATGCCTGAATTCGTCAAGGCGAAGACGGCGATTCTCGACGGCGAGGTTGTTGCCCTAGACGCCGATGGCCGCGCGTCGTTCAGCCTGATGCAGCAGCGCACCGGGTTTCGGCCCGGAGGCCGCAAGGCTGTGGCCAATGCTGATGTCGCCGTCTTGTACTATGCGTTCGACCTCCTCTACCTCGATGGCTACGACTGGCGACGCGTCCCTCTGGAGGAGCGGAAGAAGAAGCTGCAATCAGTTCTGCAGTCTGGAGACGCTCTGCGTTACTCCGATCACTACGAAGCACAAGGAAAAGCGTTATTCGACATTGCGCGCGACAAAAAATTGGAAGGGATTCTTGCCAAGCGGCGTACGAGCCTCTATGAAGAGCGGCGCAGCCGTGAGTGGCTCAAGATCAAAATCCGCCATCGCATGGAGTGCGTGGTTGGCGGTTACACCGAGCCGGAAGGTACCCGCGCGCATTTCGGATCGCTCGTTCTTGGCCTGTACGACAAGGAACAGCGGCTCATTCATGTGGGACAGGTGGGGAGTGGCTTCGACCAGAAGCTGCTCGCGGAATTATTCAAGACCTTGAAGAAGCTGGAGACCAAAACCAATCCGTTCTACGGAGAAGTCGAGGCTTTGCGGAAAGTCATGTGGGTTAAGCCTGAACTGGTGGCCGAAGTCGAATACACGGAGTGGACCGAAGGCACGAATACTGGCAGCGGGTCGAAATTAAGGGCCCCAGTTTTTCTCGGGCTGAGGGATGATAAAGATCCGGAAGAGTGCGTGCTGGAGCAGGTGAACTCCTAGAGCAATCTATATGCGGGGCCTAAAGGCCGGATTGTATTGTCTCGCTGACGCGGCGCTGAAGCGCCGCTCTTCCACGAAAACCCGCCCCATCTCTACTTCACATCTTTCATCGCCAGCAACGTTCCATAATCGCGGCCGCTAGCATCGACGGCGCGTGCCACAACTGCCGCGAAAGCATCTCGAACCTCCGGATATTTCATGACCAGGGCTTTGATCACGTTAAGGTTGTCCTGATAGGCCAGGTTTGCATTGGAGACATTGGCAGATTGATAACGAACGATAAGATCCAGATCGTTGCCCACGATCTCAGGAAACACCGCAGACAATTTGAACGTGGAACCGCCTGCGGCTAGTTCAACGGTCTTACCGCTTGCTGGCAGGTCGGCGGGCTGCAAGCTTTGCGATTCGTCATAGAACTTGTCCGTCGCCAGTGTGCTCATGAAGGGCAGCGGTGAAATCAGGCTGCGCGCTTGCTGATAGTAGAACCACGCGTTGTGCGTTTGACCTTTGGCTTTGTACTGGCGGGCTTGAGTTAGAAACCAGTCGCTGTCGTGTCCGGCAACTTGTGCGGACTTGATATAAAGACCGCCGAGTTTCCATTCGTTTCCCATTTGCTGAAGCACTTCCGAGAACATGGTGCGGCCTTTAGGCGAGGTGGCATCCATCAACACGACGGCGTACTTTGCGGGCGGAAGATTGTCCAGATAGAAAGCGGCACTATTGGCGGTTTGGCCATTCTTGCCGAAGACGCCACAATAAAACTCTTCTCGACCGCTTTGCGTCCCTTGCTCGTTATCGAGCAAGAATGCGTTCTTGATGACGGCCTGAGCGCCGGCGAGATCGGGCTGCCGTTCCTTGATCAAGTTCTCAACTCCACCGAAGTCTGAGGCGAGGCTGGGGATGGAGTTTTGTTTTAGAGACGCCGCGTCGCTCTTGCTTGCCATCCCAAAATAGCGCTGACCGGCGTTTGTAATAGCGGTACGAGCTGCGGCATCCATGTCGGCCGAAGTCTGGCAGGTCTGGGCAGAAGCTGCCGAAATGAGAAATGGGGCCAGAAAGACAACAAGCAAAGCGAGCGAACCTTGGCGGAGCGGAGTCGGGTTCATGGGATTTTGCCTTTACTTCCAGTAACTTGCAGGTTTTGGCATTCAGCTTACGCTTGCTGCTTCGTGCCTAGCATAAGATTTTCTGTTGGCGGAAATGGTTGACTGCAATCATTTCTCCAACCCTTCCATCTCCTTTTCGTGCTATGGCATCCAACTGCGCAAGAGAGTAGGCTTGGATCGTTCTAGCGACGGGATTAACCTGCCAAACACGCGACCTTCACGGGTGCTAAAATTCTAAGAAGTTGCCTCGCGAAGTTTCCCCCCTTATAACACCAGTGTGCTGAGAGGAGTGGCTATGGGTGCAAGATCACTTTGGACGAAGCTGAACGGAACCGTTTTGATGGCCGCGGTTCTTTGCCTGTTCAGCACTGGCTTAGCTCTGCCCGCTCAAAGTCACAAGTCAGCCACCCCCGCTCAAAGTCGCAAGAAAACGAAGAAGCCGCTGCCACCGCCGCTGCCGTCCGGGCCTACCGGGCCAGTCCAGCAGATTCCGCTGGATTCGATTGCCGCAGTGCCTCCGCAGGTGACTTTTCAGAATAACCAACTGACGATTGTTGCTCCGAATTCCACGCTGGCTGAGATTCTTCGGGCCGTGAAAAAGCAGACGGGTGCTGAAATCGATGTGCCGGCCGCACCCGAGCGAGTGGTAACCAAGTTGGGGCCCGGTCCTGCGCGTGAGGTAATGGCCCAGTTGCTAAACGGGTCGCGCTTCAACTATGTGTTGTTAGGCGCGCCTGGAGATCAGAACGGTCTGACACGTGTCGTGCTGGTTGCCAAGACCGGCGCACCAGACATTACGCCTAATAATCCCCAACCAGGCGAGCCCGGACAGGGCATGCAGCAGGCGGGAATGCAGGCACCGGGAGTGGTACCGCCGGTTGCTTTCAATGTCCCTCAACAGGAACCTCCTCCTGACGCAAATGAAGAACCCGCCGAAGAGGTGACTCCTCCGGACGACAACAGCAACGATCAGAACGGAGCTGAAGCCGAACAACCTCAGGAAAATCCGGGAGTTAAGACGCCGCAACAAATGCTGCAGGAGATGCAGCAGAGGCAGTTACAGCTTCAGCAGAACCAGCCTCCAGGGCAACCTCCGATCCCGGGATCGGGGATGCCTCCGCATCCACCACAGGAGCAGTAAAGGTTTAGGGTCGGTTGCCGCGGGTGGTTTCCACGCGCGTTAGCACGCGCGTGGTCTGGGCCGTTTCACCTCTGCCCAGTGCACGATAAAGGAGTTCCCAATCGCGCGCCACTTCGGTCTCGGTGATGCCGTGAGGAGATCGGTGTAACTCCGCTTGCAACCGGGCTTCGATCAACTGCCGCAACAGTTCCGGCGGTGCGTTGCCGTTCGTCACATTACCGGCGGCAATTCCAACTTCAACACGGCCGCCATCAACCTGCATTGCAAGAGCGGGCATACCTTCATCGTCGACAGTGCTCTGCGCCTTGGACTGCAGTTTGGCCCAAGTCTTCTCAGCATTGCGGCCGTTTTCCGGATATGCGCCTGCAAGAAGATGCTTAAGCTCGTGCTGATAGGCGCGGAGATCTTCGCGATCGAGTGGGGCTTGCGGCTGTTCACCAACGACAAAAACCATCGCATTGCGGGCTGGATCAAAATGCTCGGCGCCTGTCCCGACATAGACCGCCGCCACGCATCCCGCAAAGATAGGGCTCACCACGGCACTGGGGACGATGTACTTCTTCGATGTGAAGAAAGCATCGACCACGCCATGCACCGTGGAACTGCGAGGGATGCTGCCGGGAACCTGCGATATGACGACTCGCGAAAACTTGAGCTGTGGATGGTGCGCGCTGTACTTGATCAACATCTTCGCCATCTGCTTGGGAGTTGTCATCCCAATGTCGGCGACAACACTGCGATGCAGCGCCTTCGGATAGTAGAAGTTGATGATGCTTTTGGCGAAATCCGCGCAATTTTGGGAAATGGTGTGGAAATGGGAGACGTTGGCAGACGCATTCAGTTTGCTGATCAGCGCCAAGTCCTGTTCCCGCGTTGTCTCGATTTCAAAACCGTAGATGGTTCGGTCATAGGAAGAGCCGACGAGCTCATACCAATTCCCACCCGGAGTCCCACCGCTCTCGAGATCGGGGGCGATGTTTGCAAGGTGTTTGCGGCGGTAGCGGTCGCGCAAGAAGGCCGTCATCTTCGCATCGGCGAAGAGCGGAATCTCTTCCGGGCGTTCTACTGCATACAGATACGGGATAAGTGGGATGGCGACCCAATCGTAACCGCCGACGCCGTTGTACCGGCTGATCACAACTCCAGTCTCACCGGGATGGCATGGCCTGAGCTGCAACGGGGTCTCAGCGCAGACATTCGAAAGGTAAACGGCGGCGTGCCCGGCGGCGGTGAAGAATCCCAACTTGCCGTAGGGCTCTTCCAACAAAAGAGTGGCCGAAGCACTGGACAAAACGGTACAGGCGAACATCAGCACGACGATCGTACCGATCGCTCGACGCGAGCAACGAATTTGGCCCCAGTACCCTCTCACTCAGACGACTCCCCAGTCTAACCTGCTTAGTGAGAACCCTTTAGCGGAAGATTAGTTGCTGCGAAGCTAAAAAACTAGTTACTGAAGTTCTGTATACTTCCACGCTATTAACAGGAGAATGGATGGCGAAAAATCGCTACTCAGAGGTTTCAAGACCGCCTGCGTGTGCGGAATCGGGGCTGGTATCTTCCTGAAACTGCAAGAGTGCCCAGCGGGCACTTTCCGCGACGATTTCGTCATCGTCGTGCGCCAACCTCTCCAGTATGGGCAGGAATTCCTTTCGTCGACTATTGCCCATCGCGATTACAGCGTTGCGGCGGAGGCCAGACCGCTTGGCCCGACTGATCGGGGAGCCGCGAAAGGCCGTGCGGAATTCTTCTTCGGAGATCCCAGCGAGCCAATCGAGAGAAGGATTGACCAAGCCTGGGCGAGCATGGAACTCGGGCTCGGTTGTGGCCGGTGCTTTCCGGTTCCACGGGCAGACGTCCTGACATATGTCGCAGCCGAAGACGTGGCGGCCCATGCCTGAGCGCAGGTCCTCCGGGAGCGAACCACGTTTTTCGATCGTGAGGTATGAGATGCAGCGATTCGAATCGAGCTGATACGGCGCGATCAGCGCATCCGTCGGGCAGGCTTCGATGCAGCGCGTGCAGGATCCGCACCGATCGGGCGCGGGCATGTCGGGAGTCAGTTCGAGAGAAGTGAGAATAACGCCCAGGAAGAGCCACGAACCTTTTTTCTGATTGAGGATGCATGTGTTCTTGCCGATCCAGCCAACGCCAGCATATTTCGCGAAGACCCGCTCGACGATCGGGCCAGTATCGACGTAGCTGCGGGTGATGAGGTTCGGATCAGTGTCGGCTGTCGCGTCATGCAGAGCGTCCTCGACCTGTTTCAAGCGGCGCAACACGGCATCGTGATAGTCCTCGTGGCTCCAGGCATAGCGCGAGATCCACCCGCGCACGGGATCGCTGACCTGCGTTGAATAGGGATGATCGGTGTTGTAGTTGAGTGCGCATACGATCACGCTCTTAGCCCAAGGCGCAACACGGGAAAGCGATGCGCGCTTAAGCTCGCCTTGTTCGTCGCGCGATTCCATGTACTTCATTTCGCCCGCGCGGCCGGCAGCGATCCATGCAGGAAATGATTTGAGCTCCGGCGCATCGCCGGCTGGGGCAATTCCTGATAGGTCGAATCCGACTTCGGCCGCCGTATGCTTCACGACGGCGATAAGGTCCGGGTTAAGGTATGCTTTCGGCATGCGAACGCAGTGGTTCAGGTGGGACAGCCGCTTTCGCGGTGTCCAGTCGCAACGCATCTCTCTTATCGTAGCTTGGCTGCTTGCCGCAGGGAATCTGGTTGCGCAGCAGCCCGCGCCCTCAGCATCACAAACTAGTGATCTCGTGCTGACCGCTACTTCGCACGAGCCACTGCGGTTAAACGCTACCGAACTGAAGGCGTTACCCCATATTGCGGTGACGTTCCACAATACTCACAGCAACGCAGACGAAACCTATTCTGGTGTCCGGCTCGCCGATCTACTCGCGAAGTTGGGCGCGCCCTTGGGCGATGCCCTTCGTGGCAAGGCGCTAGCCAACTACGTGGTCGCGAGCGGGTCTGACGGTTACAAATCAGTACTGGCGCTCGGTGAGATCGATCCAAGCTTCCATCCGGGCGAAGTCATCGTCGCGGATGGTATAGATGGCAAGCCACTCGATGTGCACAACGGCCCATTCAAGCTGGTTGTGACCGAGGATAAGCGGCCTGCCCGGTCCGTGCGCAATCTGATCAGCATCGAGCTTCGGTCCGCTCAATAGCTGTACTCTCCCTGCACTAAATGCGCTATTTTTGTCCCGTAGCTTTGGCGCCCGCAGCTTTCACGTTCTCCGTGACGTGCTTCAGGTGATCTTTGAATTGGTCAAGATTCTTATCGTTTGTCTTTGTCCCGACCTCAACGGCCTTCTGACAGTTCTGCAGGGCGAGGTTCAGCTTACCCGCACTCTCGTATCCGTCCGCTAGGCTGTCATAAACGTTGGCGGAGCCTGGATAGAGCGCCACATTGCGCTGAAAAGCAGCGATCGCTTCCTCGATTTTTTTATCACCCATCAGTCGGTAGCCGAGATTGTTGATCAGATTCTCCGGCACGGGAACCGTGTAGCCATAAGTGTGCGAAAGTTCGCGGTAGTGTTGCTCGATGCCGTTCATCCCGCCGATGGGCATTCCGTTGTCGTCGCGCGGCATCTCCCATCCGGCAAAGATGCTGCGCAAGGCGGCGTAGTGCGCGCGCAGCACCGTCGAGCCGTGGTTTTCGTCGGGGAATCGCGCCGACTCCCAGTGGAAGTCTTTTGGGGCTCTGGCGGTCAGGGTCTTGTTCAGCCCATCGAACCCGGCTTGCATGTTCGTACCCTCGTTTCCCAACGAGAAAAAGAGCGTTTTGTTGAGTTCGTCATGCGCGGCAAAGAATGCCTGTGCCTGATGCAGAGTCGTCTGTTTCTCCCACCAGAGGCTGGGGCTTACCGCGATGTAAGCCTGAAACATGTCGGGTCGCGAGGTCAGAATGTGGATGGCCATGAGGCCGCCAAGCGAGTGTCCGGCAAAGATGCGGTAGGGCGCCGTGCGGTAGCGCTTTTCGATCTCCGGCATGAGCTCGGTATGGATGAAATCGAAGAAGCGGTCGCCACCACCGCTGGTCGGCGACGTCTCTTTTCCCGCGGAATCTTTCTCGTCCGAATGGGTGGGTGTGAGATCGCGGGTGCGATCCGTATTGGCAATGCCCACCACGATGAGTGACGGCATGCGTCCGTTGTCGACGAGAAAATCGATGGAGTTCCCGATCTCGTTGATGTGGCCATCGCCATCAGTGAGATACAGCACCGGAAGCACGTCTTTCCCCAGTTCGTAACCGTGTGGGGTCCGCACCCAAATCGTGCGATCTTCATTGAGAATGTTGGAATGCACCACAAGTTTCTGTGGGACGGGTGGCGCCATATCCTGCGCCAAAGCGGCAGTCAATGCGGAGATGGCAAAAGCCACGAACAGAACGCGGCACACCGATAGCTTCATAGGCGCTCCAGAATCTTCAGAACAGACGTGCAGGAGGGACAAACGTTATTGGCAGATCCGATAGAAAATGGACAATTACACGCCCAACTTCTTGACTTCCTCGTTGTAATACTTGCGGTAGAGGATGTCCCACTCTTGCGAGCCTTCAAGGATCGTCCGCTTCTGGGTGTCGATTTTCTGGCGGGCGGCGATGTCGATTTTGGCTTCCTGATTGAGCAGGTCTTCGAGGATCTTGCGGGTTTCCTGACGGATGGTGTTTGGGTCTTCAATGAACTCGACTTCGTCCAACTGCTTGAGAACGTCAGAAACGGCGCGGGCCAGCACGTTCACTTTGTCGCGGCTGAGTCTCACAACACCGCCTTGTACTTGCGAACGAGTTCGTTCTTCACTTTGCGGAACATCTCCTGATAGTTGGCCCCGGTATTACGCATTTCGTCGGAATAGGCTTCAAGAATGACGCGGACTTCGTCGTTGATGCGGTCTTCGAGAGATAGTTCTTCGAGGAGCGCGGCGTGCACGCGTTCGGTCACTACCGGGATCGCAGAGGCCTCGATGAACTTGCCTGCAATCAACTTCTTAGTGACTTCGCGGGCCAAATAGCCCACATATTCTTTGGAAAAAAGCATGTAAGGGTAAGCAGCGCTGGGCGCAACTCAGTTGTTTGTTATGAATTAAAAAGTGTAACACAGGCAACGGCGGAGACGCAGCCCAGTTGCGTTATTCAGACGTGCTTTTCTCCGCGACCTCAGCGGCATTTCTTTGCGAACTCGACAGTAAAATCCACGCAGAATGCTCCGGAGTTCACTGCACGCGGGGAGAGGACTGATCACGCAATGTATACACAAACTGGCGGATTTCGCGGCGCTCGCGGTCAAGTTTTGCGGATGATTCTTTGGAAAGCTTCTGGTAGAGAAGCAACTCTTCTTTAGACTTCTCTGGCTGACCAGCCTGGCGATAGGCCTGCGCCAGGCGGAAGTGCGCTTCCTCTGTCTGTGGAGCGATCTGGATCGCACGCTGATAATGCGGAATCGCACCCGAGAAATCGCCCTGATCCGCGTGGACGATTCCCAGCTGAAGCTCGGCGTCGGCAAATTCTGGATCGAGACGAATGGAATTTGCCAGGAGAGATTCGGCCTGCGTTGCGCGAGATGTATCCAGCGGGCCGCGGTTCTTCCAGAGCGCAACCGCGTAGTAATAATTTGCCTGCGCATTTTGCGGTTGCAAAGTGACGAAGCGGTGCAACTTTTCAAGTACCTCGCCAGAAGGGTTCTTTTCGACATGCTGCATTTTCCCAAGAAAGAGGTACGGCGCGGGATCGCCAGGGTTGAGATCCGAGGCAGCAGATACTTGCCGGATGGCCTGCTCGTTGGAGCCACGGGCGAACGAGGTGGCGCCTAGTCCGATCCACATACGCGTCGATTGCGGATACACCTTCGTGCCTTTGTCAAACACTTCTGCCGCCGGTTCGGGAGCATGGTGCAACAACAGTTCGGATGCCCAGTCGAAGATGTATGGTTCGGTCGGATCCATCTGAGCAGCGTGTTGGTATTCGTGTACGGCACTGAGAGAATTGCCGAGTTTTTCGTCGATCGAGCCGAGCAGATGATGGAGTGCGGCTGTGTCCTGGCGGGAGAGCAGGCGGCTCACCTGGTCACGGGCTTCGGCGTAGTTGCCGCCTCGCAACAAGTTGGCGACTTCAGGCGCGACCTCTGAAGGTCCGGCGTCGGCCTTGCTCAACGCGGTGGTATCTTTCGCAATCGAATCGCGAGTGCGGACTACGGTGTCTGAGCCATGCCCTCCGAGACTGGTTGTGTCGGTAACGCCAGAGACGCTGAATTGAGGTTCATCGAAGAACTGAGGCGCGCCGGCGGTTGAGACCACAAGATCAACGTTCTTGTCTTCGCGCTCAGCAAGCAAGACGGAGCTGATGTCTCCATCGCCTGAGCCACTCTTGGCGGCGTGAACGGAATAGGCGCCTGCTGACAAACCTGTAAACGCGTAATGTCCCCGCTCATCGGTTGATGCGGACTTTACCTGCACCGAGTTCTTTTCTTTCAACGAAACCGATACGTTCGCGACCGGCCTACCTTGGGAATCGCGGATCGTTCCGTGGAGTGAAGCGGATGGTCCCTTCTGCTGAGCAGCCAGCGACAAGATCGCCAAGAATAAGAGGAGGACATGGCCTACCAGCGTCAGATGCATCCAACTTTTTCTTCGCTGAAAACCGGGAATTCGCAAGCCTCGCCCCGCCATGGTGGAATCCTTGCCCTTCGCGGATTCTAGCGTTCTTAGAGGGTATCGGCAACGTGGGCGTGGGGCCAGGTTGGCACGATTTGCTCAAAGAAATACAATGCTGTGCTTCGCCACTCCTATGCACATTCATCTCACCTCTCGATCGAGCTCGTTCTTGTTTGCTGGCCTTCTCTGTTTCTCTTCTCTCCTTTCGGTTGGCCAGTCTTCCGTGAAAAGGAAGATCATTATCGATCAGGACGCGGCAGGTCCGGCGGGGACCGATCAGCAGTCGATCCTGCTCCTGATTCAGTCGCCGCAGACTGAGGTGCTCGGCGTCACTATAGTGACCGGTGACGCGTGGCTGAAGGATGAAGTGGCGCATACGCTGCGGACGCTCGAGATCATTGGCCGCACCGATATACCGGTCGTGCCGGGAGCGGAGTATCCGCTGGTGCGGCGCAAAGACGAAACCGAGCTTTGGGAGCAACAATACGGCTCGGTCTCCTGGCTCGGAGCGTGGACGCCCCGTCTGTTTCATCCCGCAGACCAACTTGGCGAAATGCCCGAGGGGAGGGCAACGACTAAACCGTCAGAGGAAGATGCGGCACATTTCATGGTGCGGATGGTTCGCAAGTATCCGCACGAGGTGACGATCTACGAAGGCGGGCCGATGACCAATCTCGCCTTGGCGATCGCCCTCGATCCGGAGTTTCCGAGCCTGGCGAAGGAATTGGTATTCATGGGCGGCAGCCTGAATCCGACGACGGACGATCCGGAATTCGTGAACACTCCGCGGCGCGAATTCAATTTGTGGTTCGATCCGGAGGCGACCCATGTGGCGCTCATGGCTCCCTGGAAGAAGATCGTTTGTACGACGGTCGACATCTCGGTGAAAACGCGATTCACGCAAGAACTCATCGACAGACTAAAGCCGGCAAGCTCGCCGGCGGCAGAATACGTCGCGAAATACGCGCGGCTGCACGGGCAGTACAACTATCTTTGGGATGAACTCGCCGCGGTCGCTTGGCTTGATCCGAGCATTATCACGGCGAAAAACACGCGCTATCTCGATGTGAACCTCAATCATGGCGCGGCATATGGGGACACACTGAGTTGGTCTGAGCACGATAAGCCGAAGATCGTCGGGTCTCTGGCTGAAGTTCAGGATGATCTGGATACGCAGAAGTTCTATCGGGAATTTGTGGAACTTTTGAGCACGCCTACCCCAAAGCCTTGACCACCAAGGACACTAAGGTTCACGAAGGATCTTCAGATCTGCTTCTGGCCACTACTCCAGTTTTTCCAGCATCTGCTTGGCTTGCGGGTGATCGGGATGGTGTTTTAGCAATTCAAGCAACAGACCTCGGGCCTTGTCGCCCGCGCCCTCCATTGCGTACACGCGGGCAAGGTTTAAATAGGCTTGGTCAAACGCCGGGGCAATTTGAATCGAGCGCTCAAAGCTCGCTACAGCCTGGTCGCGGCGGTTGGTCATGAGGTAGAGCACGCCCAGATTATTCAGCGCCTCGGGATAGGCAGGACGCGCTTTCAGTGCGCGCTGCAGATAGTCGTATGCCTTGGCTGTGTCATTGGCTTGCGCGAAGACCATTCCCAAGCTGTAGTTGGCTTCCGGATCTTCGGGTCCAACTTCGACCGCCTTCTCTAGAACAGTCCGCGCATCACTCCAGCGTTTTTGAAGACGGTAGGCATTCCCTAGGTTGTCGAGCGATAACAGATGACGCGGATTGATGCTCAACGCCTTCTTGAAATCTGCGATGGCGTCATCGACGCGGTTTTCACGCGTAGCGATGACCCCGAGGTTATTCCACGCGTCGGGCAGCGTGTCGGGATAAGTTGGTTTCAGCTTCACGCAGCGCTCGAACGTTTCGCGGGCAACGGCATTCTTGTTTTGATTGAGGTAGACGCTGCCGATCCCGTACAGAGCCTCCGCACTGTTCGGGTCGTCGCGTAGCGTCATTTGAAACGCGACTTCAGCCTGATCAAGGTATCCGCGCTGAAAAAACAATGCACCCAAAGAAAGATTGTTTCGACCAAACTCCAGCGAGTATTTTGTGCTCGGGAACGGTAAGGCCCGGGCCAAACGCTCCGCGTCTGTGTTGGGAATCTTGCGAAAGTCCTGCGTAACATGGTCAGGGGCGATCACGCCCTGATACACCTTCACGATATAGCCATCGGCGTTGATGAGGAATGATGTTGGGAGTGTCAGATCGCGATGTCGGTCAAAGAGTTGCCGATAGAGAATGTTGTACACAGCAGCGGTGTCATTGGAGCAGCGCAGGATCGGAATATTAAAATGCCGTTCACAAAGAAAGGCGTCAAGAGTCTCGTTGTCAGGATGTTCTGCGCGAGTTGTTTCGACCGCGATATTATCCACATTGAAGCATAGAGCTATTAGTTCTTGTGCCCGCCAGCGAGGGTGGTTGCGTTCGAGCATCACCAGGGTGTCACGACACTCCCGCGACTTCGTAGTCCAGAAGTTGAGCAGAACGGGCTTGCCTTTGAATTCTGAAAGCGACAGCTGTTGGCCAGATTGATCCGTGCCGGAAAAGTTGGGCGCGGGAACCGGCGCCAGAAGCCAGGTCTCAACTTTGGCTGGAAGCTCTTCCTTTTGGATCTGAACGATGGACTCTGGCTTTGGTTGTGATGTGCTCTGAAATGGCTCTATGCGATTCGGCTCCGCATCTTCAACGACCCAGATCCGGTTGTTGATTGGCAGGTTGTGGAGTTCCTGGACAAGCCCGCTCGGCCATCGAATTGATGCCCGGACTGGCCCTGTTGCTTCTCCGAGACCGAAGAATACTTCTTTACTGTGTTGGGCGAGGAACCCGGATCCAGCTTGCAGCATTCGTGTCTGGCGGCCCTTGTCGGTCTCAATTGTTATGGCAGCGCCAATCGCGTCGCGATTGCTTTTTACTCCCTGAATGCGAAACGCGATCGATGGCGGCAAATCGCGCTGGACATTCTTCAAAATGCGCAGTTGCGGAGCGTTTCGGTTCTTGAGAAAAACTTCCTGTCTTCCGTCGTGATCGAAATCGGCAACCGCGAAAGAACGGCCGTCTTCGATGAAATCCAACCCGACTGCGGCTGAAACGTCCGAAAAGGTTCCATCATGATTGTTGGCGTAGAAGACATTCCGCTCATAACCACTCCAGGTGCCATCGGAGCGGATCAATTCGTTGATGGCGTTCCATCCCTGCTCGTAATCATGTGTAGAGCCAGCGTTGTCGGGAGAGTTTGCGACGACCTGCCGCCAGAAGAAACTATTCAGGTCATCGCGCGACGGACCAGATACCATGCCGTTTACGACGTACAGATCAGCGAAGCCGTCGTGGTCAAAATCGAACGCGTCGGAAGCCCAGGCCCAGCGGCCGATTCCGACTCCCGCAGCATTCGTAACATCTTGGAATTTGCTCCCGCGATTGCGCAACAGAGAGTTCCCCATCGCATGCTTGTGATAGAGGGCCCGTACCCTGGGGTCAGAATCCGATTTGAACGAATCGAGCATCGAAATGCGAACCCCTGCCGCAGTCCACATATTCGCGACGTAAAGGTCCTGACCGCCATCGTTGTCGTAGTCGAGCCAGCTGACACTCATGCCGGCACCCACGTCTTCGACCTCCTGTTGTGGAGCCACGTCGGTAAAAGTTCCATCGCCGTTATTGCGATACAGATTCTTTCTGCCAAAGTCGTTAACTACGTAAAGATCGGGCCAGCCATCGGCATTGAAGTCACCCCATCCGCAGCAAAAGCTATAGCGAGTATTGTTCTTGTCGAGGCCAGATTTTGCGGTCACATCGCGAAACGTGCGGTCACGATTGTTGCGCATCATGAAATTCGGCGGCCCGTTTTCTGCATCGTGGTACGGAGACGGATATTTGTATTGGCCGGTGCCTTGATAGTAGGAGTAAAGGCAAAAATAAATGTCGAGCCAACCGTCGCGGTCGTAGTCCGCAACCGCTGCGCCGGTGAAAGTCCCCTGTGGTGGGTGGGCGAACTTAAATGCGTCCGGCTTTAGGTGGAACTTTCCGCCACCCTGATTCAGGAACAGCAGCGGACCGCTGTTGCGAACAAGAATGACATCTTGATGACCATCGTTATCGTAATCGGCAAAGAGAGCGCAGACAGTGTTTTCCAGAATCCCCAGGCCAGAGGATTCCGTAATGTCCTCGAAGGTGCCATCACCGCGATTGCGGTAGAGACGATTGGGAAGTCCCGCAGTCTGGCAGATGTAGAGATCGTCGAAGCCATCGTTGTCGATGTCGGCGACGGAAACTCCGTTGTGTCCGTAGATATCGATGCCGCAGGCTCCGTCAATCACGGTTCGCCAATAGTCGGTGCCGTGCAGGAGTTGCTCAGAATAAGAAGAATTGTTGCCGACTGCAGCTGCGGTCACGTCGACATAGAAGGGCGAGTTCGATCGCGCCCGGGTTTCGTCGAGCACTTGCCAGTTTGAAACCTGAAACTCGCCAGACGGCGAAGGTTCCCACTTCAGGCGCCAGGTGCCAAGCCGCTGCTCCCGATGGAAGCCCTGTCCAGAACCAATGATCTCGTAGCGTACATCGGTATGAACCTGCTTGGGAGTCTCTCCAGTCGCACCATGCTCTCCGGCTTCGATCTTTGTGATTTGGAACTCGGCGGTGTCAATCCTCAAAAGATCGCCCAAGGCAGATTGCCAGGCTTGCAGGAAAGCGTTTCCGCCGAGCGCCGCACTAGCTCCGAATGTGCAGTTATGCACGTGGAGAGCAGGAGAGGTGCGCACTGCACGCAACTCTGTTGGCTTGGACGAGGTACCCGAGAAATTGGCATTGAAGCTCGTTGCTATGACCTGCAGGTTTCGTGGAGAGTTCTTGAGGCCCTGACTCCATGCGGCAAGAATTTTTTCGATTCGATCCGCATACACCTCGGCAGGAAAGCGATCAATTTCCGGACGAACTTTACGCAAGGTTGCATCGAGCGGCCGCTCGGTGATGTAGTGCGGTTGCAGATGGAAGGTAGAAGAGAAGGCATCGCCTTGCTGAGCCGGGGGCCTCATTCCAGGAAGGCCTCTCCATAAACCTGCCGGAACGAAGGTGGCGCCGGTGAATTGACAGAACCGGGAAAGAAAGGCTCGCCGGCTGAGTTCGACTTGAAAACGCCGCTCTGCCGGGCTCAGAGGGATTTCTCCAACGAAGTCACGTGTAGGGCGAAGCTAACATCGGGGTGGAAATGGGGTCAAGCGGAGGGCGGTCTTAGGAGGCTACTTCTAGCCGATAGTCTTCCGACGCATCACGGCACTGGAGATTGAAGGGCTCCGGACTAGTGAGACGCTTGTCTTGGGACCATGAGATTGGTCCATACCTTGGGGTCCGAGTTCGAAAAACCGTCCAAAGACGAATCCCCAGACAGGCTTATCGACGGGACTGAATCCAGCGGAGTTGCTTTGATGATCTTGTAATCCTGGTACACGATCGAGAGAGTCGCTTTTCCGCCGAAACGAATGAAGCTCTCGGTGTGATTCTCGGCAGGAAGCCAAAAATCGTTCACCTTTTTATAGCTGTGCGCGATGTCGGTCTTCTTGATCCACATCGAAGGATTCTTGCCGGGCTCTCCTTCGATACGAACTACAGCAAAATCCCTTGCGTCGACCCAGATGGTACCGCGATAGAGGAATTTGTTTCTCGTCCTGGGAATCAGTTTTAAGACATATCGGCCACCGCCGTCGGGACTCGTCTCAAATCCGGCAAGCTCAAACTCGTAGTTCTTGCGTGTGAGCGCTATATCGTCGCGATTGTCTCCCTGGGAAGCCTCAAGCTCCCCCTCCAGCAGCTTCTTGAAGATGCGATCAATAACGAACTTGGAGCCGGTCTCTGAGACAACGGTGAACTGCTTCGTACTCGGCGCGCGAAAATTGACCTTGACCACCATTTCCGCGTCGCGATCGCTGGGAAAGCCGTGGTATTCCATGCGATACACGCGCGTGCCTTCGAATTGTTCCAAGGCTGCAGCCCGCTGGGCATTGCGCTGCTCAAGATTGTTCAGGATTTGGTCAAGGCTCAGGTTGTGACCTTGAGCAGGGGTTGTGAGTTCAGCAGCTTGCTGCGCGATAATGCAGGGAACTGCACAAAGGAAAACGGCTATCGGAATCGTTCGAACAAATCTCATCGGCTCACAACCTTCCGATGTTACAGAGCGTTGGATGCCATGCCGAGTTGCACGGCTGCCCCAAAAGTGACCGATCACTATGTTACTGGTGCCGATTGGCGCCTGCGCTGGAAAAACTGGCAGGCGTTCGGATTTCGTGCAACATTTTTGAACGACGGGTCAGCATCCGACGAGTCGACATCGAATTGGCAGAATTCCTGTAATATCTGAGATGCGCTGGCCCGACCTGGATTAACCGTTTAAACGGCGATCTGTCGCGGCTGGAATGAACGAGCAGAAAAGGAAACCAATGTCGCGCCTGCCCGTCACTTACGAGTCGACCGCAGAGACCCTCTCCAGCCGGTTTGAACAGACGTATGGAACACAGCCGAGTATTTTTCGGGCTCCCGGGCGCGTAAATCTGATTGGGGAGCACACCGACTACAACGACGGGTTCGTGATGCCTGCTGCCATTGGCTTCTATACGTGGGTGGCGGTGAGCCCACGTTCGGATCGTGCGATCCATGTCCGCTCCGAAGAGTTCGACGAAGCATTAGAGCTTTCGCTGCAAGAACTGTCAGGTCCGCCTCGGCATCACTGGTCCGATTTTGTCCGCGGAGTGGCTGCTGTACTTCAGAGTCAGGGGCATAAGCCGTCAGGGGAAAATCTGATCATCGAGGGCCAGGTTCCCATGGGTGCGGGATTGAGTTCGTCAGCGTCGCTCGAGGTGGCAATTGCGTTGGCTTTACTTGGCGAATCGCGTTCTGAGGTTTCGCAATTCGAACTGGTAAAGATGTGCCAGAAGGCCGAGCACGAGTACGTGGGCACGCGGTGCGGCATCATGGATCAGTTTATTGCTGTGTTTGGGCAGGAAGGTCACGCACTGATGCTTGACTGCCGAACCTTGGAATCGGAAGCATTGAGAATTCCGCAAGACGCGCGTCTGGTGATTTGCAACAGCATGGTGAAGCACGACCTTGCGGCCGCCGGCGAATATAACCGGCGGCGCGCCGACTGCGAAACCGGAGTCAGCATTCTGCGAAAGCGCTTGCCGCACGTGCGAGCGCTGCGTGACCTCACCCTAACGGACCTGAAAGCACATCAGAGTGAATTGCCTGAAGTGGTTTACCGGCGGTGCCGGCACGTGATCAGCGAGAATCAACGTGTACTCGATGCTGCCAGCGCGCTACGCACGGGCGATTTAGACGGCTTCGGGCGGCTCATGTGCGAATCTCACCACAGCATGCGCGACGATTACGAAATCAGTGTCAGGGAACTCGACCTGCTCGTGGAGATCGCATCTGAGTGCGACGGTGTTTATGGATCGCGCATGACCGGCGGGGGGTTTGGTGGGTGCACGATCAGCCTCGTTCAATCGGAATCTGTAGAAGAGTTCCAGAGAACAATCACTCACAAATATAAGGATGCCACCGGAATTTCCGCGCCCGTCTATGTATGCTCAGCCGCACAGGGGGCCGGAGAGTGGTCGAGCTGACGGGCGGGATTAGGGATTAATGCGGACCAAATTTCATCTTTGCAACGTCATTCCAACGGAGCGATAAATCTGACCGCAGCAGTTGTACCAGTGTAGGGATGCTTCGACTCCGCCGGAGCTCCGCTTCGCTACACTCCGGCTCCGCTCAGCATGACAATATTTTGAGACGGGCCACACTATTTCCTCATCGGCGATCCGGCTGCGATCGGTGCACAAGAGAGAGCGCGCGTTGCAGTGTTCTCACATCTTCTTCCAGAACTTGGCCGCGCTCGTATTCGCGACCGGAAGCTCGGCTAATGGAAACTCTTGGATTGCGGTAGCGCATCGGGCTCGCCACAGAACTGCTGAGGCCGACATGGATTTCTCGAACGCCCGTACGTTCAACGATGGTAGGAGCGTCTCTGTGGCCGATGCCTCCGCCGGCCATGATGGCAACGCGGCCTTCCGCAGATTTCACCAGCGCAGCAATTGTGTCGATCCCCTCAAAGCAAGTCTGTTCACCGCCCGAGGTGAGGATTCGATTCGCGCCGGTCTGGCACACGCCTTCCAGTGCCGCGAAGATATCAGATGACATGTCAAAGGCGCGGTGAAATGTAACGGAGAGCGGTTTCGCCAGGTCCACAAGGTGTCGCGTACGCTCGACGTCGACACGTCCTTCCGGATCTAGGATGCCGAGGACAACTCCATTCGCGCCCAGCTCCTTTGCGGTTTCGATATCGCGGCCCATGATTTCCATTTCCTGCTCGGAGTAACAGAAATCACCCGGGCGTGGGCGAATGATCGGGTGCAAGCCAATTGATATCTGCGATCGAACCGTTGCAATCAGGCCGGCGCTAGGGGTAATGCCGCCCTCGAGAAGATCACTGCACAGCTCAACGCGGGCTGCTCCGCCGCGTTCCGCCGCGACTGCCGATGCCACCGAATCAACACAGACCTCGACAACGATGTCTTCTCTCATGTCCCGATTAAAAAACCCGCAAGCTTAACACACTGTCAACGAATCTTTGCAATTGCACGTCCTGGTTCTGCCTCATGTGACTGACGGTCGGATTTCCGGCTAACCGGCCGAACTTGGCACAATCATTCCGCGTGCTGTGACACGGAATGGATGTTGACGATGGCTTACAGTCAGCTGGCGAGAACTGACCGGCCATTTCGCAGACTCCGAGAATCAAATCTTCTCGAAGGTCGTTCCATCAAAAAGCCGGACGTCGATGAGCAACATCCGGCTTGCCTGTGATGGGGGAGGGTTATTTTCTCAAAACGTAAACTTAGCCGTCATCTGAATGATACGTGGATTCCAAAGCTGCCGCAGGCCTGACTGCTCACTCTCCGGTAGCAGGTTATTGCTGGAGCCGTAGTTATAGCCCACGAGAGATCCAAAGGTGGTTGCTTGCAGGTTTCCCTGGATTCCGCCACCGCCGTTTGGACCTCCATTGATGTTGGAGTGCCAAAGCGAGAAGACGTTAAAGATTTCGAGACGGTACTCGAAAGCCTTGCTCTCTGTGATTGGGAAGATCTTCGAGAGCGTAATGTCGCCTCTCATGAAGTACGGCTGGCGAATACTGTTTCTTCCAACGTCACCGTACTGGTTGCCTGCACCGATGACATACGCTGCCGGATTGAACCAGTGAAAGATGTTGCTCTTGAAGTTGGCCTGTTGGTAGACATTGGGATCCAGAGCGCCAAAAACCGGCGCATGGGGATCGCCCACTTGATTTGGACGACGAAGATCTGCACGAACGCCATCTTCTCCGTAGTCTCCTAGGCCGTCGAACAGAGTTTCTGGCATGCCGGACGCGACGGTGTAAATCCCACTGAAATTCCAGCCTCCCACCACCCAGTTCGCAGGCCCCGCCGACCATCTGCGCCCTTTGCCAACAGGCAATTCATACGAACCACTCGCAACGAAACGGCTCGGCTGATCGAATGATGCGGGACCGCGGTCGCACTTGAAGCAGTTATTGTCCTGCAAAGTCAAACTGCCAGTGGGGATGTTGTTGATCGCTGAAACGTTGTCGAACGTCCGCGACCAGGTGTAGTTCAATTGATAAAGCAACCCGCGCGAAAGGCGTTGATTCAAGCGCGCCTGCAACGAGTCATAGTTCCCGCTGAAAAGATTCGCAACTGAATAGGCGTGGGAACTGATATTGGGGAACCGGTTCCGCTGAAGGGCCGGAATGAAGTTGGGGTCTGCCTGACACGTAGAGGATGCCTCGGCTGCCACGCGGTACTTGTCACATGAATCATCAATCGCGGGCATTGTCGCGGCATTGTAGTACCAGTAGCCGGGCTGCCGGATTGAGTGGCTACCAACGTAGCTCACGTCGAGCAGAACGTTTGGCGTTAAAGCATATTGCCCACCAACCGTCCATTGTTGATTGTAAGGGCTACGATTTCCGGGCCAGTTGATCTGTGGGTAAGGAATATAGTACGGGTACCCGTTCGCTCCAACACCGAAGAATGAGTAATCCAGAGTGGATGGCAGCCAGAGACTGTCAAGAGGGTTCGGCGCAGTGGGAGTGTACCCAGTCGACGTTGGATAAAACGCCGAAGCCCCAATGTAAGTGCTGATGTTGTCGTACGTAGTCAAACCGTACCACTGGTTTTGCAGATCGTAGAAGAGGCCGTATCCAGCACGAACAACGAGGCGATCGGTGCTAAGGGGCCGCCAGGAAATTCCGATGCGTGGCGCCAGATCCTTGTGATCGGGAGCGACCAGCTTGTTGTCTACGCAGCAGCGAGCCAGGCTTTGGATATAACCCGTTCCTGCCCCGGATCCGGCAGCTTGAATGGCAGCGACCGTATCCTTATTCGCCCACAGGAATCCGCCACCGTTCGTCATGTCGAGTTGAGCGCCGCTGTTGTGGATGTCGTGATACGCAGGCGGAATCTCATATCGCAGGCCGAGATTAAGAGTTAATCGTGATGTGACACGAAAATCGTCCTGGACGAAGAAGTTCCAGTTCGTCGCACGCACATCAAATCGGTCAGAGCCGCCGGGCGCGGGGCCACTCACACTGCTGGGATCGCCGAGAAGGAAGTCAGCGATCGCACTTCCTCCTCCTGCCGTGGAATAGGCGTTCTGGCCGAATAGTGCAGGATTATTGGACGTGTAAGAACCGTTGAAGTTGACTTGTCCGGTGGAGCCGAAGGCCGCAATCATGTTCAGCATGTAACGACGGATATCAACACCCATCGTCAGCATGTGCCGTCCGTGGACCCACTTGAGATTGTCCACCAATTCGTAGTTATTTTCTTTTTGCGTCCAGCCCGAGTTCGTGTTCCCAATCGGCTGGTAGCCGTTGTAAACGATGTTCGGAACGCCCCAGAGATTAGGATTGCCAGGCACATTGGCGAAACCGAGATTCTGGCCGTAATTGGAACCATTCGCTGAATCAGAACCGTTTCGCCAGTCCATCCAGTTGTAGCCCACGCGAAACGAGTTGATAGTCGAGGAAGTGAGGGTGTGCTGCCAATTGAAGCCCATCAGCTTGTTGCGCTGATACTTCAATTCGCCTGTCAGCGGCATGACGCTGGGATTGTGGAATTTCTGTTCGCCGAGAACTCCGGTGAAATAGAACTGGTCTCGATCTCCCAGATTCTCATCCAGGCGAAACGTATCGTTGTCGGTATCGTAAGGATTGCTCAACGAGGCGATATAGTTCGCGCAGCTACCGGACCCTCCGCCTCCGGCGTTCGACTGCGCGCAGGAAGCCCCGCTGAAGCCAGAAACGTTGGGCTGCGGCAGCAAGGTCATGTAGTTCTTCGCGATTGCGCTTATGTTGGAAATCTTGTTGCCAGGGAACGCAGTCCGAGTGGTGGGATCGCCTCCTACTTCCGTAGTTGGATCGTAAATCGGGAGCACTTTGCCGTTTGCATCGGTCCAGTCAGAGAAGTCGCCATTTCGCTCCGCTGCCGTTGGCACGAAGGCGTTTCCTAGCTGGCTCGTGCGGCGTCGGCCAGCCTCATATGAGTAAAAGAAGAATGTCTTATTGCGTCCGTTGTATAGCTTCGGTATCAATACCGGCCCGCCGAATGTAAAGCCGTATTGGTTCTGTACCAGTTGGCTCTTACTTGGCAATGGCGTCCCGTAGAATGTGTTGTCATACGCATACATCGGATTTCGCGGCGCGAAAATGTCGTTTTGGATGTAGTCGTACAACGTGCCGTGAAACTGATTCGTACCGTTCTTGATAGCCACGTTGACCTGTGCAGATCCCTGGCCGTACTCAGCAGAATACAGACCGTTCTGAACCTTGAATTCCTGAATGGACCCGGAGGTCGGAATATTGTTGGCAGTAGAGAAGTATTGGTCGTTATCCGAGACACCATCGACCAGGTAACTTACGGATTCGGTTCGAGCACCGTTTACGCTGACCGAGGTGAAATCCTTGTTCAGTCCATGTTGGGCCCAGTAGAGTGTGGAACTTCCCTGCACTTCTGTCGCACCAGCCTGGATCCGCAGGAGGTTTGTAAAGTCGCGGCCAGATATGGGCAGATCATCGATCAGCTTTCCGGGAATTACCTCACCTGAGCTCGCGCTGTCCGTCTGCACCATTTGGGTCTCAGAGGTGACCGTCATCTCCTCGGCAATCCCTCCCACTTCCAGGCGGAAATCCTGGCGCAGAGTCGCGTCGACGTCGAGCTTGAGGTTGGGTGCTTCAGCCTTCTTGAAGCCCGAAGCCTCGACGGCCAGCCTGTAGTTCCCAGGAATCACGTTCACAAACACGAAGTCGCCGATCGAACTAGTTTTGGTCGTCGTCTTTAGGGAGGTGGCCGGGTTTGTGATGGTCACCGTGGCGCCAGAGACGGCCGCTCCGGTCGAGTCCACTACATGTCCCAGAATGGTTCCTTGGGAGTTCTGCGCTGCCAGAGGCATCGGGGCTGACAGCAGAGAAAGGATCAGGGCTGAGCTCGCGATGAGCCCCAGGCGACGGCTGATACTTTTCATGAAAACCTCCATCGAGGTCAGGAGTCCTGGGCGGGTTGCCGAAAAACTCTCTGTTGGCGGACAAAAATAAATAAGGTTTTCAGTCACTGTCAAGGGGAAAGTGATCGTTTTCCCTATATTCGCTCACCTAATATGATCACATTAATCATTTATATGTTATGTTATGCTTGAGATAACGATTTCTGTTCACTTCCCGGTTTCTTAAAGATAGCGACGCTGATATACACTCTTGCCTTTGACTAGGCGGGGCGCATGACTCATGGCCGGCAGATACCGCCTCGCTCTGAAGTGATAGTTTCTACACGATGAAGGCGCGCAATCGGGCAGATCAAATTCTGAGAGAGCTGCGACAGAAAGGTAACGTGTCGCTCGAAGCTCTGATTGAATCTCTCGGCACGTCGGCAGCAAGTGTCAGGCGGGACCTTTCGAAGCTTGAGGCCCAGGGCCTAGTGCGCCGCACGCATGGTGGCGCAACCCTGGTCGAGCCGTTACTCTACGAACCGTTCCGCTACGATTCCCTATTTCAAAACCGCGAGCAGCATCGGACGGCCGAGAAGCGACGAATCGGACTGGTTGCTTCGGAACTTATTCTTGAAAACGAAACGGTTGGCTTTACGGCGGGAACGACCACGACGCACGTTGCGCGTAATCTCCGGAACCGACGGAACATTCGCGTCATCACGAATGCCATCAACATCGCCATGGAACTCAGCAATTGTCCAGGGCTGAAGACATTTGTGACTGGAGGCTTTGTCCAATGGGCGGGATCGTTTTCACTCGTTGGACAGGTAGCGATTGCCTCGTTGAGCGATATCTACATCGATCGGGTCTTTGTGAGCGTGTGCGGGATTGATGTCGCCCGGGGCATAACTGTCATCGAACCGGAAGAGAGCCTGACGTTTCGCGCCATGATCCATCAGGCGAAGCAGACGATCGTGGTTGCAGACTCGAGCAAGATCGGGATCGTGAATCCGGCACTCATCTGCCCGATTTCAAACGTCCAGATGCTGATTACGGATACTCGCGCTACCGACAAAGCAGTTGCGCCATTCCTTGAGCATGGCATCGAAGTCCAGCGAGTGTAGGCTCTCTACAGCCGAGATTCTTCTACATCGATTTGTAAATTGGGCTATACCTTTCCCGCTTTGTCATTCTGAGGCCCGCGCTTTTTTGGCGGACCGGAGGACCAATGCAACCCCCGGCCGCATGAGCGCTGCAGGCAAGTTGCATAGGTCCTCCGGCGCCAAAGAACGGCGCCTCAGGATGACAAGCGTTCGAGTCGTGCCCGCAACGATCAATGCTCGCTCAGGATGACATTGCCGTGGCATACGCTAAGAGTTGAACACTGTAGCTGTCTCGTCGCCGTCATTCTTTCGAGTTGAAAATCTGAAACTCCCGAATGTGTGCCTCCGCAGACGAGGAGAGAATGTTGAGTCTTGCACGAGATGCAGTAACTGCTGCAAAGTGATGAATGCGTTTGTGGCCGATTGCCTGACCCTGGCCAATTGAAGTCCACGTACCTCCTTTATAGACCTCGATCGAATATTTCTGGACATGCTGGCCGTCATTCAGCCACTCCATAATCGAAACACGGTTGAACGTGAGCGGCTTGTCGAAGTTGAGTTCGAGCGTGGAGTGATGCGAGCCCAACGGCGCTGACCAGAATGTATCAGGATTGCTATCGAAGGCACGGTTCTCGTTATCGGTGGCGCGCGTGTGCTGCAGCGCAAGGTTCTTGCCGTAGAGTTCCTTGACAGCTGATCCGAATTCCTTTAGACGCGCGACATCTACGTCAGGCAGAAGCCCACGGCGATCGGGCGCGATGCCGAGAACAAGCTGTCCGCCATGGCCAACACTCTGCTCGTATAGCGAAAGCAATTCCGGAACGCTCTTGAGACTCGATTCATCATTTGGATGCCAGAACCAATGCAGCTTACGTAACGGGGTGTCGGCTTCCACGGGCCTCCAGCGCAGATATCCGTGACGGTCGATCACGTTCCAGTTATCGTAAGGAATGCTTCCCTCTTCATTTCCCACCCAACGGATGTCGCCGTACTCGAAGAGCCCCACGTCGGCGAACACAAGCGTGTTGGGTTGATATGTGCGGAGTTCCTCAATAATGCGCGGAAAGTTATAAACGTGTCCTTCACTGCCCGCGCCGTCCAGCCAGAATTCCTGCAGGTTGCCGTAACCCTGGGCTAGTTCATCGAGTTCGGAGGCATAGTAGTTATCGTATTCAGACGGATTTTTGTATTTCGGCTCATGACGATCCCAAGGAGAAAGGTAGACTCCAAACTTCAGGCCAAATTTTCTTGCTGCTTGCTCGACCTGACGAACCATGTCTCCGTGACCGTTTTCCCAGGGACTGCTCTTTACGCTGTAGTCGGTCTGGCTGGTGGGCCATAGGCAGAATCCGTCGTGATGCTTGGCAACGAAAATCACATACTTGATTCCGGCCGACTGGAGCGCTTGCATCCATTGTTCAGGATTGAATGCTGACGGATTGAAGACCTTGGGGTCGGCGGTGCCGTCTCCCCATTCACGATCAAGGAATGTATTGGTGCCGAAGTGAATGATGGCGCCCATTTCCAGGTCTTGCCATTCCGTTTGCTGCGGCGTGGGTTTCAAGTCGACGACATTCTGAGCGGCGCAGGTGGAGAGAAAAGGGCCCAACATGAGGGCGCAATTCCGAATTGCTTTTCGGAAACGCATGCCGGCAATCCTAGCATTGATCGCGCCTGAGTCTTGGGGGAGTTCATTCAACCGAGGACGCTAGCGACCCCAAAACCGCCAAAGCGACGATCATCAAGTTGTCGGTCGCGTTGCGCAAAGCGCTCGATTGCGACATCGCAGATCTCCTTCCGCTCCTCAACACGGCAACAGTAAATCTCTTCTTCCACTCCGTGAGGGAATTCGACGCTGCTCGTCGCTCTTGAAGGTGAGCGCAAATCCTGGCACCCGGCAAATTTCCTAGGGAATTTGGCGCGCCACGAAACGCTACTTCACATCAGGAGTATTTCCATGAAACACCTGCAAAACACCCCATGGGCCAGAATGATCTCATCGGCTGCGCTCACGACGGGTCTGGTCGCTTCGCTGCTGGCCGGTTCTGTGATGGCGGCCCCACAGAATTCAAGTCTGGCATCCGTCGTGGCCGACACAACCACTGAAAACCAGGGCGTACCCCGGTTAGTACGCTTTAGCGGTGTAGTCAAAGATTCCGCCGGCGCGGTACCGTCCGGTGACGTGACCCTAACGTTTTCTCTGGACGAACAGAAAAACGGCGGCTCGCCTCTTTGGTCGGAGACGCAGACCGTCCAACTCTCCAAAGACGGTCGGTATACCGTTCTTCTGGGATTCGCCAGTGCGGACGGCCTTCCCCGCGATTTATTCATGACGAACCGTGCACGCTGGGTTGCGGTGCAACCCGGAATCGCCGGGATGAACGAACTTCCTCGTGTCCTTCTTGTTGGTGTTCCATATGCGATCAAAGCGGCAGACGCCGAGACACTAGGCGGATTGCCTGCTTCAGCGTTCCTGCTTGCGAACACCGCTTCCCCCTCAACTGCGGCACCTGCGGCGGATTCTGCTTCCACGACAGCGCCTGTGCCTCCCGCGTCAACAGTCACCGGAACGGGAACGACCGACTACATTCCCATCTGGACAGGCACTTCCACGCTTGGAAATTCCTCTCTGTTTCAGACCGGCAGTGGAAGTACCGCAAAGGTCGGCATCGGCACGACCACTCCCGCGACGACGCTCGACGTAAAGGGCGGCAGCACGGTCAGAGGCACCTTGACCATGACCTCCACGGGAACGGCGACGGCTACGAGCGGCAAGAACTCTCAACCAGTGTTCTTCACTGCTTCCGCCTTCAACAGCACTTCCAAGTCGGCAACGAACGAGACGTTCCAGTGGCAGTCTGAGCCCGCCGGCAACGACACGGCTAGTCCGTCGGGCACGTTGAATCTGCTCTTCGGATCTGGCTCATCAAAGACTGCTGAAACGGGATTGTCGATCGCTCCCAACGGACAAATCTCCTTCGCTCTAGGCCAGACGTTTCCCACGAACAAAGTGGTAACGACCCTGAACTCCCTCACCGGCAACGTGTCGCTGGCTGCGGGAAGCAATATCACCATCACTCCAAGCGGCAACACGTTGACGATCGCTTCAACAGGGAGTTTGACAGTCACTCATGACGCGACGCTAACCGGATCAGGGACGACCACTTCTCCACTCGGAATCGCAATCCCGATGACACTCAGCGGGAACAGTGGCAACGCGATTGTTCAAGGCGTGAATGCAAATGGAGACGGCGTGGTTGGAACCAGCGGCGCCGGAGATGGCGTGAATGGAAACAGCAGCGTCATCAACAAGTCTGGGGTCTACGGTTCGAGCTCGGCTAACGGTGGATACGGAGTGTTCGGTCGCAACGCAGTCGATGGCAGCACCGGCTTCCTCGGCAAAGTCGCCATCGGCGCCGGTGGCACCAGTGCCTCGCCAGCAGCGGGGACCGCGGGCGTATACGGCGTGAGCCAAGTACCTGCCAGCATCGGAATCGTCGACGCGGCCGGCGTTTGGGGAGACTCATTCGCGGGCGATGGCATAGTCGCAACCTCGAGTCAGAACAACGGCATCGTCGCCATCACCCGCCGACTCGGCCAATCAGTTCAACGTCGGCGCTTTTATCGACAACGAAAACGCGAATCCCGGGGATGTTGTCATGCAGACATTCGGAGAGAATGTCGGCGGCGCTTGCACCATCACCACCGCAGGAGACCTGGCCTGCACAGGGTCGAAGTCCGCGGTTGTTCCGGTCGACCATGGAACGCGCCAGGTGGCTCTCTACGCAATCGAGTCGCCGCAGAACTGGTTTGAGGACTTCGGTTCAGGCCAGCTCGCGAACGGTTCA
>DATFQQ010000285.1:0-19533 GCA_035264195.1 Candidatus Sulfotelmatobacter sp. | reverse complement strand
AGAAAGTCCGGCGGAGGAGACAAATTGGAATGTCTGACGGAATGTTGGTGAAAGACACCGGCAGGGAAAAGGCCGATCCAGCGAAATTTTGGCGCAGAATTTTCGTAGGCAATCGAGGCATTCGCGCTGGCTGGCGTCTGACGATATTCCTCGTGATGATCGCCGCCAGCACTTGGCTTGTGTTGACGGGACTCCATCGCATACCAGCGGGCGCCCGCATCCTCGGTCAGAGTTTTCTTTCACCCACTTTCGAATACGTTTTAGAAATTCCACTCGCGATCTGCTTGCTGATGTGTAGCTGGGTCATGGCGCGAATCGAGAAACGAACTCTGGGCAATTACGGGCTCGCGCTTCGTGCTGGAACAGGTAAGCATTTCTTATTGGGACTCTTTTGGGGGCTGTACGTGTTCTCCGCCGTGATGTTGCTCATCGCTGTCTTCCACGGCTTTTCCTTCGGAGGCTTGGCACTTCACGGGGGAGCTGCGCTGAAGTACGCAATTTTATGGGCCATCGGCTTTCTGCTAGTCGGATTTGTAGAAGAATTCCTTTATCGCGGATATGTGCAGTTCACCCTGTCTCAGGCCATTGGATTTTGGCCGGCTGCAGTCATTTGGTCCACTGCCTTTGGCGCCATGCACTTGTTCAACTCCGGCGAAAACTTAGTCGGAGCATTGGAAGTTTTTCTCTTCGCGATTTTTGCCTGTTTGACCCTGCGGCGTACGGGAACTTTATGGTTCGCAATCGGCTTTCATGCTGCGGGGGATTACGCCGAAACTTTTCTATTCTCGGTTCCGGACAGCGGTTTTGCAGCGTCAGGAACCTTGCTCAAGTCATCCTTGCACGGGACAGCGTGGTTGACCGGCGGAAAAGTAGGGCCAGAAGCGAGCGTATTCTCGATGTTAATGCTGTGTGTCGCGATGTTCTGTTTCCACATTTTGCATCCGCAAGTCAATCGCTTGAGAGAAGGTTACGACTAAGAGCCCTGCGCGGTACGACTGCTTGTTCGCACACAATCACTTACAAATCAGATAGAAAACTGACAGCACCGGCCTTCGGCGCGCTGGCGGCCTCCCGGAAGGCCCGCGGCCTCCGGTTTACCGACAATTCAGGAACAGGCGATGCTGATCTTCCATTCTGCCGACATTCGTTGAGCGGGTGTCCACATGTCGACGCCCCACTCTCCTGTGCGACGCGCACACGCGGCGAATCTGGTCCGACCGCCAGTGATTCCCATCACATCATCCCGGATGGGCACGTTCGAAGATAATGGTCGCAATCCCGAGGCAATCTGGCGGGAGGCATAGGTTCGATCGACATGTCTTTTGTTGTGGCAATCTGGATGCATTAACCTCGATTGCCAGGGATCTTGATTGATGAGGCAGGGAACTCAAGCGGCCTTTGATACGTAACGTTGATGTATTCACCGGGGAGACCAACATGATGGAAACAATCTGGCAGGATATCCGCCTCGGTACGCGCTCGCTCTTCAAGACGCCCGGATTCGCCGTCATCTCAATACTCACATTAGCCCTTGGAATCGGCGCCAACACGGCGATGTTCAGCATCGTCAATGGAGTACTGCTGCGGCAGCTCCCGTATAACGAACCGGATCGCCTTTTCAAGCTCTCTGCGAGCATGCAGCAATTTCAGGACGCGTCGATCTCGTATCCGAATTTTCTCGATTGGCAGCAGCGCAGCCGCTCATTTGAAGGGATGGCCGCGTATCGCCATGACAATTTCAACGTCACCGGTCGAGCGAATCCCGAACGGCTGGAAGGCGAGATGGCTTCCGCAACAATGTTTTCCGTGTTGCGTCTGAATCCTGTAGTGGGGCGCGTATTCACCAATGATGAGGATCATCGCGGTGCCGCGCCCGTAGTGCTGCTCACTACAAGCTACTGGAAGACACGCTTCGGGGGAAGTTCCTCGGCTGTCGGGCGCACTCTCATGCTCAACGGGCAACTCTTTACGATCATCGGTGTTGTGCCCAGCGACGATGTGCTATTTGACCGAATATCAGTGATTATTCCTATCGGCCAATGGACCGAGCCTCTGTTCCAGGACCGCGGCGTCAGTATGGGTACACGCGCGGTGGGTCGCCTCAAACCGGGCATTTCCCCCCAGCAGGCTCAAGCCGAACTGAACGGGATTGCCAACGCGCTGGCGCAGGAATATCCCAAGGAAAACAAAGATCGCGGCATTCACGCACTTCCTCTCCGCGAGGACGTAGTCGGCGATGCACGCACACCGCTGCTGGTGTTACTGGGAGCCGTGACATTTGTGCTGCTCATTGCTTGTGCGAATGTCGCCAACCTGCTCTTAGCACGCTCCAGCGCCCGCAAACGTGAGTTCGCGATCCGCGGAGCGCTGGGCGCACAGCGGAGCCGGCTCATCCAGCAATTGCTGACCGAAGGTTTGCTTCTCGCCCTGGCTGGAGGTGTGCTGGCGTTGGCGGTAGCGAAGGCGCTGAACGTTATCTTCATTGCCAAGCTTGCGAACCAACTGGCGCGTGCTGATCAAATTCATCTCGATCCCGTTGTGCTCGCCTTTACGGCGGCGACCGCGCTTGTTGCGAGTCTGCTCTTCGGCATCGTCCCTGCTCTCCAGAGTTCGCGTGCCGATCTCAATGAAACCCTGAAAGAAGCGGGTCGGGGAAACATAGGCCGTCACAGCTTCCAACGCGCGCTCGTCTGTGTGGAGGTGGCTCTGGCGCTGGTCTTGAGCGCTTCCGCTGGCCTAATGATCCGGACCCTGTCGCGGCTGTGGAGCATCAACCCCGGTTTTGATCCGCAGCAGGTGCTTACGTTTGGGATCGCCGGATCACCCGCTGTACACGGCACCCCTAGTGCAGTTCGCAACGGATACCAGCAAACGATCGATCAGTTGCATTCCATTCCGGGCGTAAGCGCAGCCAGCGTTCTGATGGGTGCCATTCCTATGGGCGGCGACTCGGAAGTGCCATATTGGGTCGAAGGCCGCCCCAAGCCCGCCGAGCAGAGCCAAATGGATCTGGCACTGTTTTACGGTGTGTCTCCGCGCTACCTTGACATCATGCGTATTCCGCTGGTCCGAGGCCGCTTTCTTACATCACAGGACAACGAGAACAGTCCTTGTGTTGTGGTCATTGATCAGGAATTTCAGCGAAAGGCATTCGCCACGCAGGATCCCCTCGGACAACGTATCAATCTCGACCTGATAGGAATGCAATGCGAAATCGTCGGCGTGGTCGGCCACATCAAGCAGTTTGGCCTGGATTCCGACGCGACGGCCAAAGTACAGTCGCAAATGTACTTCGAATACCGTCAGTTCCCCGACAAGATCATGGATCTGCTTTCAAGCGGCTCGGCTTTCGTGATGCGCACCGCCGGAGACCCGTATTCCGTTGTGCCAACACTGAAACATACGGTGAACGGCATCAACAGCAATATGGTTTCGTTTAACGAAGAAAGTATGCAGGACGTAATTAGGGACTCGCTCATGGCAAGGCGCTTCACCCGGATGCTGCTGGGAGTATTTGCGCTCCTCGCGATGGCGCTGTCTGCGGTTGGTATCTATGGCGTAGTCTCGTATTTCGTCACACAGAGCACCCACAATATTGGTGTTTGTATGGCGTTAGGCGCCGACACTCGCACAGTGCTCGGAATGGTCATGCGTAGCGCACTGCGGATGACGTTATTGGGCGTCGCTATCGGAGCCGTTGTGGGATTCGTCGCCACCCGCCTGATGCGGGAATTGCTCTTTGGAGTCAGCACTGGCGACCCGCTTACCTTTGCCGCAGTCGCGGTCTTGTTAGTGACCGTGACCATGTTTGCCAGCTACGTTCCCGCACGCCGTGCTACAAAAATTGATCCAATCGTAGCTCTGCGCTATGAATGAAAACGTCTGGAACATTGTCTTGGCATGCCAGGTTGTTGTGCCCTACTTTACAGCGACACCAAACGGATAATTATCGGTCTGAATTGCCTGACCCACCGACAGCGCTCCCGTCGCCGGTGTGATCGCGTATTGCGAAACCGTGCTGCCGCCTTGAGCGACTGATCCGAAGTTGGAGACGAACATCCAATTGTTGTCCGCGCGGATCGTCATCGCAACGGGGCCTGTCCCGGTTGCCACTGTCGCGGGACTCAGCGCCGTCAGACTTCCCGAGATTGGACTGATCGTAAATCCTGACAGCGTGTTCGACAGCGTGCCCACTACGTAGACGTTGTTCCCAAATGGACTGACAGCGATCGGTCCCGGCCCGTTCGCGCTTCCCGAGAGGGGAAACGGTGAACCGGAGACTGGCACGAGGCTGCCGTCAGCATTTGGACAACCCGCACTGGCATTTACCGCCATACAGATCGTGTAGCCGCTGATCTTGTTCGTCAGGCTGTCGCTCACATAAGCAAAGCGGGCACACGGATCGACCGCTACCCCTGCAGGTACCTGGTCTGTTGCGAAATGAGCCACGGCCGACCCATTTGGTGGGTTTCCGAGCGCGCCCGTCGAAGTGTTTACCGAATACTGCCAGACAACGTTGTTGATCTTATCCACCGCGTAGAGATACTGCGAGTTGGGGGGCACATTGGTCGGAGCCTGACAAACGGAGTTCTGCGTTCCGTTAATTCCAGTGCCAGGAAAAACCGTCGGGCTCGGTGCAACGGACACGATATTTGGAGGGAAAAAGCCCGGGGGAAGGACAAATGAATAAGCTCCTGGCACAAGGGTCAAGCCACCTTCGCTCCCAATCGAATAAACGTTCACCCCTCCGCCCTCGGCTACAAACAGAAACTTCCCTGCGGGATCCATGGCAAGCGAGACCGGGCTTGGATCCGACTGCAGACTTCCCACCTGCTTCACATTCCCATCAGAACCTACGGCGAAGGTAGCAATCCCAGGCTTCGTCGCATTAGGGCACTGGTTGCTGCTATTAAAGATTACGAAGACGAATGTCCCGGTTGGATTGGTCACCATCCCTGCCGGCGACCCATTCAACAGACAGGTCTCATTGGCCGTATCGTTCGTCGGGTTGGCGATGGAGGAAACATGGCCGTTGTTCAACGTAAAACTAAACGTCTGCAGCGCAGACGAACCTTGGCTGCCCACAATCAGCAATCCGTCGGTGGACGAGTTGAAACTACTTCCGCATGCCAATAAGAATCCGATCATTACCAGCCCCAGCATTGCCCCGAGCAGCCCAAATCGTTTCGACATTCTTTCGTTCTTCTCCATGTTTGGCATGAGGATCGCGCGAACACACGCTCCCGGCACCCGCCGCCGGGGGTCCTGATGATCTGAAAACGCGGGAAATCTCAATCCATCTGTGTATCAGGAAAGCACAGCAAGAGCAATCTCCCGCCCAAAGTTGGTTGGAACCCTAACAGTCCCAAAGAGTTGCCCGCATGACAGTATACGGGAAAGTTGCAGATTATATGTTGAAGAGGTCTTGCTATGAGGGCAGTTCCGTTGTCACCAGTTCCGTCGGCCTTGGTATTCCCAGCCCCGTAATCAAGGGCAGCCGTATTTCTACGATCAGTCCGCTCGGCTGGCGATTAAACGCCGCCACCTTGCCTCCGTGGAATCTTACCGCCCGCTCGGTGATGGCGAGGCCCAGCCCTACGCCGCCCGTCTGGCGTCCGCGCGCCTCGTCCAGTCGGTAGAACGGCTCAAATAGTTTTCCCAGCGCATCCGGTGGAACGCCCGGCCCCGCGTCAATGACTCGTAACACCGCCTCGCGCCTGCCCGAACGATCCTCACTCGTAAGTTCCACTTGCACCGACGATCCTTCATGCGTGTAGCGAATAGCGTTCCGCACGACATTCTCCACCGCACTGTGCAGCAGGGATGCATTCCCGCGCACGATCCACTCGCCTTCGGGAATCCTAGTTCGCACGTGACAGTGGCGTGCCTGCGCCTCGAACTCCGCGTCTTCGGTAACACTCTCGACGAGTTCGCCCAAGGCCACTGGAGTCTGGGGTACCAACTGCTCTCCGTCTTCCAGCCGCGCCAGGGTAAGAATTCTGCCGATCAATTCATTCAACCGGCTGGCTTCGAGTTCGATCCGGTCCAGCATGTCCACACTCTCAACACCCGCACGCTGCCGTGCTAGTCCGAGCGCAACGTTCAACCTTGCCAAGGGCGAACGCAACTCGTGCGAAATGTCATTCAACAGCCGCGACTGCGCCTTGAGCAGAGTTTCAATGCGTTCCGCCATGGCATCAAAATCCCGCATCAGCCCTGCCACTTCATCCCGTCGCGCCGCCGAGGGCGCACCCGTCCTAGCGCTCAGATCACCCGCCGCCAGCTGCCTCGTCGCCATGCGCAAGCGAACAATGGGCTTCGTCAAATACCAAGACAGCAGATAGCAAACCAGCCCCGAGGTAAGAACGCCAATAAACAGGCCAGTGAACGGCACGCCTCGTGGACCAATAAAGACGCGCGGCCCCGGCGGCAACCCCAGAACCACCGTGTAGCGATGCTTGCCATCCGAAGATGCCTTTGAGTCTCTCTGCACCGGAGGCGCGGGAAACAAGAATCCATCATGCGGCGATCGCGGCCCGCCCGCCGCCACGCGCATCGCCCAATCGGGCGCACCCCGCCGTGAAACTTCCTCCATGCGCTCGTCAAACAAATAGGCTCGGACGTGCTGCGTCTCGTCCACACTCTCGAGGTACTCTCGAACTTTCGGGCTGCCGCCCTCCTCATATGCGCTGACCGCATCGTTGAGAACGGTCGTCCGCAGAGCTTCCCAAGTCGAACTCCGCGGCCGGAAAGCCAGCGTCACCAGGATCGCCAGCATAAAGAACAGGGCCTGTGCGACCCAGAACGAGACAAAAATTCTTAAGAACAGGCTTTTCATGGATGGACTCCCCACCGAGCCCTACACCCTCGACTTTTCCCGCGGCCGGGCAAAAATGTACCCCACTCCTCGCACTGTTTTGATGTGCTCGTCATTTTCCGTGTCGCCCAGCTTCTTCCTCACCTTGCTCACGTGCATATCGATGCTCCGATCGAACGGAGAAAACTTCCGGCTGAGCACCGCATTCACCAGCCGCTCGCGTGGCACGACTCGTCCTGCTTCACGCAGCAAGACTTCCAGCAGATTGAATTCTACCGATGTCAGGTCGATGGGCTGGCCCTCGAGCCGCACAGTCCGCGTTGCTGGATCCAACTCTACATCGCCTACGGCCACCACGTCGGGAGCCGCCGGCGAACCGCTTCCATCCCCACGCGTCCGCCGCAATACGGCGCGAATTCTGGCCACCAGTTCGCGAGGATTGAACGGCTTGGGAAGATAATCATCCGCGCCAATTTCCAACCCTACAATGCGATCGACATCTTCTCCACGCGCTGTCAGCAACAGCACCGGAAGGCGCGATGTTGCACGAATGCGCCGCAAGACCTCAAATCCATTGATGCCGGGCAACATCACATCCAGCACAACCAGCAGATACTCGCCGTTTGTTGCCTTCGTCAAACCACTTTCGCCGTCGTGCACAGCTTCGACTGCGAATCCCTCGGCACGCAGATATTCCCCCACGAGATGGCATAGCTCCACATCGTCATCAATTACCAGAATTCGTTCCATGCTGATTTCATTGTGCACCCTTTTGCCGTCTAACTCGTAGTAAAGAATTGTCAAAACCGCAGGTGCTGTTTTGCTAGAGAATCACAAATTGCCGTTACAAAACTTTACTCTGGTTGACCGACTCTTTACCGCTTAGAGGCCCCGAGTCGTGTTCCTATCAGGGTACGCAGTTCCCGGATAACCGGACGAAATAGGAGTTACCAATGAAATCGATTCGATTCCGCTTCCTGGTCGCCGCACTCGCAGTTTTGTTGGGAACAGCCATCGCCAAGTCCCAGACCACAGACGACACACCACCGCCTCCGCCGATGCACGGGCACCACTTTCACATGGATGGCCCGATGGGTCACTTCTTCGCCGCCAAGCTGAACTTGACGGACGACCAAAAGTCGCAGGCGAAGGCCATCTGGCAGAAAGAGTCTCCAACCATAAAGCCGCTCATGCAGCAGGAGCACCAGCTTGATATGCAGCTTCGCCAATACGTCGAGGGCAACTTCGACCAGGCCAAAGTACAAGCCATCGCGGCCCAAAAGGCTCAGATTCAGGCGCAGCTAACCGTGGAGCACACTCGCATCCACAACGAGATGTACCAGATCCTCACTACAGATCAGAAGGCGCAACTCAAGCAGATGGAAGCTGATCACGAAGCGCGAATGAAACAGCGCATGCAGCGTCACTCAGGCCAGGAAGCGCCTGCCCCGCCGGAGCAGTAATTTTTTTCTCTCGATGAACTCTCCGCCTAACCCGCGGGGAGTTCATCATCGCTGGTCGACGGCCACAAAACTTCTCCGCTCAGAAACGACGATCGCTTATGGGCAACTCGATCATCACTGCCGGCTGGATCTTCTTTGCCGGCTGGAGTGTTGTGCTCGCTACCCTTGGCGGAATCGCATTCCGCCGTGACCTCTTTCCTGAAAAGATCCACACCATCCCACCTCACGAGAAGTCCTCGCTCAATACCACACATCCCGTGTCGCGCTGAGCAAGACTGGCGCATCTTGGCGCTTGCGGCCCTGGTCTCCCCGCTATAGCTTTGGCGTAACTGTCTCACTCTGTCAGATAGAAGTAGAGACCTTGACCGGAGTCAGAGGCTCGGCGCTTCGTCGCCGAGTCTTCGGCTCCGGGAAGTGCAGGGGGGCCATGATTGAGTGGTCGCAACTACGAAAGCCGAAGAACGTTCGATGTCCTTACTGCGTTGAAGAAGCTGACTTCAAGCTGATGCTCGCCCAAGGCAGCGGCGACTGGTTTCTCTGCGTAAACTGTGGCCATCTCGCTCTCCCCGCTTATCCCACCTTCCGTTGTTTGTGCAGCAAATGCGTCGGACTGAAGAGTGCACTACGAGAGGAAGCTCCCTCCTGCTAGCAATTCCTCGCAGCCTGTTGTGACATTTCACTTCCCTCAAGGCGAGAAGATACTGTCGCAGGTCGATTCAGGATTTGCTGTATGCTATTCCACTTTGTCATCCTGATGGCGCCGTTTTTTGGCGCCGGAGGACCTATGCAACTCCGCCGGCAGTGCTCATGTGGCCGGGGACTGCGTAGGTCCTCCGGCTTGCAAAAAGCGCAGGCCATCAGGATGACACCGCGGCGGATTACATCAAAAGCTAAACTGGTCTAGGGGAATTGGCCTTGGCTTGAACCGGACGCGTCAGCCTTGGCAGCAGAATCAGGATCATCCCATAGAAAAGAAGTGACACGACCAGCGATGCCGTATTTCCGAATCGCAGGTCCTCAAACACAAGCTTGATCGTGCCGAATCCGACCGCCGCGTAGGCTGCCCATCCGAGTTCGATGCGTTTCTGCCTGGAACACAGAACCCCTAGCGCCAGCGCTAGACCGCAGTTTGCGACTGTCCGAATCATCGGCAATGAAGATGCGGCAGATTCAACTCGGCCTGCCACCAGTCGCGCGCCGCCCACCACCGCAACAGCAGCCACTGCGAAGCCGAGTAACAAAGCCGGAATGAGCCACAACAGCCGTCGCTTCGGCAGTTCTTCCTGATGCCTGGCCCCAATGCCATAGCAGAGAGCCGCCGAAAGCGCCACAATCAGTGAAACCCACTCCGGAGCGCCAGGGAGCGTTCCCGCCAGAGCGTCGGAAATGTACTTCCATAGCGGCGACACAACCGCGGCCGTTGCCAGATAAACGGATACGTGAATCCCCAGGCTAATTTTCCCTGTGCGCGTATATACAAAAGCCGCCGCGACGGAAGCCAAGCTCAAGAACACTGCCTCCAGTCTTTCCGGCAAGAGCAGGTACGATCCACCGAGAAACAGCGCCGCTGCCCAGTTGGCAGAAACTCGCCGGTTCCTCACGAGACTTTTGTCCACGAACCGATACAGCGCTCCCCAGTAACAACCAACTGCGAGCACCAAGAACAAGAATCCGATCTCAGGGGCGGCCGAGCCGTGGCTTGCTCGGAGAACTCCGAAACAGGCCAGTGCAAAAGCGGCGATCCCCTGAAAAATATCGAAGATGGTGATCAACTGCTGCGCTACAAAAACGCGGGCGGCGATGCTGCCGCCGTAGACCGCCGCCAATGCCAGCGTCAACCAAGTCAGGACCGCCGGAGTTGTCGCGTGATATCCCTCCGGCACTCCCTCTGGCGAAGCCAGTATGTATACGAGAAGCCAGACGGCAAAGTCAGCCGCCAGCGCGGCAACGACGCGAACGCTGACTCCTCGTCCCAAGACTCCGGCGATCTCGACAGCAAAGCTCACCACCAACAGTGCGGCCGTCAGCGCTACCACTTCCCGCGTTGCCACGATCAGCGCAATGCCCGTACCCACACTGCTCGCGGTTGCAATCCAAGGGATGATTTGCAGATTCTCTCGCCACGCTATTCCCAGCGACATAATCACAAATCCAACGAGGCACACTCCGGCAAACGCCGGAGAGAGAACCTGAAAGCGAACCGTGGACTCCCACAGTAGCGGAGAGAGAATCAGCGCTGACGTAACTCCATACGTCGCACTGGCGAAGTGGCTGGCCTTATGAAATTTGGCCGCCAAGATGAGCCAGAAATATGCGTACGCAATCGCGATGAAGAGAACCGGCAATTTGGGAACGCTGCTGCTCTCCACCAGTGCTCGCAGCAGGTAGGCCCCCGCGATGCCCAGGACTGCCTTGCCCAGAATTGGCACAGCGCCCGACGGCGCTTCCACTGAGGGGAATCCACGCCACGTCTCAGGCGGACGGGGCCGCTGAAGAGTGAACTCTGTCTGTGTATCGGAGGCAGCCGCACGCTCCCGCTTCCCTTCCAAGGCGGCCACTCGCTGTTCCAGGTTTTCCAGTTTGCGAGTGAATTGCTCCACCGCTGATGCGATGTCGACAACCTGCGGCATAACCCCTCCGCATCCAAGCCCTCAACCAGCGGCTAGGTCGTTCCATGCGCCGGTGCTGTCCCGGAGGCGTGAGACGTCGCGTCCGGCCACGGCGGCAGGAGTTTTACCAACACCCACAGAATGGCAAATGGCAATAGCATCAGCACAATCGCGGTCAGCAAGCCTTCTCGCGTTGCAAAGCCCATCTTGTACGTCGTGTAGCCCAGAAAACTCTTTGAGAACAGCTGACCGCCGATCACCACGTTCCACCGCATCGCAAAGATGCCGACCACTGTCAGGCTCCCCGCGATTGCGTAAATCCGCTTACGCGCTGCTTCTGACATCTTCACGACCTGCGTCAATCCCAGCATCACAATCGGCGTGACCGTCCCCAAAAGAATCTGGATGATCACCTGTGACGTCCACAGCCGGGTGTGCACCATGAAATCCAAACTGCGGAACGATTCGTCCGCCTCGTAAATACGCTGTAGAAGATCGACCATTTCCAGGCTGAAGTCGATCACAAACGTATAGAACAGATACTGTGCGATGACATCCACGCAGCGAATGTCGATTTCCTTCCCGCGCAATTTGGTAGAAGCCATGTAGAGCAACATCACTGCTGCAATCCCCGACACCATGGCCGAGAAAATGAAAACAATCGGCATCAGCGGTGACGACCACCATGGATTCGCCTTCACCGACCCGAAAATGAATCCAACGTATCCGTGCAGAAGGAAGGCGGAAGGGATGCCGATCAGCGTGATGACGTATCCCACCCGATCGTCAATGCTTAGGGATCGATCGCTGATGTTGCTCGAGCCCAGCGTGAGTGCGCGGTACACAACTCGCGTCAGTCCGCTGGTGCTCTGCGCTTTCAAAACGATATCGCGGCGGTAATCGAGCCAGATTTCCAACAGCAATACCGCCATCAGGTACCAGAGATACACGAAGCCAAACATCGCCATCGCCGAGGAACGATGCGGCGTCAAATACATTTCGAACGACCGCTCCGGATGTCCCAGGTGCAGCTGCAACGGGAGCGGCGCAACAAGCAAAAACGCCAAAGCCGTCAGCAGCGCCAAACGATAGGTCGGCTTCACCGCCCTCACACGAAAGACACGCTCCAGCGACGCAAGGATGAACGCTCCAGCCACCAACCCCGTGATGAACGGATAGAGCACAATCAGCACGCTCCACTGCAACTCCACCTCATTCGGGTACATGAAACCTTCAACCGGAATTTGCACCCATCCTCCTATCGAACCGATCCGTCCATTCCGTTGTAGAAAACCTTCGCGCCGGTCGCCATGTGCGGCTTGAGCACCTGCACGCTGTGTGTTTTGAGAAATTCGTGTATCGGATCACTCGGGTTTTTCAAATCCGCAAGCTGCCGCGCGCCCGTCGGACAAACCTCTGCACACGCAGTCGTAAGACCCTTCGTGATCCGGTGGTAGCAAAGCGTGCACTTCTCCGCCGTGTTCGTTTTCGGATTGATGAACCGGCATCCGTACGGACACGCTTGCACACAATAGCGGCAGCCCAGGCAGTAATTCTTATCGACCAGCACCACTCCATCCGGCGATACAAACGTCGCGCCTACCGGACAGACCTGCGTACAAGGAGAGTCAGCACAGTGGTTGCAGAGCTTGGGCACGAAGAAGTTCTTCCCCGTGCTCTGGTTCGGCGGGAAGCCATCTTTGCCGCCGTTTGGCGATTCGACCTCCGGACGCTCGATCGCCCAGTCAGGCACGTGATACCGCTCAATCCAGGTGCGGAAATAGCCATCGGGAACGTCGTTCTCGGCGCTGCACGCTCGCACACAGCTGCCGCACCCGATGCACTTGGGAATGTCGATCAGCATCCCCCACCAGTGCTCGCTGAGTTTGTAGTTCGGAGAAGCCTCCGGCGTCCCCGCCTGTATGTACTTCCAGGCAACCGCGGCTGCGGGAAGAAGCACCAGCAGACGACGGCGAGTGATCTCCATTTATTTCTTTCCTCCCGTCGCGGATTTCACGGCCGGCTTAGACGCGGCTGCTTCCTCGGTCTTGTTCTCTTCAATCTTGGGACGGTGGGGTTGATGGCAGGTGTCGCATGCCAGGCCCTGCGCGTGATCCGCCGTCACCACCTGCGGAAATGCCTTCGGCTTCGCGCTGTTCGCTTCGTGGCAGCGGCTGCAGACGACCGCCGTATCGAGCTTGGGTGGTTTGATCGTGGCCGGGTCGTCGGTATGCTTCGCCTGCGCCCCATGACACGCCTCACAGGGAACCACGATGTGCCGGCCTAGTTTCTTCTGATCTACAACATCCGTGTGGCAACCTTCGCAAACCTCATGCCCCGCATGAGCCACGGGTCTGGCCGCAATTTCCCCAATCGCATTGGCGCGGTAGTGTCCGTATTGTCCAAAACTCTTTGGCACCACCGCCGCACGTAGTGCTACAAACGCCACTACCGCCAGGATCAGTACTGCGGCAAGCCGGATTAGGTGTTCGGTGTCCTTAAACAAGCTCGAACCCCACGTCGTATCAGAATTGCGCCAACAAAACGCAGTGTCTTCTGATATCTGTTATTGGGGTTCTGCAACGATGATTGCAGTCACAGGAGCCTGTGATAGAGGTCACCTCGACTTGGGCGCCTCTAATCCTTGCTACCCCCTGGTGAACACGATCTGTTTGTAAACAAAAGAGAAAGTGAGAATCTCTAGCGCTCTCTGCGGATGTTCTTCGCGCACTCAGCGGTCAAAAGCTCTTACCGCTGAGATCGCCAAGAAAGGCCGCAGAGGAGGACAAGATCCATTCTGGCAGTGTTCCGCTCGCAGGCGCTAGAAATGCTTACGAGGCTTCGACCACGTGCACAGCAGAACCAAAGCTTGGAGAGAGGTTCGTTGGCGTCTCTCTGCGGATGTTCCAGCGAACTCGGCAGTGAAAAGCTTCTACCGCTGAGACCCCAATCTGAAATCCTGCACCCCGCCTGCTAGAATTTCATCTACTTAACCTGAATGTTTCCCCGGAACTTGCGCCCGCTGTTGCCCTACCTGAAACGCTACCGCTGGGCATACGTGTTCGGCACAGCCTGCGTTCTTCTCACCAATGGCATCTGGATTCTGTTCCCGCTCGTCGTGGGTCGCGCCGCCGACGACCTGCATTCCGGAGTCACGCGGCACAAGCTTCTGGTCTATGCGGGCTGGCTGCTCGCCATCGCTGTCACCAAAGGAATATTCCAGTTCTTGACGCGATGGATCGTGATCGGCATCTCCCGCGATATCGAGTTCGACCTCCGCAACGATCTCTTCGCCCGCCTCGAGCGCCTTAGCTACTCGTACTACCAGCGCCATCGTACGGGCGATATTATGGCGCGTGCCACCAACGATCTGAACGCGGTCCGCATGTTGCTCGGGCCCGCGATCATGTATTCGGCGAACACCATCGTCTACACCGCCGGCGCGCTCGCCTTCATGATCTCGATCAGCCCCTGGCTGACCCTCTTCACCTTCCTGCCACTGCCAGCGGTCAGCATCATCATTCAGACCTTCGGACGCCGCATCCACGAACGCTTCGAGCGCATTCAGGCGATGTTCTCCGATATCTCCGCGCGCGCGCAGGAGAACTTTTCAGGCGCGAGACTTATTCGTGCCTACGTGCAGGAAGATGCCGAGATTCGCGCTTTCGAACGCGAGAACAAAGAGTACATCCGCCGCAGCCTGAAGCTGGTTCGCTTGATGGGTATGCTCTGGCCGACGCTCGAATTCATGCTCGGCTGCGCTCTCGTCCTGGTCCTGTGGCTCGGAGGACGCGAAGTCCTCACCGGTCAATCCACGCTTAAGCTGGTATCGAATCTGGGAACGTCAACTCCCGGCATCACGACAACGCTGCAGCTCTCCGGCACCATGAGCGTCGGCCAGTTCTTCTCTTTCATCACCTTTATGATGCAGCTTACCTGGCCCATCATCGCTCTCGGATGGGTGATCAACATCTTCCAGCGCGGCACCGCATCGCTGATCCGCATCAACGAGATCATGCAGGAAGAACCCACGATTCAGGACACACCGGAAGCCCAAGACCGTTCGGTTACTGGCGAAGTCGAATTTCGCGGACTTACCTTCAGTTACGACGGAAAGCAGGTGCTGCACGATGTCAATCTGCTCGTGCCCGCGGGAAGTTCCCTTGCGATTGTCGGACCCACCGGATCAGGCAAGACAACGCTTGTGAACTTGATCCCCCGCATCTACGACGCGGCCCCTGGAATGGTCCTGATCGATGGCCGTCCGGTCCGCGACTATTCGCTCGCGTCCTTGCGCAAGAGCATCGGATTCGTCCCACAGGAGACGTTCCTGTTCAGCGATCGCATCCGCGAAAACATCGCCCTCGGCGTGGAGTCGGCCAGCGATCACGAGATCAGCAAAGCAGCCAGCGCGGCCAACATCGCGGTCGATATCGAAGGCTTCCCTGAAGGCTACGAAACGATGGTCGGGGAACGCGGCATCACGCTGTCGGGAGGACAGAAGCAGCGCACTGCCATCGCCCGCGCGCTCATTCGCAATCCACGGATCCTCGTCCTCGATGACGCCCTTTCCAGCGTCGATACGCAGACGGAAGACAAGATCCTCAATCACCTGCGAGACGTGATGCAGGGCCGGACGACCATCTTTATCTCCCACCGCGTCTCCACCGTCCGCAACGCCGACCGCATCGCCGTCCTGCACGGTGGACGCATCGTCGAACTCGGTACACACGACGAACTCCTGGCGATGAACGGCTACTACAGTGATCTCTATAACAAGCAGCTTCTGGAAGAAGAACTGGCGGAAGTGCAGTAACAAACATTTGCTTTTCTCGGTGACCTCTGCGGCCTTTCTTGGCGATCTCGGCGATAAAAGCTCTTGATCGCCGAGTACGCTGAGAAAATCCGCAGAGGTCGCAGAGCGAATCAAAGAAGAAGGATCTGCTTTCTTGGCGGTCTCTGCGGCCTTTCTCCGCGACCTCAGAGGTGGAGGCTTTTCTTCGCCGAGTCCGACACTTTCTTGACACCGCTGACCGGAAGTCCATCTAAACTCTGGGAACTGGGGAAATACCAATTCCATGCAACGTACGAACTCAGAGGAGATTCTTGATTCCAAGGATTGTCCGGCCGGTGAAACGCAGACTTCTCTGCGCGACCTTTGCCGCATTAATCGCTGGTTCGGCGGAGTCGCCACTACCCGCAAACTTCTCGAACGAATCGTTTCCGTTACAGGTCTCAAGCGCCTTTCGCTGCTGGAAGTGGCCGCAGGACTGGGCGAAGTCCCCAGGGGCGCGGCCACAAGGCTTGCTCGCCACGGCATCTCCCTCGACATCACTGATCTGGACCGTGTTTCTTCGCACCTGCAGCGCGGTCATCGCGCGCTAGTAGCCGACGCTCTGGCGCTTCCCTTTCCCGATGCCAGCTTCGACGTGGTCAGTTGCAGCCTCTTCGTTCATCACCTGCAACCAGAGGAAGTGAAGCGATTTGCAATTGAGGCGCTCAGGGTGAGCCGTCAGGCAGTGTTGATCAACGATCTGATCCGCCATCCGCTGCATCTTGGGCTGGTGTATGCAGGCTTTCCACTCATGCGCAGTTACGTCTCCCGCGTGGATGGCGTTGCTTCGGTCCGTCGCGCGTATATCCCGGAAGAAATACGCGCGATGCTGGCCGATGGAATTCCCGCTGCGGGTAAGGTCGAAATCTCGACCCACTATTTGTTTCGTATGGGAATTGTTATCTGGAAAAATGCTGGGACCAATTCTGGCCCCACCTCGCCGCGCCTCACCAATGTTGCTTAGCGTACGACCAGCACTTCCCTGACGTTATCTCTGGCGAGAAAGAACTTGATGGAGGCGAAGTCCCGGAAGAGCGTTTCGATGTGGCGGTTATTGAATACGCGTTGTAGGCGGAATCCGTCGGCGATGGCGGTGTGGATCGCCCCAGTCGGTCCACGGCGTGCTTCGCGCCGCATCACGATGCGCTGCATCTCCAAAATGTCTTTTTCGACGATGTGGAAGCGGTAGCATGGAGAGTCCGGTCCGGCGTCTTTGGTGTGGAAAAACGCCAATAGCATTCCGCCCGGCTTCAGAACCGACCATAGGCGGCCCATCACCGGACGCACAAGACTTTCGTCCAGATAGTCAGGCAAATTCCAGCACAGGACGACATCGAAATGTGAGGCGGGATAGAGCAGGTTGTCGGCCAGGAAGCGCCGGCTGTCGAGCACGACATTCCCCTGCTCATCTTTGGTGACAAGATGCGACTCCGTCGACGCTACCAGCAAGTCTTCGCTGTAGATTTTATGGCCGCGTCCGGTGAAGAAGCGAATATTGGCCGCAGAAGTCGACCCCAGATCGAGCACGCAAAGCGGCGTCTCCTGGTCCCACAAACGCGCGAGCTCGCCAAGCCCGCTGGAGCGGCGAGTCAGTTTTTGGGCTGCCTGCGGTGTCTCCGCCGGAGTGCTGCCCGATGAGCCGCGAAAAAGCTTCATGAAGTTGTGCGTCACCGATGCCATTGGACCTGCTTCCATTCGTCCAAGGCAACGGGTGCGCTGGGACTCGAATTCATCTTTGAAACTACAACTTTAACCCATGCCCGGTTCCGGCAGGAGTTACTTGCCTGCGGCCTTGTCGGCCTTGCCCTGAATGTCGACCTTGCCTTTCAGATAGGCGCCTTCCTCAATCGAAATCCGCTGCGTGGCGATGTCGCCTGTCACCACAGCAGACTTCCGTAGTTCGACGCGATCGCTGGCCTGTACGTTGCCCTCGAGTTTGCCCTGAACCACAATGCCCTTCGCCTCAACCGAGGCCTTCACCTGTCCGTTCGGGCCAACCGTCAGGCTGTGATTCTTCAGCGCGATGCTGCCCTCGACCTGACCATCAACATAAAGGTCTTCGCTGCCTGACAACTCGCCTTTGATAACCACCGACTTACCGATTTGCGCCAAGTCTGCCGACAACGGAGCACTCATGTATGTTTCTCCTTTTGGAAGCTGATTCTGCGCTACCGAGATCTAGGATGGCAGGTAAGCGTCGCTGCCATCGACTATACCCAAGTTCGAGAGGATGCGGCAAGCATGAGTCAAGCTGAGAAGTGCCCGGTTGGCGCTGATAAAGCTGCTAGCTGCAACCATTTCCTGTCGATTGCTACACTAAGTACGCATGCCTGCTGCGCGGAACAAGCCGGGGAGGAGCGTCTGGCTCGTGTGGTGCTGCTTGTTTTTGGCTGCATTCGCCCCCCTATCCGCGCAGGAAACAAAACAGCCTGAGACGCCTCCCGGCGATCTGGTACGCCAGGTCGTCGCGCACGAAATCGCCGCGAACAAGGCGGATGGCAGGCACATGTTCCGTTCGCGCAAGCAGACACCGAAAGGCTCTCAAACTCACCTCTACGTCGAAACCAACGAGGCGCTTGCCGGAATGCTGGTAGCCGTTAACGATCAGTCCATCAGCGCCGAGCAGAGGCAACAGGAGGAGGGTCATCTCGCCTGGTTGATCAACAATCCTGATCAATTGCGCAAGAAGCAGGCACGTGAAAAAGAGGACGCGGAACGAACTTTGCGTGTGGTCAAGGCTTTGCCTGATGCGTTCCGTTATGAATATACCGAATTGGAGAGCGGCGATTCCGAGTTGGGCAAGCCCGGCGATCAGATGATCCGGCTAAAGTTCATCCCCAACCCGGCGTACAGCCCGCCCTCGCGCGTCGAGCAAGTGCTCGCGGGAATGCAGGGATACGTGATTATCGACTCCACGGCACGAAGGCTTGCGCGGATCGACGGTACCCTCTTCCGCGACGTCTCCTTCGGATGGGGGATCGTCGGCCGCCTGGATAAGGGCGGTCACTTCCGCGTACAGCAGGCAGATGTCGGCGACGGATCCTGGGAAATCACCGCGATAAGCTTGAAGATGACGGGAAAGATTTTGATGTTCAGAGGGCTCAACATCATTTCCGACGAGACCTTCAGCGATTTTCAGCGTGTGCCCGCCAACCTGACGTTTGCCAAAGGCGTGGATCTGCTGAAATCTGAGGAGCAGAAGATCGCACACAATCACGCACTCGACACATCCGAAGCGAAAAAGAATCCGCAGTAGCTACGCCCGCAGCGTCTCTTTTCTGACCGTCAACTTTTCAATGAGATCAGGCTTGATGCGGTAGCCTCTACCCGGCTGATCGCTGATAGCGATCATTCCCTGTGACGACACTTCCACCTCAGGTTCGATGATGTCTTCTTTCCAGTAACGCTTCGATGCGGAAACGTCGCCCGGAAGACTGAAGTTCGGCAATGTGGAGAGCGCGATGTTCTGTGCGCGTCCGATGCCGGTTTCCAGCATGCCGCCGCACCAGACCGGAATGTTGTGAGTGTGGCAGACATCGTGAACCGCGAGCGCTTCGGTGAATCCGCCAACTCGTCCGACCTTGATATTGACGATGCGACATGCGCCGGTTTCTACAGCGAATGCAGCACTCCTCGCGCTCACGATCGACTCGTCCAGGCAAACCGCAGTCCGTAGCTCCTTTTGCAGGCGCGCATGGTAGTAAATATCGTCGTTCCACAACGGCTGCTCAATCATCAGTAGGTGAAACTGATCAAACTTGCGCAGGTGCTCGACCTGGTCTAACGTGTACGCTGAGTTCGCATCGCAAC
>DATFQQ010000284.1:0-64473 GCA_035264195.1 Candidatus Sulfotelmatobacter sp. | reverse complement strand
AGGCGACGCGTCAATACATCAATGTGAACAACGCTGGGCCAGCCGGATACATTGCGACCTTTGGCTGCCTCACGGGTCCGGATCATGGAGCGATGGGCATTCACTACATCAACAACACGCTCGTGAATGATGGCCAGATTCTTCTGGAACAGCCTGAAGCGCTGATCTATGAACCTATCGGCAACGCACGCAGGCTGGTCGGAGTGGAATACATTGTTGACTCGGCCACGTGGCTGGCTGCGCACGACAATGTTCCACCGACGCTCGACGGCCAGGGATTTCAGTTGGTCGGCGCGCCCAACCGGTTCGGGCTCAATCCGTTCTTTGAGCTTCACGTGTGGGCATGGAAGGACAATCCGCAGGGAGCGTTTGTGGATTGGAACAACGATGTAACCTGTGAGTTGTTGAACGTGCCCGAGTAGATATCACCCGTCCATCCCCCCCATGGACGGGAGCGCTTTCGCACTACGACTCGGGTGTAATCTTTTCGGCGAGGCGTTTGGGAGCAACGAGGGAGTAACTGGTTAACAACAGATCTTTCACTTCCGTCCAGTCGATCTTGCTTCGATCGAGACGAAGCGCCACCCAGCCCCTGGAAGCCACATATGCCGGCAGATAGAACCTGCTCGGCTGAGCTTCAACCAGCGATTTGTTTTCTCCTGGAAAAACCTTGCAGGTGACTCCCACAATGCCGTCTCCGTGGTGGTTATCAAGAAAATAAGCAAACGTCTTCTTGCGGACAAGAAACTGCGCGTGCGACCCGTAGATCTGGCGCGTTGTTTCAGGGAGAGTGAGCGCGATCTGCGTCAAGCGGGAAAGGCGAGGATCTTCTGCAGAACGCTTTGGCATGTTCCACTACTGAGCGACGTGTCGCCTACGAGCGCGACCCGTTGGACCGCTTCAAACCGGTAACTGCTCTTGCATCCAGCCGGGCACCTCGAGCTTAGGCTCGGTCGTCAGATCGATAACGAGGCGTTCGAGAACCATACGTTTGCTCACCGGGTTGGATCGCAGAGCCAGATCAGCTTTCGCCACGAGGCGGATGGCACGCGTGAGGTCGCGCCGGGATTTGTAGCGCCGAGCCTGCTTGATGATGTCATCGGCCGCGAACGGAGGTACGCGAAATCCTTGCCAGAGCGCTGCCCATAGCATGCGTTGATCGCGGACGTTGCGCTCGAGAATCACCAACATCTGCCGAAAGGTTTTTGCCAGCATGTACACGTGGCCGATGGCAGCTTCCTCTCCGTCGCCCGAGGCCAGGATCGCGTCGAGCACCTCCAACGCACGGGTGCGGTCTCTGCTTGAGATCGCGTCGGTGAGTTCGTAAAGCGAGCGCTGCTTTGCGGCGAGGACCATGGTCTCAACATCACCGAGGGTAATGCGCTTCTTATCTCCGACGTAAAGGATGAGCTTCTCGAGCTCGTTGGAGATCATCATCATGTCACCACCGAGGGCGTCTACGAGCTCGCGGGCACCGTCTGCCTCGATTTTGACGACGCGGCCGGTACAGTAGTCCGTGATCCAACGAACAGCTTCACCTTCTTCCACTCGCGCCAGTTCGACAATGCCGCAATAGTGACCCATTGTGTCGCGGATGCGCTGGTAGCGATCGCGATCTTGCATCTCCATTTTGCGGACGTCGGCGGGAATGCTGATGTGGTCGGCGACGAACACGATGAGAGCGTCGGGATTGGGTTTTTTGCAGTACTCCTCGATGGCAGCCAGTTTTTCTTCGTTCGATCCGCGCCCATAAAGATTCTTCACACCGCGCACGAAGAAGACCTGAAATGGCGCCATGAGCGAAGGCGTACGGGCACGGTCGAGAATCTCGGCGAGATCGGTTTCTCCGAGGTCGAAGTCGAAAAAGCTGAAGTCGCGCAGGTCGACGGGAACAAGATGTTCGAGGATGGCATCGCGGAAGCGCTTGCGGAAGAAGGCTTCGTCGCCTACGAACACGTAGGCCGCGCGCATTTTGCGCGATTGGAGATCGCTGACGAAGCGTTCGGCTTGGGCGAAGGCACGCATTAGAAGCTCTTTATCGCGACGCTGTCAATCATCGTTGAGGTCCGCGCAGCCGCCGGCAGACAGCAGATTCCCCGTCGCTTCGCTCCTCTGAATGACAAGGCTAAATTTCGACTTTAGCATTCGAAATATGATTCGCATAGTCATTCAATGGCACTCGCGGTACCGTCGAGCTTCGCTTGACTGGACGGCCCAAGGCCGTCTCCACATGAGTTTACAGCTTGCTTAGGAATTCCAAGATATCTGGGGAATTCCAGTTGATCGGCCCGACAACTTTGCGGCGCATCATACCCTCGCGGTCGATGATGTACGACTCGGGCCAGACGGACGTGCCGTACATGCCTGCCACTTTTTGATCCGGATCTCGGACAGTGAGGAAATTCACATTTCGCTGTTGGATAAAGCGGTGATACGCATCGCCGTCGACGTCGATGCTGATACCGAGCACCGTTACTCCTCGGTTCCGCATACGATCTTGCATCTCCATCATCGATGGGAGCTCTCCGATGCAGGGGGCGCACCAACTGGCCCAGAAATTGAGCACAACAACCTGGCCGCGAAGCTGGTTGAGGCTGACGGTGCGGTCGGAATCCTTCACAGTAAAGTCGTTTGCTAGAGAACCGACGCGCGGAGGATGCGACCCTCGATTGCACGCAGACAAGAGCAGCATCGCGGCAAGCGTCAGATAGACGTAGATCTGACGCATCGTTTAGAACCCCTCCAACACGTTCGAAACGAGGGTTCGGGCAAAATCCTGCGACAGGCGCCGGAAGGCAGGGGAGTCTTCTTCAAAGAATGTAGTGAGATCCTGAGAGACTTCGTACTGCTCGCGAAAGAGGTATGCCGGATTCTGGTAGAGAACCTTGCCGTCTTGGGCGGTCAGCGAGACTTTAAGGCTGACTACTACCAAAATGCTGGCGACCCGCCCAGTCGAGGTGTCATAGGTGAGAGGAGTCGCAGCCGTCGAGAGCACTGTGCCGCTCAGTGTTGCATCGGCATCATCGCTTTCGTTGTTGATGATGTGGTATCGCGTACGAGTGTTAAATTCGCGCACAACCGCCGCGGTCAACATCTGCTGAATTCCGTAATTTAGCGTTTGGTTCTTAAAGGCGGGAATTGCGATCGTCTGAACGGCGTCGGGAAGCTGGGTCGAATGACCGGCAGTGTGATATCCGCAACCAAGACTGAAAAGTAATGCGAGCAACACGAGTGGACGCCCGCGGCGCACGATCACTGAATCTTCCCCGTCGGACGCGTTGCCATCATAGTTTCGGCGCACTCCACCGCGGTGATTGCCGCGATGCGCAGATTGTCTGCCGCGGCCCATAACCAGACAGCGCTCGCCTGAACGGGATCGGGCTTCAGCATAAGCTGAATGTCTGGCTGCCCTGCTGAGCTCACATTGCTGGGTGCTTCTTCCCCGGCGTCAGGGATCGTGATGTGATCTCCGGAGAGGGCTTGCGACAAGGCTGTAAGATCGGGCCTAGCCTCCATCTCGAGCAGAATCGCGGCGGCATGTCCATGAAAGATCGGAGCCTGCAGAACCATGAGTGAGGGCTCGATCGCGTCGGTCCCGGCAATCTTGCGGTAATGACGAAGTACGCGCCCTTCCACGGAATCGAGCGTGGGATGGGATTTCTGACCGTAGCGGGCCAGCAGATTGAACGCGACTTGCGCATCAAAGACGTCTTTCGGCAGCGGCTGGAATGACAAGAGATTCACGGTTTGCTGGTGGAGTTCGTCCATGCCGCGCTGTCCGTGCTCGGATGCCGGCTCGAAGACTGTTGCAACAGCTCGCTTGATCGTACCGGCTTTTCTCGCGCGCAAGAGCAGAAGCGCCAAAATGATGGCTATTGGGTGGGCCGTGATGCATGGGCCTGGCTGCAGATCGGGCGGAGCAATCTCACCCCGCTCGCGCTCGATCCAGAGAGAGCGCACCGTGGCGCCTGGCTGGTCTTCGAGCACCGACGACAAATCGATGATGGCACTGCCTGCGTCACGGGCGTCTTTCCAGCTTCGGCGAGTGCTTTCCTGATCAGATGCGAAGAAGGCGAAGTCCACGTGCTCGAATTGCTCGGCACGCACACGCTGAATGAAGCTTATCTCGTCGCCCATAGCTTCGAGCTGGCCGAGTGACTCGTCGTCATCGAGCAGACGAATGTCCGCAGCCGGAAAGTTGCGTTCATTCAGCAACTCGGCGACTTCTTTGCCTTTCAGAGAGGCGGCGCCGACGATCGCCGCGCGATACAGCTTACCTCTCTGCGCCAGTCCGGTTGCGGCTGGCGACGATTTTACGGGCTCACTCATGAGGCTTGCGATGCCTCCTTGTAAGAGGGGGGTGGAGGATCGGAGCGGCGGCGGAAGATCCATTGCAGGCGCCAGAAGACTCCTGACACCATGTAGAGCAGGGCGATCGCGAACAGTACTTGTCCGGAGTAGAAATAGATCATCGCGAACAATCCCCCCAGTACGACGATGAGCCGGAAGGGGTGGCGCGAACGGAAATCAATGTCTTTGAAACTGTAGAAGCGCCAGGTGCTCACCATAAGATATCCGACGGTCGTTACCATGGCTGCCCACGCTACCGCGGTGTAGGGAGAAGTGAGCGGTTCCCCCTCCGCAAAGTGCACGACGGCGGCAATGACGCCCGCTCCGGCCGGAATTGGCATTCCAACGAAATATTTCTTGCCAGGGCGCCCGGGATTGGAAGGCTGTGGGTTACTGGTGATGTTGAAGCGTGCGAGGCGGCTCGCACCAGCGATCAAGAACAGAAAGCTGGCAATCGCACCGACCTGCGTTAACTTAACAGCCCACCTTCCGCCGCTTAGCAGCACTTCCGGCATCAGGTGAAAGCCCCAAGTCCAGGCAAGCATGGCAGGGGCAACGCCAAAGGTGATTACGTCGGCCAAAGAGTCGAGTTCGCGGCCGAAATCGCTGGTAGTGCCGGTCATGCGGGCAATGCGCCCATCAAGTCCATCGAAGAGCACGGCAAACCCGATTGCCTTGGCAGCATTGTCGAGGTGTGAATACTCCGTAGCCGTGGCGTGCATAACTTCAAGCATGGCGTAAAAGCCCAGCGCCACATTCGCGGTGGTAAAGATCGAGGGAAGGATGTACATCCCTTTGCTGTGCCGTCGACGTGGTTTGGTGGGAGTCTGCTCCATCAGCGCACTCTCTCTGAAGTGACCGTGGTTGCGCCAGCCAAGGCTCCCTTGGGCTCCAGGTAGGCGATAACGCTGGATCCGCCTTTCACGCGATCACCGACTTTGACGTTGACCCGGGCAGCGGCGTCGAACAGAACATCCGTACGTGATCCAAACTTGATAAGCCCGACGCGCTGTCCGCGGTCCAAATGATCCCCAATTTTAGGAGCAAACACAATCCGACGGGCTAGCAAACCTGCAATCTGCTTGAACACAATCCGTTGTCCGTCGCCCTCTACGGTCACGGCATTCTGCTCGTTCTGGTCCGCACAATCGGGGCTGCGCGCGTCAAGAAACTTTCCCCGTTGGTAGCGCACATCCCGGATTACTCCCGCGATTGGCGACCGGTTGACATGCACGTCGAACACGCTGAGAAAAATGCTGACACGCGTCTGCTTACCGTTTTCGGTGCTAACGATTGAAACATCAGTGACCTTCCCGTCTGCTGGGGAAACCAGTGCGCCTGTTTCCTGGGGAATGGACCGCTCCGGGTCGCGGAAGAACCACAGGAAAAATAGGGCAAGCAGTACCGGCAGGATTGCCCACGCTGGCCGAGTCAACCAACCGAGCAGAATTCCGGCAACAATGAGGGCCAGACCGTAATAGTAACCGTCACGAACCATCGGGGATTCTTTCATTATAGTCGCCGAGCGCTTTCGCGCGGGCGACCGTAGGTCCGGTAAGTATAAATAAAAAAAGGCGCTTCGATCGCGCCTCAGCAAGGTAGATTTAGGCCTAGGCAGCCACGCTGCCGATAAATTGGCCAGTAAGAATTAGGCTACGTTGACGCCGTACTGCTGCCGATACTCGCGCTCAATCGACTCCATTTGATCTTTGAGGCGGAGTTTCAGCTTTTTCAACCGCACTTCTTCCAGCTTTTCGTCTTCGCTGAGATAGCGCTTTTGGGTGAGTGTTTCGAGACGTTGGGCGTACTGCGTATGCTCCTGAGCCAGTTTGCGGAATTCCTCGTGACTGGTCAGGAGTTGGTCTCTCGGAGTCAGCATCCAGCAGACCTCCAAACCTGATATATGAGCTGACGTTAACACAGCCGTAACATAGCGGCAATGCCAAAAAAGTGGGGCATGTCTCACGATGAGATGGGGGCCTGTCCAAGATTCTTGCAGTAGAGAAGAGCGTCTTCTACGGGATTGCTGTAGTAGTACTTACGCCGTCCGGTTTGCTGGAAACCAAGCTTCTCGTACAAAGAAATCGCGGCCGCATTCGACTCGCGAACCTCAAGGAAGACTATGTGGCTGTTGGCTTGTTGTGCGCATGCCAGAAGCTCTTGCATCAGCCGCGTGCCGATTCCCTTTCCACGCGCTTCCTGGGCAACCACGATGTTTTCAAGTTCCCACTCGGGAGCAAGATGGCGGGCGAGTAGGAAACCGACAACCGCCGGATTCGCCTCACATTCTGCGACGAGTGCCAGTGTTGAAACGTCAGCATGCTTAGCCTCAATCAATAATTGATATTGCGATTCACTCCAGTGGGCTGCGCCACTCGACGAGCGTTCCAGGCGGAGCATCTCACCGATGTCGCGTACAGTAGCGTGTCGGATTGCGATTGGATCGTTGGTATCCAAAGAGTGAGTCCGGTTTGGTAGAAGCTAGCAGCTAGGAGCCAGGAGCTGGTTTCGCGAAAATCTCTGCGTCGGAGCGGCGGATGTAGTTCGCGTCCAGCTGCTCGGGAGAGATCGTTTCTCCGGCTTTGAGTTTCTGCCAGCCGGCGAGTGCCACCTCTTCGCTCCGCGGACGTCGCAGACTTCGCCGAAGGCGGGAGCGGAGCGACCCCGGTACCCTCTTTCCCAGAGCATCGAAGATGGCCTGATCGGGAGTAGCGATCCACTGGGCGGCTCCGGACTCGAGCAGAGCCGCCAGATTGTCGAGCGTTAGCAATGACTCGCCAAGGGGTTTGACCAAAGCACACTCCTCCGACGTGATGACGATTTCATATTGGCCGACATACGCCTCTCCGCGGCCGGCGTCGAGAGCAACCGCATAGGGAAATGTAGCTGGGCGCTTCTGTTCGTTGTGACCTGCGGCAATCATCTGGCTCTCGGGCGCAAGCACCTCAAGCAAAGAAACGGGAACGATGGGCTTGTGAAGGATTTCGGCCAAAGCTTTGATTGCAGCCAAACCAACCCGCAATCCGGTGAACGATCCCGGGCCGGAGACCACAATGAAAGCGTCGATGTCGGTCTTCCGGAGTTCGTGTTTTTGAAGAAGGCCGGAGATTTGAGGGACTAGTTGGGCAGAGAATGTGCCTCCGGCGAGCGGGATTTCTTCGACCACTTCGATTCTCTTAGGGGAATCGCCGGCGTGGGCCAGTCCCACGAATCCGTCTTTACCCGACGTGTCTGTGACGAGAAGAAGCATGCTGACGCTCGATATGTAAAGATCCGTGTAAATCCGTGGCTAGCTCTGTACCAACTCCAGCAGCACACCGCCGGCGCTCGAGGGGTGCACGAAGACGTACTGATGCCCTCCCGCACCGGTCTTGATTTCGTCTGATACAAGGCGCACACCGTCTTTCTTCAAGCGCTCGACGGCCGCGCGCAGGTCGGGGACCTTTATACAAACGTGGTGCAGTCCTTCGCCCCGCTTGGCGATGAACTTGGCAATGGTCGAGTCCTCGGATGTCGGTTCCAGGAGTTCAAATCGGCTTTCTCCTACGGGAACCATTACCAGACGCACCTTTTCGTGCTCGACCGTCTCTTCCGGCGAAACGCTCAGCCCGAGCCTTTCGTAAATGGCTTTGGCCGAAGCCAGCGACTTTACGGCGATGCCGAGATGGTCGATCTTAAACAATAGAATGCCTCGACTCGTGGAACTGCGGACGCCGTCGCCCGTCGCATTCAGGCTTTCGACACCCCGGACGAGGGCGTGCGGGGCTCCATCTTTCCCGCGGGCCGCGCGATTTCTTCGATCAGCGTATACGGGTCCCTTTTGTGCTCCGCCACTTCCGCGGCCAGCTTCGTAAGATTGCCGTCACCCAGCTGCGCTCGCGCTCTCTCCAGCATGGCATCCCGCAGCATTTCGACCAGGCGCTCCTGCCAGTTCTCCACACTCTTCTTGAGCGCGCGATTTTCTTTCTGCAGATGGAGGTCGTACTCGGCAATTGCCGCTGCTAATTCTTGCACGCCCTTACCCTCGCTGGCGACTGTCTTCACGATGGGAGGGGTCCATCCATCGTGGCGAACAGCGAGCGATTGCAGTGCGCGGATCTCGCGTTCGACGCGCTCGGCGCCCTCGCGATCGCTCTTGTTGATGACAAAGATGTCGGCGATTTCCATGATGCCGGCCTTTATGGTCTGAACATCGTCGCCCATGCCCGGAACGAGAATCACGACGGTGATGTCGGCGAGGCGTACGATCTCGACTTCGTCTTGCCCGACGCCGACGGTCTCAATCAGAATCACGTCGCGGCCGGAAGCATCGAGCACGCTGGCAACATCGGCGGTGGTGCGGGCGAGCCCGCCAAGCGAACCACGCGTAGCCATGCTGCGGATGTAAATGCCCGAGTCGGCAAAGTGATCCTGCATGCGGATCCGATCTCCGAGAATCGCTCCGCCGGTGTAAGGGCTCGTTGGGTCGACCGCAATGATCCCAACTGTGCGGTTCTGTTTGCGATAAAGCTTGGCGAGTTGATCGACCAGAGTGCTCTTCCCTGCTCCGGGTGAGCCAGTCAAGCCGATGATCCTGGCTTGGCCGGTGTGCGGGAAGAGTCCTTTTAGAAGATCGGACCATCCCGGAACGCGGTTTTCGACAGTGGAGATGGCGCGGGCAAGTGTGCGGGTATTGCCAGAGCGCAGAGACTCAATCAGGGAATGGAGCTGAGTTTCCAAACGATCAGTGTAAAGCAGTGAGGAGAAGAAAGACATCTGCACGGCTTCCCACGTTACGTTCGTGAGCCTGCGTGGGCTCCTCCGCTTCCATTCGATGCGTCACAATTCGGGTAGAGGAAGCGAGTCCCGCCTCGTGATTCAATCTCAAATTTACAAAGTAGTGACATCCCTGATTGACGGCTTTGGTGTATCATGGCGTGCGTTTTTTGGCGCATTGCCAACACCCTCTGGTTTTACGAACACTCTGATCCAGTCCCGTTCTTAACGAATTCAGAATCGAGGAAATCACTATGAAGTCACGCCTTCTCGCCATTTCTTTCTTGGTGTGCCCTCTGTTAGGCATATCCGCCGTTGCCCAGAACAACGAAGCTCCCTATCCTCCGTTTCGAGCGGGGACGACGCCGCCCTTAGTTCAAATGGGGCCTAACATTGCTCCAGAGGTCGTTCTGCCTGCCGGTCCAACCTGGACCAAAGCTAAGAATACTCCGCCGGTTTCGATGGGTTCCATGCTGCTGCTTACCGACGGCCGCGTTCTGGTGCACTCCGAGCCGAATTGCGGCGGTTGCATCGGCAACTACAGCAACTGGTATACCCTCGCCCCCACCAATACAGGCAGTTATATCAATGGCACCTGGAAGCAAGTAGCTTCGCTGCCCAGTGGATACGCTCCCCTGTTCTTCGCCTCTGCCGTACTTCCGGATGGCAAAGTGGTCGTGCAAGGCGGCGAATACAATTGCCTTTCAGGCTGTTCGGGGGTCTGGCAATCTCTGGGAGCGATTTACGATCCAGCCGCCAATAAGTGGACCGCCACCAAGCCGCCTGCCAATAGCAATATCGGCGACGCACAGTCGGTTGTCCTGCCGAATGGAACCTGGATGCTGGCAGAGTGCTGCGCCATTGTGTTCGGACACAGCTCCTTCCCGGTGTATTTCACCTTCACCGAGAGCACCCTAAGCTTTACCAACCGGGCGAGTTCTACCGATGGCAAGAACGACGAATTTGACGAAGAAGGCTGGAACTTGCTGTCAAGCGGCAAGGTGCTAACCGTGGATGCTTACACTAGCAACACCGTACTCTCGGGCACCAACTCTGAGCTTTTCAACCCCGGCACTAACAAATGGTCGACTGCGGGAAGCACCATCGTGCAACTGTGGGATTCCAACTGCATGTTCGGTGGCGGCAGCTTCGAAGTCGGCCCCGCAGTATTGCGTCCAAATGGCACCGTTTTCGCCACGGGCGCCAGCGACTGCGAACCTGGCCATACTTCAATCTTTAATTCCAAGACCGGAGTATGGACCAAGGGCCCTGACTTTCCCAACAGCGATGCTGCCAATGACGCGCCCGCAGCCCTAGAAATCAGCGGCAATGTCATCGTTGAGGCCAGCCCCTTCAGTGGCACATTTAGTGCGCCCTCAAAATTCTACGAGTGGACCGGCTCGGCACTAAATGCCATTCCTGCTCCTCCGAACGCGGTAAATACACCGTCGTTCTTTGGACATCTGCTGGTCCTGCCGAACGGACAAATCATGTACACCGATTACTCCACGGACGTCGAGTTCCTTACGTCGGTCGGTACGTTCAATTCGGCATGGCGGCCCACCATCTCATCCGTGTCGACCACGCTCACACACGGATCAACGAACAATCCAATCTCCGGAACCCAGTTTAACGGCTTGTCGCAGGCAGGTTCTTATGGCGACGACTTCCAGGACGCGACCAACTACCCGCTAGTGCGCATCACCAACAACTCTACGAAGCACGTCTTTTATTGCAAGACGCATAATCACAGCACGATGGGAGTTGCCACGGGCACGAAGGTCGTTTCCACGAAGTTCGATGTGCCGGCAGGAATTGAAACTGGCGCAAGCACGTTAGTTGTGGTTGCGAACGGTATTCCTTCTGTTGCCGCCGCGGTTACGATTAACTAAGTCACGGATGAGCGCCACCGAGCCGCCTCTTCAAGGGGCGGCTCATTCGTTTCTTGCTAAATTGGACGCCAGGGGTGGCTGGAGTGCTGCTCCCCGCCAGTCCCTCGGCTTGCGGCCTTGCACTACAAGTTTCCGTTGATTTCCCGGTAAAACCGTCCTACCATTGCGGCCCAATGGAGGGTTCCACGATGATCCCCTCTGTCTGGTTTCACAAGCTTCTGTTGCAGCTGGCCGTAATCGGCGTGCTCACCACGGCTGCATTTTCCCAAGCGCCCAAGTATGACCGTGCCACAGAGACCACTCTCAAAGGCACGGTGGAAGAATTTAAACTTGTGCCTCCTTCGGGAACCAAACCGATTGCCTATCTTTTGACCAAGACTGGCCCTGACAAGACCAAAGACACCGTCGAAGTTTTCTTATGCCCGAAGAGCTTCCTCGATGCACTAGGCATCGCTTTCAAAGCCGACGAGTCGATTCAAATCACCGGCTCGAAAGTAAAGCAGGACGGCGCGGACCTGATTCTGGCGCGGGAAGTGGTCAAAAGCGGTGAGACGCTTACGTTTCGCTTTCAGGATGGCAAGCCCGCGTGGTGATGCCGGCGGAGACTTTCCGTCAAGGGCCGTTGAGCAAGAATCCAGAGCTTTAAGAACCGTTCATCGCAACCATCGTAGTCACCAACCATCGCCTTCACGACGGAGCGTCCGCGCACTAGGCTTAACTAATACTTTTGGTAGTTTCCTCTCGCGGTCCCTACTGCTTACTCTGATAGCTCAAGGAGGCGGAAATGAGAACCCGCGCTCTATTTTTCACTGCCGGACTATTGTGGTGCTGGATGTCTTTTGTGCCTTCGATGAAGTTGCTCGCGCAAACTCCCGCCGAGAAACTCCAATCTCTGTCGCAGACGCTGAACCTCACATCTCAGCAGAAGGTCGACATGTTTCCCATCCTGAAACAAGAGGCACCGAAGCTCGAGGCCATCAAGAGTAACCCCAATCTCACAGGTGCTCAAAAGGTAATGCAGCTCAGAGCGATTCATCAACAGACCGATCCTCAGGTGAAAGCCATCCTTTCGCCGCAGCAGTACAAAGAGTGGCAGACCATACGCCAGCACGAGATCGATGAAGCGATCCAACGAAAAATGCAGGGACCGGAATAGTGGGACACTCTAGTCCTGCAGCAACTGCCCGCAATCACCGGCAAGTCACCCGCGACCATCCTTATTTCATTCGCTGGATGGCCAACAGAGAGAGATCATCCAGCAGCGGGCTGTTGTCAACAAATGCGCGCAGGTCGTCGAGGCAAGCGGAGATTAGTTCCGCGGGGCCCCGTCTAGCTTGCTGACGGACTAAGTGTGTAACGCGATCCACTCCGTATTCGTCATCCCCATGTCGTGCCTCGGAGAGGCCGTCGGTGTAGAGGAACAGCGTATCCCCAGGGTCCAGGTGCACCCGCGTGGCCGAGAAATCGACTTCGTGGAACATGCCCAGCGGCAAACCGGTAGATTCAATGCGCAACACACCGCCGCGCCCGACAACGATCGCGGGCAAGTGGCCGGCATTATGGATTTCGACCTCTCCCGTTGATTTAGCCTGCCCGCACACCAGCGTGGCGTACTGCCCAGCCAGCGAACTCTCGCAGAAGACGCGATTCGCCTGAGTGACCATCTGACCCAGAGGCAAGGCCAGACCAGTCAGGCTGCGAAACAATGCGTGGAGGTGCACCATCCGCATCGAGGCGGCCACGCCCTTGCCAGATACATCCCCGAGAACAAAGAAGAGCTGCCCATCGGACGGGATCAGATCGCAATAGTCGCCACTGACGGGACCGACTGGCGCGTAATGATAGCTGGCCTGCCAACCCCCGGCGGACAGGTCCACTTGAGGCAACAGATTACGCTGGACCTCAGAGGCCAAGTCGAGATCACGCTGCAGCGAGCTACGCTGCGAGTCGTTAAGGTGATCCAGGCAGTAGCACGTCAGGGGATCCGCCAGCAGGCGATCCTGCTCGATCGATTCATGGCACTCCTCACACAAGCCGTAGTTCCCTTTATCCATTCGTTCCAGCGCTGCATCCACTTCCCGCAGCAGGCCGGCAAAGCCGGTTTTTTGCGGTGCGAGCGCAATTGCCGCTTCCAGCCGGCGCTTGCGGTCCTCCAATTGACTGTGCAGGAATGTTACTTCCAGGGTGGCCATGACTCCCTCCTTGGCTGTCACCGGGCGTTCTATTCGATTCTACAGCTCTGATTTTGATGCGGAGGATGGAGACTTTCTCAACGCGACTAAGATTCTATGGGGTCACTTAGCAAACCTGTCATGCTGAGCATAGCCGCGACGAGCGGAGCGAGTCGCGGCGGAGTCGAAGCATCCCTACCGATCCAAGGTTCTCGCGGGTAGCCTCCCCGCGCGCGTGAAGTGAAGCTCACCCGCACGCGGGAGAGAGCGCCCTAGTCCTTCAACAACTGCCGGGCGATTACGAGGCGCTGAATCTCGCTGGTACCTTCGCCAATGGTGCAGAGCTTCACGTCGCGGTAAAACTTTTCCGCGGGATAGTCTTTGATGAAGCCGTAACCGCCGTGAATCTGCACACTCTCATTGGCGCACTTTACCGCAACTTCGCTGGCGTAGAGCTTGGCCATCGAAGACTCCTGCGTGGTTTTCATGCCCGCGTCTTTCATGGAGGCGGCACGCATAGTGAGCAGCATGGCGGCGTCGATTTCGGTCGCCATGTCTGCAAGTTTCCACTGGATGGCCTGGAAATCGCTAATGGCCTTGCCGAACTGACGGCGCTGCTTGGAATATTTCAGCGCACACTCATAGGCGCCCTCGGCCATACCTAGAGATAAGGCTGCAATTGAAATGCGGCCGCCGTCGAGCACGCGCATGGCATCGGTGAAACCTTGTCCTTCAGCGCCCAGCAGATTTTCTGCAGGGATGACACAGTCTTCGAAGATCAATTCGGCGGTGTCGCTGGCACGCAGACCGAGCTTGTTTTCTTTCTTGCCGGGGCGGAATCCTTTCGTATCTTTCTCCACGACGAATGCCGAGATGCCATGTGTATGCGCAGTCCGGTCAGTTACGGCGAGCACCACGACGACGTCGGCGTAGTGGCCGTTGGTACAGAACGTCTTGGTGCCGTTCAAAACCCAGTTGTTACCTTTGCGGACTGCAGTCATGCGGGCGCTGCCGGCGTCCGAACCTGACGAAGGTTCGGTGAGTCCCCAGGCGCCGATAAATTCTCCGGTGGCCAACTTGCTGACGTATTTCTTCTTTTGCGCTTCGTTCCCCGCGAGAAAAATGTGATTGGAGCCAAGCGAGGTATGTGCGGCGACGATAATGCCGACGGATCCGTCAACGCGCGAAAGTTCCTCAATCGCAGTGACGTATTCGACGTAGCCCATCCCCGCGCCGCCGTACTCCTGCGGAAATACGATGCCCATCAACCCAAGCTTGCCCAGTTCCTTGATGGTCGCGAGCGGGAAGTCTCCCTTCTCGTCCCACGCCATCACGTGCGGCTTGATTTCGCGCTCGGCGAATTCGCGCACGCTCTTTTTCAGTTGCAACTGCTCTTCATTCAGTTGGAAGTCCAAGGTTTTCCCCAAGTCGCGGCAAGAATGTTGTAGTGCGAAAGCTTCGCCGCTGAATTTTTGATTAGAACATAGCGCCCGAAAGCGCCAAAGTTACCGAGGGAAAGAAATTGACAATTACGTGCAACCCGCATGAACAGAGGGGATTTTTCACCTCGGACCAGTGTGTCCGACCGACCGGATGGTTTGCCAAATATCAGGATTTTTCGGAAAGATCGGCAGTTGAAAGAAAGCGCTCGAAGACTTCATTCGAAAGCAACCGACCGCGCGAAGTCAGACGCACGACGTTGCATGACGCCACCACCAAACCGTCAGATTCCAATTGCTTGATCGTCGGAAACACTTGCGCAACCGCCTCACATCCGAACTTATCAGCGATCTCGCGCAGATCGACACCACGATTCAATCGAAGTCCGAGAAAGAAGCTTTCTTCCAGTGCGTTCGCATGCGTCATGAAGTTTTTCTGCAAAGCCGCACCGCTGACGTACTTCTTGAGTGAATCAGCTGTCGAAAAACGAACCGCATCTGAGTCCAAGGTCGAGGATGTAAGCATCGAGTGCGCATCAACGCCGAAGCCGAAATAGGGCCGGCGTGTCCAGTACTTTAGGTTATGGCGCGACTCAAACCCGGAGCGAGCGAAGTTAGAAATCTCGTATTGCTTCACGCCAGCTGCCTCGAGCGTTTCACAGGCCATAGTATAAAAGTCGGCAACCGCATCTTCGTCTGGGACAAAGTGCGCGTGGTAGCGTGTACCGCCCGCAATGAGTTCCCGTCCCAGGCGCGAATCTTCGTCAACTTCGAGCATGTAGACGCTGACGTGCGGCGCGCCTGTGGCGATAGTCTCTGCCAGTGATTCGTTCCAGCTCTCGGCAGTCTGGTGCGGCAGCCCAGCGATCAGATCGACGTTGATGTTCGAAATTCCGGCGGCACGTAGGCGTGAGATGTCATCAAGAATGGTCGCGCGCTTGTGCAGTCGTCCCACGGCAGCCGCCTCGCGATCAATGAACGACTGCACGCCAAGGCTGACTCGATTTACGCCGCAGGGCAAAAGCGTTTCGAGAACCTGAGGAGTCAGAGTTCCCGGGGCGCATTCGACTGTAACTTCGGCGTCAGCCGTTGCTGAAAATTGTGCCCGCACGGCATCGAGCACGCGAAGGAGTTGATCCGGTTCGAGAACAGTCGGAGTTCCTCCGCCGAGATAGATCGAGTCGACTTGCCGTTGGATCTGCCCACCCATTTCTATTGCAGCCTGGCCGGCGCCCTCGATGTCTCTGCAGACGCGATCGACATAGCGCTCAAAAACTGCGCGCGAAAAGACATCCGACGCAAAGTTGCAGTAGCTGCACTTGGTGCGGCAGAACGGCACGGAAATGTAGATCCCGAGGCTCACTGCCTTCCATTATCCCAAACCTTTTCCATCCTCTTGGCCGTTCGGACCATCTATTTGAGGTACCCTGTTGGAGGGCGCTGCTGACGCCTTTCTGCTCGTTTTTTTGCACGTCCGATTCGCAAGCTCATGGCTCAGGAAGAAGAGGTATTAGGCAAAGCGTACGACAGCCGTCTGATGAAGCGGTTGCTCACGTACCTGCGTCCGTATCGCTGGCACGTTGCCGTGGCGCTTGTCTCGATCGTCCTCAAGTCGATCGCAGACGTGCTCGGGCCTTATCTGGTCAAGGTCGCGGTCGATCGCTATCTGGCTCCAGCTCCGGGAGCGACGAATCGGATCTGGAACTGGCTGAGTCCCCATCCGTTGACGGGCATCGCGCAAATTTCGGCAATCTACATTGGTCTGCTGATCTTCACTTTTGTACTGGAATTCCTGCAGACCTATTTCATGCAGTGGACCGGACAGCTGGTCATGTTCGACCTGCGCAGCCAGATCTTCCGCCACCTGCAAGGTATGCACGTCGCTTTTTACGACAAGAATCCGGTCGGTCGGCTGGTGACGCGAGTGACGACCGATGTGGATGCGCTGAACGAGATGTTCACCTCGGGCGTAGTCTCGATTTTCGAAGATTTCTTCGTGCTGACCGGAATCCTCGGAATCATGCTGTGGATGAACTGGAAGCTGGCCCTGATTACGTTTGCGGTCTTGCCGTTCATCGTGGTCGCGACGAAAATTTTCCGCGACAAGGTTCGCGACTCCTACCGGCGAATTCGCGTTGCCATTGCGCGCATCAATTCGTATCTGCAAGAACACGTCGGCGGGATGGTAGTGCTGCAGCTCTTCAATCGTGAGCGCCGGGCGTACAACCGCTTTTCCGAGATCAACCGCAATCATATGGACGCGTACAAAGACGCGATCCTTGCTTATGCGTTTTACTACCCGGTCGTGGACTTGTTTTCTTCCATCGCCATCGCTTGCGTGATCTGGTGGGGTGGGAAGGACGTGATTCGAAGCGTTTCCTTACACCTGGTTGGGAGCGCGGCTTCGTTGGGCGTGCTGATCGCGTTCATCCAGTACTCGATGCGCTTCTTCCGTCCGATCATGGACTTCAGCGAAAAGTACAACATTCTGCAGTCGGCGATGGCGGCGAGTGAGCGAATCTTCAAGCTGCTCGATACTCCGGTTGCGGTGGTCTCGCCCGCCGCACCGAAGAAGCCGGAGGGCCTGGGCCGCATTGAATTCGATCACGTGTGGTTCGCCTATCGGGAACTTTCCAATGATGGCACGGACAAGGTGGAGATAGGCTCGTCAGCCGGCGCGGGCAACTCTCAGGTTGGGACGACCGCCTTCGGCCGTCCGGTCGAGCAACGCTCGACAGCCGTACCCCCCAAAGGCAATGCTGCCGAAACCAGTGGAACTCTCGACTGGGTCCTTCGCGATGTCAGCTTCGCAATTGAACCCGGAGAAACGGTCGCCGTAGTCGGCCATACCGGCGCCGGCAAAACGACGATAATCTCCCTTCTCCTTCGCTTCTATGACGTCCAGAAAGGCGCAGTGCGTATCGACGGCGTCGACGTGAAAGATATGGATCTGAGCGATCTCCGCGGCCGTTTCGGGGTGGTCCTCCAAGATCCGTTCCTCTTTACCGGGACCATTGGCGGCAACATCCGCCTCGGCACTGAGCGGATCCAGGATGCGCATGTGCAGCAGGCCGCCGAAGACGTGAATCTGGGCGAGTTCATTCGCGCGCTGCCGAAGGGATTCGACGAAGAAGTTCAAGAACGCGGATCAACGCTCTCGACCGGGCAGAAGCAGTTGATCTCATTTGCCCGCGCTCTGGCCCATGACCCAAAGATCCTGATTCTCGATGAGGCCACATCCAGCGTCGATACAGAGACTGAGTTTCGAGTGCGCGACGCGCTAGGACGAATGGTGGAAGGAAGGACATCGCTGATCATCGCGCATCGGCTGTCGACCATTCAGCGCGCCGACAAGATCATCGTCATGCACAAAGGACAATTGCGTGAGATGGGTACGCACCAGGAACTGCTGGCGAATCGAGGCATTTACTACAAGCTGTATCAGTTGCAATACAAGGACCAGGAGATTCCGGCAGGGAGCTTGCAGCAGCCGCAATCCACAGTAAGCGCTGATGACTAGTGTCTTGTTGCTGAGAGGCGTTACTGTCTCAGAACCTCAAGATTTGTCATCCTGAGCGGAGCAACGGCTTCGCGTAGCGAAGCGGCTGCGGAGTCGAAGGATCCCTACTCATTCAAATCACTGACTAGGAGATTCTCTCGTTTCGTGCGATAACAAGCCCGTTACGAGGATTCAAAGGCGCAACGGATTAGTCGCCGGACGCGCTGGCTAGCTGCCGGCCGCTGGTTCGCGCGGCCACCAAGAGCGTACCGCCTTGGCCTGCCAGCGATCCAAGCCACACAAGCGGAAGTGAAACTACCGAGAACAGCGGCGCGGAGATGCCGCTGACGATTCGATCAAACAACGTCCCCCGGACCTTCTTGCGAGAGAGAAAGTCAAACAATACGTTGGGAGTTGGCAGCAGGCGATTGAGTGCACTCTGCCACCAGCCGATCAGGTCATATTCGAACTCCTGGTGCCAGTGCGCCACCGGGACAAACTCTGACTGATTCAGCATGCGGTCGATCGAAGTCGCCGTGAAGTGATACAAATGCCGCGGCACGTCGAGATGCAGCCAGCTCTGCCGGAATGTCTTGGATTGCAACCCCTCAAAATCGGGAACGGCGATCAGGATCATGCCATCTTCAGCCACGAGTTCGCGAATTTTTGCGATCACGGCGCGCGGGTCCGTCATGTGTTCCAGGCTGTGCCAGAGCGTGATGCATGAAAACGGACCATGTGCAGCACATTCGTCCAAGGTTTCGAAAACATTGAGCCCGCTACGTCGCGCCGGGTCGGGATTGATTTCAGTCCCAGTGACCTGCCAGCCAAGATCATGTGAGGCCTGAAGAAAGCTGCCTTCGCCGCATCCCACATCGAGCAGGCGGCGCCCCTGTCCCTTGCCCATCATCTTGGTGACAAGCGCCATTCGCCGCTTTAAGCAAAGTTTCGCGGTGATGCCGTGACGTGATCCGTAGTATCCGGCGTAATGAGTGGTCAGGCGCTCGGGAAATGGACTCGTGACCCCTACACCGCAAGCGTCGCATTTCAGTACGTCAAACTGGCGCCCAGTGACTGTGTCCGTGACTTCACGAACATACGGAGTCAGCCGGTTGTGGCACACCGGGCAGGCGCTGGTTTGGCCAGACTGGGACACGAGCCCATTATTTGTGACTTGGCTCGCGGTTCCCAGATTACTTACGTACTGGATCGATTTCACTTCGGTAAGCTCCCGTATCTCCCGTACCCACAAGGCTTTACAATGGTCGAGTGCTGATCCTGATCTCGGCCGGGGAGGCTTCCGGTGAAATGTATGGGGCGCAGCTGATTGAGGCGTTACGCCGGGCTGCTGACAAAAACTCTGCGGAGGTTCGCTTCGCCGGACAGCCGGGGGCGGCTGTCCCCACAAATACAGAACAGCTTTCTTTTTTCGGCGTGGGCGGGGAGCGCATGCGCGCGGCCGGATGCGACACGGTAGTCGATGCCAAAGATCTGGCCGTCGTCGGAATCACCGAAATCCTCAGTCATCTGCCGAAGATTCTCGGGCTTTACAAGCATCTGCTTCGCGAGGCGGACCGCCGCAAGCCTGATCTGGCCATCGTGATCGATTCGCCGGCATTTAACTGGCGCGTGGCGCGGCAGATGAAGCGGCGTGGCATTCCAACCATCTACTACGTAGCGCCGCAGTTCTGGGCCTGGCGTCAAGGGCGCGTGAAGTTACTTCGCAACTACATCGACAAGGCGCTCGTCATTTTTCCTTTCGAAGAAAAGTTCTACCGCGACCGCGCCGTGGATGCGGAATTCGTGGGCCATCCACTGGCCGAATTGCCGCTGCCCACCATCGGCCGTCAGGAGTATGCAAGAACGTTCAACCTCGACCCCGCCAAACAATGGATCACTTTAATGCCGGGAAGCCGGAGGAAAGAAGTCCGCATGAATCTGCCGACGATCTTAGAGTCGGCGGCGAAACTCGGTAACGATTACGAGTACATCCTGCCGGTTGCGCCGACGCTGGATGGCAATTTCTTGCGGAGCATGATCGGCCAACAGAAGGTCACTCTCGTGCCCGAGGCCTTGCCCGCGCTGTTTCACTCCCGCGCGGGAATTGTCGCCAGCGGCACCGCCACCGTCGAAGCGGCCATGATGAACACTCCTTTTGTCATGGTGTACCGCGTATCGCCATTAACTTATCAGTTAGGAAAACCGCGGGTTAAGGTATCGAGATTCGCTATGGTGAACCTGATCGCCGACGAGGAGATCGTCCCGGAACTGGTGCAGCACGATTTCACCGCCGAAAAAGTGCTCTATTCCATGAAACAAATCCTGTCTGAAGGCGAGGCCCGAAAACGTATGCTCGAAGGGCTAGCCCGCGTACAGATGCTGCTTCGAGGAGGGCAATCCACAGACGCTGCAGTGCAGCATCCCGCCGACAAGGCGGCCCAAATCATTCTGACTTTTGGCCGACTCGCAGCATCCAACCCAACACGGCAGTAAATCAGTACGCCCCATCGGGGCGTTATTCCATTTGGAACCAGGGCCCGCGGGGGCGCCGGGAGATTTCTGTCCACAGGCGTTCGAAGAGTGTTTCTTGCGAGCTCTTGAAAGTGGAAGGTCAGAGTGGGGCTGCGAAAAAACCTGAACAGTCAAATTACGAAGAGTCGAAGCAGTGTCGAGGTCAGACCGTCAAGCGTCCGCCGTTTTATCGCGGAGTACTTGACCATCATAGGCATTCTGTTTGGAACGTTCGGATCGTTGTCAGCACGGTCGCAGCAGTCTCCCTCCGCTTCTTCCACGATCGCAACTCCAGAGCAACTGCCGAATGCGCCGACTCCGGGCGGGACGGGCAGCATTAATGGCACTGTCATTGATAAGGATGGAGCAGTCCTTGAGGGCGCGAAAATCGCTCTAAAGTCGGGCGCGTTTACTGCGGCGCTGGAGTCTGGAAGCGCGGGAGAGTTCGACTTCACCAGCGTGCCGTCTGGCCCTTTCGAATTAACCATCAGCGCTCCGGGTTTCGCCAGTCAATCAAAGTCGGGCACACTGCAGGCTGGACAGGACTATATCGTCCCGGAAGTAAAGATGGTCGTAGCAACCACGGTTGAGATCAACGTCACACAGACGCGCGAAGAGATCGCAGAACAGCAGATCCATGTGGAGGAAGAGCAGCATCTGTTCGGGGTGATTCCCAACTATTACGTGAGCTACGTGCCCGATGCCGCTCCATTGAATGCTCGCCAAAAGTTTGAACTCGGATGGAAATTTACCGTGAACCCGGTGGCTTTTGTCACTGCTGGAGCATTCGCAGGAATCGAGCAGGCGCGGAACACATATAGCGGTTATGGGGGCGGACCCCAAGGGTACCTCAAACGCTACGGAGCGGCTTATGCCAACTTCGTATCAGGGACATTTTTCGGAGATGTCATCTTCCCCTCGTTGTTGAAGCAGGACCCGCGATACTTCTACAAGGGCACCGGCACGAAGAAATCGCGGCTGCTTTATGCCATGGCTCACGGTGTGATCTGCAAAGGCGACAACGGCCACTGGCAGCCGAATTATTCGAGTGTGCTGGGCAGCCTGGCTGCCGGAGGCCTCTCCAACCTTTACTATCCGGCAGCAAACCGAAACGGGATTGGCCTCACCTTTCAGAATACGGCGATCGGGCTTGGTGGAAGCGCGATTGGCGGCGTGGTTCAGGAGTTTATTCTGCACAAGGTTACGACCCATTCCCACGATCAGCAGTCAGAAAACTGACAGCAGCGCGTTACTTGCGCGGGAGCAATGCCCGGCTCGCGGTACTTAAGCTTGTGCTAGCAGCATCTTTTAGTTCAGAATCTTCATCATAGGAAATGGGTTATCATTTCCTGGAGATCCTCCTGAATGTTGAGTGACCTGCGGCGCGCTCGTTGCGTCCTTACGATTTTTCTGACTCTGTTGCTTATGGTTGTGGCGCGGCCGGCTAGCGCCGCAGACAAAGCCCGCCTGCGTGTCGACGACTACCAGATCGAAGCCACCCTCGAGCCCCACCTCCACCAGATCACAGCCAAAGCTAAGGTGAAGTTCACGGCCCTACAGGACTTAAGCGTTGCCGTATTCGAATTGCACAATGACCTCCGAGTGACCAAGGTTGTTGACGAAAAGGGCACGCAGCTGTCAGCCGAGCGCGTCACGCAGGATTCAACAGTGCGGGTTCCTCTACCCAATGGATTGTCGAAAGACAATTCCATGACGCTGACTTTCGATTACGAGGGCCAACTCGAGAACGCCGATAATAGCCCGGTGCCGGGTTTAAGCCTTGCGTACATCGGGGATGACACCAGCTACCTGCTCTACGCCGGACGCTGGTTTCCGGTCAACGGATACGGGTTGAACCGCTTCACCTCGACGATCAGCATCACGCTGCCGGCGCACATGCTGGTGATTGGTAGCGGCAAAGAGACGGTCTCAGATGTGGCAGGGGCAAAGAAGCCAGCTACCACCGTATTGCCCACGAAGACATTTACGTTCGTATCCGATAAACCCAGCTTTCCGGGAACTATTGTTGCCGGCATCTTCCAGGAGCACAAGAGCGATGAAGCAGGCATGGACATGCATACCTACTTCAAGCCTACACACCAGAGCATCGCTCCGGCATACACGACGACGGCAATCCAGGAGTTCACCTACTTCATCACGCTGTTCGGGCCACTGCCTTCGCAGAGGTTGAACTTGGTGGAACTGCCCGCTGACACTCTGCCCTATACTTGGGCGCCCGAGATCGTTGGCTTGGCGGGGCCATCTATTACCGAAAAAACGAATTATCGTTTGCTGGCCAATGGAATTGCTCACCAATGGTGGGGAGTATCTGTAAGTCCGGAGACTAAGGATGATTGGTGGCTAAGCGACGGATTCTCGCGATATGCGGAAGCCATGTATGTCGAAAATGCTGCCGGGGCTGCGGGTTTGGAAGAAGCAGTCAAAGATATGTCCGTCGGCTCTCTGGCCTACGACACTGTGCCGCTTTCAAGCGCGAGCAAGCTTGACACCTTCTCCACGGAATTCCAGTCACTCACGACCGACAAAGGCGCAATGATCCTGCACATGCTGCGCTGGGTGTTGGGAGAGGACAAGTTCAACAAGACGATGCGTGACTTCGCCTCGCAGTATGCGGGCAAATCAGCCACCACCGATGATTTCCGTGAGGTTGCGGAAAGGGTGTATGGGGACCAGCTGACGTGGTTCTTCTCGCAGTGGCTGGACTCGACCGGAGCTCCCGAGTTCAAGGTGAAATACACGACGTATCGTCTGGGCGGAGCTTCAGCGCAGAATCCGAAGGAAGAAAAGACTCCAGGCTTCCGCGTCACGGGTGAGATCTCGCAGGACCTTGACCTCTTCCGCATGCCGGTGGATCTCAGAATCGATACCGATGGGAAGACTGAGAACAAACGGATCGAAGTCGTGGGCACGAATTCGCCTTTCACGATTGAGACCTTTGGCCGTCCTCGAAAGATTGCCGTTGATCCCGATCATCGCGTACTGACGAACTCCAGTGATGTGAAACTGCGGGCTTCCATTCTCCGTGGACAGGCCATGCAGCAGCAGGGAGACTTGTCTGGGGCCCTAACTGAATTCAACAAAGCGCTCGACCTGAACAAGAACAGTTCACTGGCCCATTACCGCATCGCGGAAATCTTCTTCCTGCAGCGCAATTATCAGTCTTCGGCGAATGCCTACCGCGCTGCAGTTGACGGCGACGGAGATCCGCGATGGACGGAGGTCTGGAGCCGCATCCAACTCGGAAAGATCTTCGATGTTACCGGGCAGCGTGAAAGAGCGGTCGGACAGTATCGGCAAGCGCTGCAAACTAACGACAATACCTTCGGCGCTCTCGAAGAGGCGCGCAAATATCTACAAAAGGCGTACGAACGGCCAAAAGGAAAAAGCAACCAGTAACCGGTTCTACGGTTTCGTGGTTCCGTCTTGACTCACAGGCCGAGCCACTCTTCTGCTTGCGCAACAGACTCAAAAATCTCAATGGTTCGATGAGGCCGCAAAAACTTGTGCATGCGCGCCGCCTGGTTCTGGGCGGAACTCTGCACTGCAAATGCGCGCCTGGAGGTCAAGGAAAACGGATCGATTTGATCGGCGAGGGTCAGGAAGTCGTTGGCCTGCAGATCGAAATGTTCAACAGCTCTAAGATCCGTGATCTCCGAGAATGAAGAGTCAAAGTCGGGATGCGCCACGAGGCTCTCGACGTATTGAGCAATTTCCTGCACCGTGACGCTCCCTTCAAATTTCACGACAACGAGGCGTCGATCTTTGTCGATCGAAAAATAGACATCGGGTTTTTGGGATGGAGCGAAATGCGACTCCGGTGTTTCGCTTCGAGGCGAGAGACCGTTTCCAGGCATAAAGCACCTCCGGCTGCTTTGCTGGGCTGTGCTTTGCTATCGGCAATCCCACACATGACTTTAGTTTTCCACATCCTAGACCGGGCTCCAGCTCCGCTGGCCCAGCTAACCTTTTTCCCTTCTGACGGGTCTAAATGATTACATGCCAGCGGGGAACTTTACCGAACCCGGCTGCGTATTTCTGATCAGATGGTTAGGCGGGATTGAGACCCCTCGCCTGAACGTTACCCGGGTGCCCCCACGCTCCTCCCCGGAGGCGTGGGGGCATGATTCCGTCGAATTTATCCTATGCGCATGCTTGTTGACATCGTCCGGCAGTCGCTGGCGACCCTCTGGGCGCATAAGCTGCGCTCATTCCTCACTATGTTTGGCATCGCTTGGGGAGTCGGATCATTGTTATTGCTGGTCGGCTTAGGCGAAGGCTTCCGCAGCGGGCAGGAAAAACAGCTCGCGAGCCTTGGTCAAGACATTATGTTCATGTTTCCCGGGCGGATCCCCGCAGTCGAGGGAAGCACGCAATCGGGGCAAATCTATTACTTCACTTATAAGGATTACCTGGCGGTCCGGAATGAGGCTCAGTTTGTGGGCGCGCTGTCGCCCGTGCTGAATCGAGAGGACATCCGGGCGGTCAGCGATTACGGTTCAACGAACGGCCAAGTCTTTGGCGTGGCTGCGGATTACAACCAGATTCGGAATGTCCCGGTCGAACCTGGCCGCTGGTTCAACTCGCAAGACGTCACAGAACGACGGCGCGTTGCAGTGGTGGGGTGGGAACTGCTGAAAAACATGTTCCCCGGACGTCCGGCCGTGGGCTCGACGATCCTGCTCAACGGGGTCAATTTCGATGTGATCGGCGTCGTCGCCAAGGTAGGACGCGACGGGAACAACGGGACAAATTCACGGATATTCATTCCCATCGACACGATGCGTGACCTGTTTCCGCTGACTAAGGCGAATTCCGAGGATGCGATATCGTTCCTGAACTATCGCCCGATCCAGAAAAACCTGCACACCGAAGCGAAGGAAGAGATTCACCGCATCATTGCGCGCAGGCACGGGTTCAATCCCAAGCTGCAGGATGCGTTCGAGGACTGGGACACGATCGAGAACATGAAGCGCGTGGGCAGGATCTTCGACGCGATGGATTGGTTCCTCGGCGTCGTTGGCGTAGTAACTCTAGGTCTGGGCGCAATCGGGATTATCAACATCATGCTGGTCTCGGTTACCGAACGCACAAAAGAGATCGGGTTACGCAAGGCGCTGGGCGCAACCTATCGCGCGATACTGACGCAGTTCTTTATCGAGGGTGCGTTTCTAACGGCATTCAGCGGCGGCATCGGACTGGCGATTGCGACCGGGTTTGTCACACTGCTCGCGATGCTGCCGTCGCCCGAGGGATTTGATACGCCGCGCATCATTCCAGCATCGGCATTGGCCGCAATCGGGTCACTGGCGATTGCTGGAATTGCGGCGGGACTGTATCCAGCAAGGAAGGCAGCGCTGCTTCCGCCCGTTGAGGCTTTGAGGCAGGAATAGAAAAACCGATTGTTGATTGATAATTGATGATTGTTGACTGAAAAGCATCACGGTTCAGGGTTGTTCAATCAGCAATCAACAATCACCAATCAACAATTCTTCGGTGCTGATGGAGTAAGGCAAAGTTACGTCATGATTGTCGATCTAGCAACTCAGGCATATAACGCGCTTCGGCATAACCGGAGGCGCAGTCTGCTCACCATGCTTGGCATGGCTTGGGGCATCGCGACCGTCGTGTTGCTGCTGGCCTATGGGACGGGATTCGAGCGTGGACTGTGGTCGGCATTTCGCTCGTTTGGTACGAATCTCGTGTTCATCTTCCCGGGGCGAACCGAGTTGCAAGCTGGTGGAACGAAGGCGGGCACTCAGGTACGGCTTAACATCAACGATATCGACTACATTCGCGCGGAGGTTCCGTTGCTCAAGCGCGTTTCCCCGGAGGCCCAGAAGAATTGTGTGGTCGCCTACGGTACCCGCAGCGGGAACTATGGAGTGAGCGGCGTTTATGCCGGCTACGGGCGCATGCGGAAGTTCGACATCAGCGAAGGCAGCTTTTTCAGCGAGGCTGACGACTTCACCCATACGCGTGTTGCGGTGATTGGGTCAGATACAAAACTCAAATTGTTCTCCGGGCAGGAGGCGATCGGGCAGAGTATTCGCCTCGACGGGATCTCGTACCAGGTCGTCGGAGTGCTCAAACATCAGATCCAGAACGGGGACGACAACATCAACCAGCACGTGTACGTCCCGTTCAGCGCGATGAGCGATCTCATGAATACGTACTATCTGAATGCGATCGTGATGGAGTATGAGGGAGATCACGCCAAGGTCGTGCAGGCGGTGCGGCAGTCGATGGGCTTCCATCACAACTTCAATCCCAAGGACCAGCGCGCCATCTTCGTGTTCGACGTGTTCGCGGATTTGATGGACCTGCAGGTGATCTCGACCGGCATCAAGATTCTGCTGGGATTCATCGGCCTGCTGACACTGGGAATTGGTGGCGTAGGGCTGATGAATATCATGCTCGTGTCCGTAACCCAGCGCACGCGAGAAATCGGCGTGGAGAAGGCGCTGGGAGCGCATCGCTGGCATATCCTGTTCCAGTTCCTTGCCGAAGCACTTGTGATCACGGCGATTGGTGGAATGATGGGTGTGGTGCTTGCTTATCTCGTTTCCTGGTCGGTCGGATCACTCACGCTGTGGAGTGCCTTTGAAGACAACGCCAGCGAGGGCGACATTCACCTATACATCGATGCAGCGACACTGCTGTGGTCTACAGCGATTCTGAGCTTCGTTGGGATCGTGAGTGGAATGCTGCCTGCGATCAAGGCTGCTCGACTGAATCCGATTGAGGCGCTGCGGTACGAGTAGTTTTCCACTCGACTCCACCGAAAACCTTTTAACCACAAAGGACACCAAGGTTCACGAAGGACCGAAAGGTTTGCTTCGTGAAACCTTCGTGTCCTTTGTGGTTTCCCTTCTTCTGCCTGCCAGATCGACTACAATCCTTCGCGATGCCAAACACTTCGCAAATCCGCCTCGACCGCGTCACCGCACAACTCGGACTATATGAGCATCCGCTGTTGAACTTCTCGGCGCGCGCCAAGAGCGACGGTGTGGAGGTCATCATCAAGTTTAAGGATCCGAGTGTGCCTGTGCACACCTACTACTTTGACCTGCATCCGCGGGATTTAGATGATCCGCAGTTTGAGTGGAGCTTTCAGCGGCAGCTTTACGACGCGCTGCATGACTATTTCGTCGAGATGTTCATCCGAACGCCGCAGGACCGGAAGGATCGGCAACAGAAGGGCCTGTGAACGAACTGCGGCGGAAGATCGAACAGGAGATTCACGAGCGCGGGCCAATTCCCTTCTCGCGGTACATGGAGTTGTGTCTTTACGATCCGGAGTTTGGCTACTACTCGCGAAACGCGGGACAGTTTGGGAAGGCTGGGGATTTCTACACATCGAGCGATGTCCATGCAGTGTTCGGACGCTTGCTAGCACGGCAGTTTGACGAAATGTGGCGCGCGCTGGGATCGCCGGAGCGGATTGCGATTCGGGAGCTTGGTCCGGGACGTGGGTTGTTTGCGCAGGATGTGCTGGACTGGTCGGAGAAGAAGTTTCCGGGGTTCTTTCGGGCATTGCGTTATGAGTTGGTGGAACAGTCAAGTGCGTTGCGCGACAGGATCGCGAGAACATTGGCTCGGCGCTTTGAAGCGGGCAAAGCTCGGTTCGCAGATGCGGAAAATCCCAAAGAAGCTTGCGCGGAACATAGTCCTATGATTGTGTTTGCTAACGAGTTCTTTGATGCGATTCCGGCCGATGTAATCAGCTCGCGGGGATCGCTTCGCATCGATTCACAGGACGTGCGATTTGCGGAAACTTGGGCGTCTGCGTCAGCCGAGGAGTTGGAGTTTCTGGATCGATATGCGGTGCATCCGGAAGAGGGAGAACGCGTTGAGGTTACGCTTCGCGCACAGAAAGAGATGGCTTCAGCTTGTGAGTTCGAGACAGGATTCGTCATCGCGATTGACTACGGTTACACACGCGATGAGCAGCTTGCGGGGCGACATCGGGGAACTGTGAAGGCGATCCGGCAGCATTCGGTGAGCGCGAACGCTTATGAAGCTCCGGGAGAGCAGGACATTACCGCTGACGTGAACTTCACCGCGCTAGCGGCGATCGCGAGGCAACGCGGATTCGAGGTGCAGAAGCTCATTACGCAATCGCAGTTTCTGATGGGGATTGGCGAGGCAAATCAGTTTGCGGATGCATTCGAAGAATGCCGCTTGCCGCAGGAGCGGGCCAAGGTGGCGCTGCAACTGAAGCATCTGGTAACGCCTGCGGGAATGGGCGAGAGCTTTCACGTGCTGGTTGCGAGCAAAGGAGTGGATGCGAAGAAGGTGACAGCGCTGGCTGGTTTGAGCTTTGGTCGGCAGAAGTGAATTGGGAATGCGTCGAGGGGTCAAGCTTCCGTGTCACTTCTCTATATTGACGTTCAACAGGACCAATCCATCAACAGGAATTTGCAGGTCTAGCTCTCCGTCATGCAGTTGGAGATTTTGCGGCGCATTGCTTTCCTCCACCGAGTTCAGTTCGCGCGCCTGCGCTTCGGTCGGGTATTGAGGGTTTCCCATTTTCTGATAAGCAGCCAATGTGTTGGCGTGGTCGGCATCCACGCGAGTGATGGCCACGGTTGCATCGGGCTTCACGCCACGAATTTTAAGTTTGACTGTACGGGCAGTTCCCTTCTGATCTGGATCCACGAGGTTCCATGCAGCGATGGCAAGCGTGTGGTCGACGCGGCGAGTGACGAGTACCTCGGGGACATCGAGCGGGATGCGTTCCTGCCCCAGTTGGTGCAGCAGGGCAAATGCCGCGTAGCTAGGCTTTTTGATTCCGCCCATAGCCATCAGACCGAATCCACCATCAAAGGGCTCACGTTTGGGGCCATCTTCTTCGAACACATCGCTAAAGGTCCAGAAGGACAGTATGTCGACGAGACCGTCGCACTGGCGGATGTCGTCGGCCAGCGCGGGGCCGACGTAGATTGTGTCGCGGGCATGAAGAAGTCCAAACGAAGGCACGTTCCATTCCGTCCAGAAAAGCGGAAGTTTCGGACGCGGCGAGGCGGCGATCTGATCGTGAACCTTGCGGATCGCTGCGCACACTCGCTGATCCATCGGAATGTCCTGATCGGTGCCGAAGAGATCTTTCACCGTGTCGTCGGCGTATCCGTGGCTGGAGATGAAGTCGATGGGAACATTCTGCTTGGCAATATGCCGGAGAAATGAATCGACCCAATGTGCTGAAGAGGTGGACGGGCCGCCGACCCGCAGGCGCGGGCTGACCGATTTGAGAGCTCTTGCGGTGTGATCGTAAAGATCGAAGTAGGTGCTTTCCTTGGGAACTCCAGTCCAGAAATCGATGTTGGGCTCATTCCAGACCTCGAAGTACCACTGGGCAACTTCGTCGATCCCATAGCGGTCGACGAGGTGCTGGGCCAGCGCGCGGATCAGTCCATCCCACTTCTGGTAATCCTTTGGCGGCGAAACGATGGGATGGTACCAGAAGGGATGAACATCCTGTCGCAATGCCAATTTTTTTGGCATGAAGCTGATTTCGACTAACGGGCGGACTCCCTTGGCCAGGAGTCCGTCATAGATCTGATCTACATAAGAAAAGTTGCAGTGCGGATGGCCCTGCGCATCCTCGTCGTATACGCCGACTTCGTCATGCAGGATGTTGTGGAAGCGAATGTAATTGAAGTCGGTGGCCTTCTTCACCTCGCGCAGGTCGTTCCGATAACTCTCTCGCAGCGATAGGATGGCGCGGCCGGAGCCGAATGCCTGCTCCCAGAAATGTGGGAAAGGTTGCGCTTCAGCGGTGGCATCGATCACGATATTTTGGTCAGAAGATTGAGCTGTAGCTGCCACGGTCAACAGGGCACACACAACAATTGTTGCGAGATATTTGGTCTTCATGACTCCTCGTCTTCACGCGGTCTGTCTGCTAGAAAACGTGAGAACGCCTTAGGTGCACTTCTAATTAGTTGTAGCAGATTTGAATTTGAAGCCAGAAGGATTAGGCCCGCGTGGAAATAGCCAACCAAATTTGATTGGCCTGCAACCAACTCAATCGCGCGAAAACATTCCCGCGGATCAACTGGGATGAGTTCACTTCTGTTTCAACACACTCCGCACCTCACACGCAATCAGTCAACTCTTCAGGAGAAGTTTACCGCCGTCCATCTGTAGATCTTCTCAAGCACGTTGGTTTCAGCCGCAAGGAGGCATTATGAGCCGGTCTTTGTGTTTCGCTCGGTGTTTCACCCGTGCATTCGTCCTGATCACCTTTCTGTCTTTCTGCTCGATGCTGGCTCATGCGCAGTTTCGTGCTTCGCTTCGCGGCACAGTTACGGACCCGCAAGGTGCTGAAGTGCCCGGCGCGACCGTGGCTCTGACCAACAATGCCACAGGCCAGAGAATGGTAGCTACTTCTGACGCGAACGGCATTTATCAGTTCAACGCGCTCGGACCGGCTCCATACTCACTGACTGCAGAGCATGCGGGCTTTAAGAGGAAGGCTCTCGACAACGTACAGATCATTCCCGAGCAGCTGAATTCCCTGAATCTGCAGCTTGAACTGGGCGAGGTGCAGGAGACGGTAACGGTTTCGGGCACGACGCAGACTCTGGACACGGAAACCGCAACGGTCAGCGGAACGGTTACAACCAATCAGATTCAACACATGCCTTCGTTCAACCGTGACGTGTTCCAACTGGCACAGCTGGCGCCGGGGACGTTTGGCGACGCCTCGCAGCAAGGGGGCGGAGGTTCATTTAACCTGCCCGGGAATCAAGGGCCTGGCGGCACCCCCGGCGGTTCGGGCGGAATCTTCGCGACGGAAAACGGCCCACAGGTTCAGAATGCGGGAGGTCAGTACGAGACCAACGGCATCAAGATCGACGGAATCAGCACGGTCAGCGCGGTGTGGGGCGGAACGTCGGTAATCACGCCCAGCGAGGATTCGGTCGAGACGATGAAGGTGGTTTCCAACAGCTATGACGCCGAAAATGGGCGTTTCACCGGCGCTCAGATTGAAGTCACGACCAAGAGCGGGACAAATCAACTTCACGGTAGCGCGTTCTTCAAGGCATCGCGACCGGGACTCAATGCATATCAAAGCTGGAACGGTGTGGGTTCAAATGCGGCCGGCACTCCAGCCGAACGTGGCCTGAATCGCGACGAGAGCCGGTTCAATCAGTACGGCGGAAGCCTCGGCGGTCCGATCTGGAAGAACAAGATTTTTGCGTTCTTTAACTGGGAGACCAGCCCGCTTTCGTCTTCCACGACCGCGCAAGGCTGGTATGAAACTCCACAATTCGATCAGTCGGCGGCGACCGCGGGAAGCATCGCATCCAAGTTTCTGTCTTTTCCAGGGAATGCGGTGTCGTCGAACGGCATGATTCCGCGGACGTGCGCCTCAATCGGCCTGACGGAAGGACTGAATTGCAGAACAGTCACGGGCGGGCTCGATGTCGGCTCGCCGCTCAACACCGGGCTTGGCATCCAAGACCTGACGTACGGAGGAAATCCGAGCATTCCAGGAGTCGGCGGAGGACTCGATGGAATCCCGGACATCGCCTTCTTCAACTCGGTGAACCCGACGAATACATCTCAGATGCAGTACAACGGGCGAGTGGACGCAAACATCACGCAGAAGGATCGTCTGACGTTCACGATTTACTACGTACCGTCAACTACTACGGATTTCAACGGTCCGGTCCGATCTGAAAATTTGTGGCACCACTCGCAGACCAACAATGCCTATGCGGTGATATGGAACCACGTCTTCTCTCCTAGCCTGCTGAATGAGGCGCGTGTCAATGCGGCGGGATGGCGATGGAATGAAGTGGCGAGCAATCCGCAGGAGCCATTCGGACTGCCCTCGACGACGATCGACTCCATCGGGAACTCATCGGGAACGGCATCGGCGGTGACCATACAACCGTTCGGGCCTCCGGGGCCGAGCGTGTTCAACCAGTGGACGTACAGCTATGCCGACATCCTCACCAAGATTCACGGGCGCCACAGCATCAAGGTAGGTGGTGACCTGACTCGGCTGTTCTATCTGAACGAAAACGTTCCGGCGGCACGACCGGGGTTTGGGTTCCACAATCTTTGGGACTTTGCCAACGACGCGCCGTTTGGCGAGGGCCAGAATTTCGGCGGACAATTCAATTTCGCGACCGGCATTCCGTTCGCCAACCGCCAGGACGATCGCGAGAATATCTGGGGAGTGTTTGCCCAGGACGATTTCAAACTAAGGTCGAACCTGACGATCAATCTCGGATTGCGTTGGTCTTACTTTGGCGCGCTGTACTCAAAACAGAATAACCTCGATGTGATGCTGTTCGGGCCAAGTCCTGACCCGCTGACGGGTATGCATGTCAGAGTTGGTGGCGGGCTCTACACACCGCAGAAAACGAATTTGGGACCCGTGGTGGGATTTGCCTGGGCACCAACGCGATGGGACGGCAAGGCAGTACTGCGTGGGGGCTTCGGCATTAACTACAACCAGAACGAGATCGCCGTCATGTCGAGCGGGTTCGGTAATCCCCCGAACGCAGTAAGCCCGTTCTTTCACTGCGACTATCCGTATACGACGAATCCTTCGTGTGCAGGGACAGGGATCCTGTATCAAACAGCGGGTGACCTCAAGTCGATTTTTGGGTACGCACCCAATCCCGCGGCAATCTCGCTGCCTGGGCCGGGCAATATTCCTACCGCGGGCAACGTGACTCTGACGGGCTTCCAGGGCAATCCGAAGACGCTTGCGAATTACCACTACTCGTTAGATCTGGAAAATCAGTTGCCCGGAAATCTGGTTTTCACCATAGGCTATCAAGGCAATCAGACGCGGCATCTCTTCGCCCACAACAACTGGAATGCGATCGCAGCAGCAGACGGCATCGCAGTCAATCCGCTGGTGAACACGGTTAATTTCTGGGGAAACATTGCCAACGCGAACTATAACGCGATGCTCGCAACCCTTACGCACAACTTTTCACACACGTTTCAGGGGTCGGTACAGTACACGTGGGCGCGGGCGATGGATGAAAACTCCGGTCCTTACTACCAGGATGCGTACCCGTTCAATCCAAGCAACGCCTACGGACGCGCGAATTATGATGTGCGTGACGCGGTGAAGATCTACGGGCTGTGGCAGCCTGTGTTCTTCCGGGGCAATCACAGTTGGATCGAGAAGGTCGCGGGCGGATGGTCGCTGAGTGGCATCTGGAACTGGCACACGGGTTTCCCCTGGGATCCGTTCTACAACGCGAGTACGAACTTTTACTACCAGAACAGCGGATACGCACAGCTGCGGCCAGCGGCGGTTTTGTCGGGCTTCGGCACAAGAACAGCTAACGGCAACTTCGAGGAAACTACGAATCCAAATTTCGGCGGAGATGGCACAAAATTCTTTTTACCGCCGACGTTTGTGGCGGGGCCTTCGTTCCCGGCCACGGCACCAGCGCCGACGCCGGGAATTCATCGCAACAGCTTGAATGGCCCGGACTACAAGGACCTAGACATCAGTCTGGCGAAAGCTTTTGGCCTGCCAAAGAATCGAGCGCTGGGTGAGAACGCGAGATTTGAGATCCGCGGTGACATCTACAATCTGCTCAACAACACCAATATCAATGTCCTTTCCATCGATGGACTTTTGGGTTCGGTCGATCCGACGGGAGCGGTCACCAGTGTGAACTCGAATTTCGGGGTTGCCGGGGCGGCGCTGGGGAGCAGGACGATTCAGTTGCAAGCGAGGTTCAGTTTTTAAGCTAGAGGCAGCACAACACAAGCCGACTCGTCGCGCTTGCTCATGCCGCGCGAGGAAGGGGTGTTTTGCTTATCGTTTATAGCCGCTCTTAGTTCGATCTAGGATAGCTCTATACCATTCCGCATTGTCATCCTGATGGCGCCGTTTTTTGGCGCCGGAGGACCTATGCAACTCTGCCTGCAGCACTCGTGCAGACCGGAGATTGCACAGGTCCTCCGGCCTGCAAAAAGCGCAGGCCATCAGGATGACACTGCTATGTTTGCGTTCGCCGTCAGGATTGCTTTGTCTCCGAGTATTCGTAGACGCCGCGCCCGGATTTGCGCCCGAGGCGGCCGGCCTTGACGTATTGCACGAGCAAGGGAGCAGGGCGGTATTTATCCCCCAGCGACTTTTGCAGGTATTCGAGGATGTGGAGACGGGTGTCGAGGCCAACCAGGTCGACGAGTTCGAACGGCCCCATGGGGTGATTGAGACCGAGTTTCAGAGCCTTGTCGATGTCGGCAGCGGAGGCAATTCCCTCCTGAAGCATGTAGAACGCTTCATTGCCGATCATCGCGTTGATACGGCTGGTGATGAAGCCGGGACTCTCCTTGATCACAACCACTTCTTTGCCCATGCGTTTGCCAACATCGACGGCGGTCGCGAGAGTGTCGTCGTCGGTCTCGAGCGCGCGGACGATTTCTAGCAACTTCATTTTGTGCACGGGATTAAAGAAGTGCATGCCAAGGCATTTTTTTGCGCGGTAGGTAACGCTGGCGATTTCGGTGACGCTGAGAGACGACGTATTCGAAGCCAGGATCGTGGTCGGGCGGCAGATCTTGTCGAGGAGAGTGAAGATTTCGATCTTGGATTCCATCTCCTCGGGAACGGCTTCGATGACGAGGTCGGCCTCGCGGGCAGCCTCTTCGACAGAACCCGCATACTCGAGGCGCCGGAAGGCAGCGTCGGCATCTGCGGCAGTGACTTTGTTCAGCTCGACGGCCTTGTCGAGATTGGCACGAATTTCGGTTTCGGCCTTGCGGAGAGCGTTAGGTAGGAGGTCTTCGAGTATGGTGCGATATCCGCCAAGAGCGGCAGCGTGGGCGATGCCGCGTCCCATTATGCCGGCGCCGATGACAGCAATCGTCTGAACCGGAGGCACCTACTTGTCCGCCTTTTCCAAATCGGCGAGAGCGGAATTCATCGCGGCAGAGGCGCCACGGATGGCTTCGGCGAGACGCTTGCGCTCGTCTGCGCTCATGCTGGGAATATAGATCAGGATACGGCGGAGGGTGGCGTTGATATCGTCCACGTAGTTCATTGCGCGAATCAGTTCACCGGTTGCTACTGCCATGAGGCTCCTCTTTGAGAATCGGATTAGAAGTCGAACCTTCTATTTTGGACGTGGGGTGGGGGTTTAGTAAAGGTGCCCGTGGCTTCGTTCTTATGCGAATGTGATTTACCTGAGTTTCGGTACGAATTCGGCAAAGAACTTGACCGCTGAGAGCGCTGAGAAATGCCGCTGAGAACGCGGAGACATTCCTGGGACTCGCGCCGTTTTCATCGTTTGCCAGTTGAGATTCCGAGGTGATCCAAGATGAAGCTCGTGCGTTGTTCAACGGGCATTCGCGGAATCTCTACGAGTTTGTAGTCGAGAGCTTCGTAAGTAGCAGATAGTGATTCATATGTTCGGACAGCTTCGTCGAAGTCCTGTTTTCGCTCGCGATCATGGCTAAAGATTTCGGGCCATGGAGGGGTGATGAAGACCGTTTGGTTATAGCGAAATTCTCGGGCTGCGTTCTGGATATGTACAGGTGCGGGAATGCCAATCAGACGAAGATATCCGAGGACATCGGTCATGCCGCGATCGAAGAATACCGGGCCAGCCATCTCTTGAGCGATGTGGTAGTTGCGCATCTCCCAGGACAGCATCAGTTCGGCAAAGAGAGCGCGGTCGGCCCACGGTAGCGCTCGGCCTGCGATGGACACTTGATCCTGAATGATGCCACGGCCTGCCTCGACTGAGCAGGCGTAGCCGCGCGAACGGAGAGCTTTGAGAAGCGAAGTTTTCCCGGATCCTGGACCTCCAGTTACGATATAGAACCTTTCATGATTGGTGGATTCGTTGTTGTTCACTTCGTGACGATCTCCTGTTGGCAATGTTCGAGAGAGTCATTCATAAATCATTTGAAATTACGGAAGCCTAATCGGGCATCAATTCTTTTTATAGTACGTCGAGCGGTTGACCCCACTACGGCCGAGAGAGTGGCAAGCGTGCCAAAGCTGATTCCGATAGACTCGTAATTACAGATCATGCTACGCGATAAGAGTCTCATACCACTGTCACGGCAGCACCAGCATGCGCTGGCCCTATGTGTGCGCATCGAACGAGCGATGCCGATTGACAACTCAAAGCTTGCCGGCTGGCAGTTGGAGATTGCACAGCAGTTCGAGACGGAGATCAAGGTTCACTTTGCTGCGGAAGAGCAGATTCTGTTTCCCGTTGCGCGGGCTTTTGGTGAACTCAACCCACTGATCGAGGATCTGCTCGCGGATCACCAGTGGCTACGAGCGTGTTTCGCCAGGGCCGAAGCGCGGCAAAGTTCACCGGAAGAGTTGTTGGCCTTCGCCCGACGGCTCTCCGACCATGTCCGCAAGGAAGAACGGCAATTGTTTGAGCGATTGCAAAAATTGATGCCGCCAGCAGAGTTGGCAACTCTCGGGCAACAATTGGACCGAGCACTTGAGAGTGCGTCGCAGGCCTGTTCCCTTCCCAATCCTATGAAGTAACGGCGAGTCCGTGGACGCTGCGGAATTTCGCCGCGGCTTCTTTCCCCATATAACGTTCGAGTACGGCAGCGTCCGTCTGGCGGAGATCCACGACAACGAGTCCATCAAGGACGTTGGAGAATTTACGGTCGACGTTGAAGCCCAGCAGCTTGCCTCCGATTTTCGCGTATTGCCGGAGGAGGATCGGCAGGCCCTTGCCGTCGGATTCGATGTCGGTGATGGGTTGCGAGAGTTCGTCGAGATCACGGAGAGCGCGGCACATGGCCTGGCAATCCCAATGACGCAAGAGTCCAGGACGGAACTTGCGGCGCGGCGCGATCAATCCCGCGAGATTGTCATCCTGCATTCGCGACTCAAAGAAACGGTAAATCATTTCGCGGGACGTCTGCGTGTAGTCATTGCTGATGCTGACTGCGCCAAAGAGCACCGGAATTTTTGGATGCTTGGCAACCAGGCGCGCAATTCCCTTCCACAACAAGAGCAGCGGAGCGTATTGGCGCTGGTATTCGGGACGAATGAAGGAACGTCCGAGTTCGAGCGCGGGGCTAAGCTTTTCGAAAAGGCGTTCGTCGTAGCGGAAGAGGGTGCTGGTGTAGAGTCCGGCAATTCCACGCTCGGCGAGTATTTCTGTGGTGCTTCCAGCGCGGTATGCGCCGACTAGTTCCTGCTTGGCTTTATTCCATAGCAGGACGTGCCAGTAATAGCCGTCGAAGGAATCGAGATCGCGGGCCTTGCCTGTGCCTTCGCCAGCTCGGCGGAAAGTTGCCTCGCGCAGGCGTCCGACTTCGAGCAGCAAGTTCGGAATCTCATTGGCCATCCCGAGATACACGGCCAACTCTTGATTCTCAGCAAGGCGGCGATCTGCCGGCAAACTTGCAATCTCTTCCACTAATGCAGACTGGGGCGAGGGTGCGGCGACCGGCTCCTGGATCTTGGCAGCAAGCTTTGTACGCAACACAACCGGCCAAGATATTTCCGCCTTGCTGCGGCGGGCGAGTAGGTACGTGCGCCAGCGGAGGTACTCGATGGCTTCGCGGTCGTCGGCCAAGGCAGCGAGCGTGTCGGTCTGGACGGGACTGCCAACGCGGACTTCCACTCGCTTTCCTTCCTGATTCAGAAACTCCTGTAACAAAAAAGCGGCGCGGAGCTTGGGATGAATCATCCCGAGCAATTGGAATCCAACGCTGTTGCGCCCGCAAAAATAAACCGGGAGAGCGGTGGCTCCAGTGCGGCGAATCAGGCGGACCGCCGTGTCGTTCCATTCGGGATCAGCAACCTGTGCGGCAGGCATTTGCCATTGAGAGACTTCGCCGGAAGGAAAGATGGCGAGCATGCCCCCCCGTTGCAGACAACCCAATGCCTGACGCAGCGCGTGGCGATTCGATTCCACAGAGCGGTCGGTCTCAAAGGGATCGACAAAGATGCAATGATCTTGAAGCTCGGGCACATCACCGAGCAGAAAGTTTGTGAGCACTTTCACGTCCGGTCGAACTCGAGTGAGCAGAACCGTGAGCAGAGCGCCATCAAGAACACCGTAGGGATGGTTCGCAACCACAACGACCGGACCGCTTGCGGGGATTCGCCCCTGATCGGCGGAATCGACGCGGAAATCGATGCGCATTTCCGAGAGGAGGCTCTCGAGGCGAAAACCCGCCGGCGAATGCTGCACGCGCCGATACAAGTTTCTCACCTTACCGACCGACGCCAACTTTCCGGCAAGGCCAGGAAACTGCGCTACGCGGGATAACACTCCGCCCTGCGACGGATCGGTATGAAGCTGGTGGGATGGCATGGTATATCGATAACGCTGCCATGTTTCGCCAGAATGACGAGAAGGTTAAAAGTTGGTGAAATGAAGTGGAAGATGAAGCAGGAAAGTAACCAGTAGTAACCAACAGAATTGCCGTGCGGAAATGCGGTCGTTAAGTTTCGAGCCGGTAGCGCGTCTCGGCTAGCGCGTAGAGCCTGCGCCAGACGAGCCGATTGATGGTCACCACCGTCGCGGCCATCATGATAGTGGCGGCCAAGAGTAGGTCGAAGTTGCCGGTATCGGTAGCCTGACTGATTGTCGCGCCAAGACCAACGGTCGTGTAGGTGTGCCCCTTGAAAGTGAAGTACTCGGCGACGATGCTGGCGTTCCAGGCGCCTCCGGAGGCCGTAACAAGGCCTGTCACAAGATACGGAAAGATCCCAGGGAGGATGAGTTTCTTCCAGCGCGCAATTCCGTCGAGACGAAAGACCGAGCAGCACTCCTTCAAGTCCGTCGGAATCGCGATCGCGCCCGCGATGACGTTGAACAGGATGTACCACTGCGTTCCCAATAATAGTAGCGCGATCGAGCCGATGCCAAGTCCACCGCCGACCCGAATAAGAAGAAGCAGCACGACTGGAAAGAGAGCAGTCGCGGGAACCGATGCTGCTATCTGTGCCAGTGGCTGAGCGATACGGGCGAGCCTGGGATTAAAGCCGATGGCGACACCGGCGGGAATGGTCCAGAGTGCACCGAGGAGAAGTGCGAGATTGACCCGGAAAAATGTGGCGAGCAAACCGATGCCGGCTTCGTGGATCTCCCAGCGCTCAAGCCCGCTCAGCAGCATCACGATGCGAACGACTCCGTATCCAACGGCCGCGATCAGAATTACGCCGATCAGGCGTGTGAACCAGACCTTCCATGGACTGGATTGTTCCACTTCAGTTGTCGAGTGCTGGCGGGAGAAGTACATCATCAGTCGTTCACGGAGTGGCCGGATGGTGCGATTCTGCAGGTGCGCTAATCCGCGCGAGTGGCGGAAGAGATTCAGCACCCAGGAACGCGGAGCGTCAGTACTCTCAACTTGCTCCACTTTGAATTTTTCGGCCCACGCAATCACCGGACGCCAAACAAACTGGTCGAGCAACACGATGACAGCAATCATGGTCGCGATGCCCCAGAGGATGGATCGCGTGTCGCCATTGCTGGCGGCGGTTTGCAGATAAGAGCCGAGGCCAGGCAGGCGGAAGTCGCGCGAGCCCAAGACGAACATTTCGCAGGCCATCAGGAAGAACCAGCCCCCGGCGACCGACATCATGGAGTTCCAGACCAGGCCGATCGCGGCAAAAGGCAGTTCCATCTCGATGAAGCGCTGCCACCAGTTGAAGCCGTAGACTTTTGCAGCCTCGCGCATTTCTTTCGGGATGCTCTTCAGCGAGGCGTAGAAGCTGAAGGCCATGTTCCAGACCTGGCCGGTAAAGATCAGAAGGATCGCTCCTGCTTCGACGCCAAGTTGGCGTCCCGGGAACAGAGCTACCATCGCGAGCATCACGCCGGGGAGAAAGCTGAGGACTGGGATTGATTGGAGGACATCCAGCAGCGGGATCATAAAGCGCTCGGCCCGTGGGTTATAGGCGGCGATGTATCCGTAGACGAGCGTGAAGGTGAGGCTCAGCAGATAGGCGATGGTAATGCGTAGCAGGGAGTATTCGGCGTAGGCCGGGAGAGCGAGGAGGCTGCGGGATATTTCGACTTCTGGTGTGAACGGACCGAGCCACATGCGGCCGACCATGAGCACTCCATAGAAAAGTGCGAAGGCGGCGGAAAACATCAGCAGATCGGGCAGATAGGAGATCTGGACACTGGGCAATTGGGTCCAGAGGCGGTACGCCGAGAATCCTCGCAGGCTGACGTATTTTTTCATGGGCGTTTGCGAACTTCAAAAGCTTCTGACCGCTGAGAGTGCTGAGGAATCGCGCAGAGAACGCGGAGAAAATCTTATCCGACTACTGTACGTTCCCCTTCAACGATCTTTTTACGATGCGGGCACAGAATCACTTACTGACGCTTCCGGGGCCGGCGGCTCGGACTGGGTCAGCTTGCCGGTTTGGCGATCGTAATCGAAGATTTCGGCGTAGCGTCCCCAGTTCATCGCGGTTTCGAATTGGCGCTGGACCTCGTCTTCGGCGAAGTGTTCATCGAGAATGTCGTGGAAGAATTCGTCGGCGATAGAGTGATCGGCCTTGCGCTTTAGAATGCTGTCGATCTGCTTCAGGATGGTCACGTGTTCGAGAGATGCCTGACGGAAGAGGACCTTTCGGCTCTGGATGTCAGCATCCGCAAAGGCGACTCCCTCTGTCGTGATCTGCACGTCGCCCTCTTTGAGCAAAGCGTATCCGAGGAGCACACAGGCTTCCAGGATGGGGAGGAGGTCTTCAACGTCCATGACGAGTTCTTCTGACAAGCGAAACAAATCTTCGCGGCCTCCGCGGTCACGAAGCAGCTCCATAAGGCCGGCGATGCCACCCACTTTCGCATGCGGCAGCATCTGATATTTCGTGGTGCGCACTGGGGCTTGCTGCTTTTTGATGGACTCTTTTGTTATTCCGCTCTTCGGCACGATGATTTCTGCTGTGGTTTCAGCATCGGGTACAGCGTGTTCGACATCAGGCTCAGTCATCACTTTGTAAATATAGTCAACGAGTTCTACGAAGCGGGCCGATTTGCGGTCGCGTGGATGTTTGAGGCGGACATTGAAGTCGGAGCGGACGCGGGCGGGATTTCGTCCGAGGACCATGACGCGGTCGGCCAGCATAACGGCCTCTTCGATGTTGTGCGTGACGATGAAGATGGCACTGGTCGGCATCTTTTTGCTGAGCCAGAGTTCGAGCAATTCGTTGCGCAGGTTTTCGGCAGTGAGTACGTCGAGAGCGGAGAAGGGCTCGTCCATGAAAAGGACTTCCGGTTCGACGACCAGGGCGCGGGCAAAGCCGACGCGCTGCTTCATACCGCCGGACAGTTCTTTTGGATAAGCAGTTTCGAATCCGTCGAGGCCGACCGTGTCGAGGGCACGCAGAGCGCGCTTGCGGCGCTCGACTTCCGGAACTCCTTTCGCTTCGAGAGGAGCTTCGACGTTTTGGATGACCGTGAGCCAGGGGAACAGAGCGAAGCTCTGAAAGACGATGGCGACGTTCGGCGTCTGGCCGTTCAGCGGCTCGCCGTGCCAGAGGAGGGTTCCGGAGGAGGGTTCGGAGAGTCCAGTGAGGATGCGGAGGAGCGTGGATTTGCCGCAACCGGAGGGTCCAAGCAGGGCGATGATTTTTCCCTGCTCGATAGCCAGGTTGGTTGACCCGACGACCTGGATGCGCGTGCCATCCGACTGCAGGTAGGACTTTTCGACAGCGACGGCTTCGATGATGGCTTCGGACACGCTTGGGCTCCGTAATGTCTATACACGATCTGCGCGGAAAGAGCGACGCTGTAATGATCTGTTCACAAAGCGGCGGAGGCTAGATCGATCTAGGAATTGCTGTATATACCATTCCGCTTTGTCATCCTGATGGTGCCGTCTTTTGGCGCCGGAGGACCCATGCAACTCTGCCGGCAGTGCTCCTGCGGCAGTTCGACTTACGCGGCAAAATTTTCGTTCGGGGAATTCGCGAACGATTTCGGGAGGCGATCGCTTACGTCTGCGAGGATCGCCAGCTTTGCTGCCAATTCGTTCCGAAGTTGGCTCTCGTCGAAGCGCCAGCGCCAGTTTCCGCCGTGAAGGCTGGGAGTATTCATGCGCGCATCGCTGCCGAGGCCGAGGACATCTTGCATGGGGATCACGCTGAGGCATGCAGGAGAACTCAGTGCCGCGCGGATGAATGCCCAGTGGATGCCGTCTTCGCACTGACCGAGATAGGCTTCAGCGTTGCGGCGCTCGTGTTCGGCGGCTCCAGAGGTCCACCATCCAACGACGGTGTCGTTGTCATGGGTTCCGGTATACATGACCTTCCCCGCAGCGCGGTGGGGCAGGTACATGTGCGCGCCTTCGTCTCCGAAGCCGAATTGCAGGACGCACATACCCGGCATCTGCAAGCGCTCCCGCAAGGCATGGACTTCGGGAGTGATATAGCCGAGATCCTCAGCAAAAAATGGGAGGCCGCCAAGAGCCTGGCGCACGGCATTAAAGAGATCGTCGCGGGGGCCGTCGACCCAGCGGCCATTCACGGCAGTTTCGTCGTGGCCGGGAATTTCCCAGAACTGATCGAATCCGCGGAAGTGATCGAGGCGGATGTAGTCGCAGCTCTGCGTCGCCCACCGCAACCGCTGGATCCACCATAGATAGCCACGTTCTTTCATCACGTCCCAGCGATAGAGCGGATTGCCCCAGCGCTGTCCGGTTTTGCTGAAGAAGTCAGGAGGGACTCCGGCGATGACCTCAGGTTCGAGGTTTCCATTCAGACGAAAAAGTTCGCGATGCGTCCAAACGTCGGCGCTGTCGTGATTCACGAAAATGGCGACATCCCCAACGATGCGGATAGCACGTTCGGCGCAATATTTCCTGAGCGCACGCCATTGCTCATAAAAGGCGAACTGAAGGACCCTGCGTATGCGCATGTCGACAGCGAGTTCTTCGCGCGCTTTCGCGACCGCGTCCGGTTCGCGCGAGGCGAGTTCCTGCGGCCACTGGTTCCAGGGTTCGAGTTTACGGCGGGCGCGAAGAGCATCGAACAAGACGAAATCGTCGAGCCACCAGTGGTTATCGCGGCAAAAGGACTCGAAACGGTTTAACGCGTCCGTGGGGCCGGAACGCAGGAAGTTGCGTCCTGCCTCAAACAAGAGCGGCATCTTCTGGGCGAAGACCTGGTCATATTGAACCGGACCTGAGGCCGGGGGCAGGTGATCAAGCTTTGAACGATCAATCCAGTTATGGTCAGCGAGACGCTCGAGGCTGATCAATAGCGGGTTTCCGGCGAACGCCGAGGTCGACGAATACGGAGAATTGCCGTAGCCGAGGGGGCCGAGAGGCAGAACCTGCCAGACTCCCTGGCGTGCCGCGGCGAGGAAATCTACGAAACGGTATGCGGCGGGACCGAAGTCTCCGATGCCGCCGCGTGACGGCAAAGACGTGGGATGCAGGAGGATGCCGGCGGCACGTGCAAAGGACATGACGCCGCCGTCTACATTCCAGATTCGCTGCCGGTGCGAGTCAGCGCCTTAAGTTCTTCTTCGTTTCTCTTGATCTTGCCGGACTTGGTCATTTCGTCGACCAGATTGGAGACGAAGAGGGCGAAGCGCTCTTGCTGCTTGCCTTGGACGAGCTGATCGCGAATCTCATCGCGCTTGGCCTCAAAGTCAGCGTCGGAAGGAGTCTGGTTCTCGAGAACCTGAAGCACGACTGCGTCGGCGCCGTTGCGAATGGGCCCGCTGATTTCGCCGGGCTTCATGGTGAAGGCGACCGCGGCTTGACCGGACATCGACCCTACGTCGGGCACCTGGCCATCGGGGAGAACGAGATCACTCGTTTTCATGCCGGCACCAAGTTCCCTGGCGGCGCGCTTCAGATCGTGTTCCGCCTTGGCGCGGTCCGAGAGTTCCTGAATCTTCTGGGAAAGAAGTGTATTTGCTTGATCGTTCTTGAATTCGTCTTCGACTTTGGTGCGAATTTCTTCGAAAGTTGGCGTTGAAGCGGGTTTGATCCCGAGCAACTGGAAGACAGCTGCGCCCGTGGATGCGGGAGCAATGTCGGGCGGAGCATTTTCCGCAGCGGAGAATACGGCGTCCATAAACTGCGTAGAGGGCCCAAGGCCGGGCAACATTGCGTTGCGGGCGAAGAAGTCGGAAGTGACAACCGGAATGTTCAGTTTTGCGGCGGCCGCGTCGAGACCGTTCTTGCGAGCATCCGCTAACAGCGTCTCGGCCTTCTGCTGGGCGATCTGTTGGGCTCTCTGATGTCTCAGGATCGGCTCGATTTCGGATTTCACCTCGTCGAGCGACTTCATGTGCGCGTCCTGCTTGTCGTCGACGCGAATGATGTGGAAACCGTAGCTGCTCTTGACCAGATCACTGATCTGGCCTTTGGGCAGTGAGAAGGCGGTCTTTTCAAATTCGGGGACGGTCTGGCCGCGGCCGATCAAGCCCAGCGATCCGCCTTGTTTCGCACTGCCTGGATCTTCTGAGTATTTCTCCGCCAGCGTCTCGAACTTGGCGCCGCTCTTGAGTTGCTTCAACAAGTCTTCGGCCCGGTGTTGGGCTTCCGCTACACCCTTATCGTCTACCTTGCCATCGGGTCCAGGGAGCGGCGTCTTGATCAGGATATGGCTGACTTTGACTTGTTCAGGCACGCGGTACTGATCGCGATGGTCATCGTAGTACTTCTGCAGATCGGCCTGAGTGATCTGAATGCCGGACTCAATCTTCGCCGTGTCGATGACGGCATATTTCACCTTGCGTTTTTCCGGAACCGAGTTGGCATAGCTGGCCTTGTGGCTCTCGTAAAACGCTTTCAGTTCTGCTTCGGTGGGATGCAATCCCTTCTTGATATCGTCTTCTTTGAGGACTGCGTAGTCGAACTTGACCTTGGAGTTCTGCTTGACGAACTGGTCGTGAATCTCGGCATCGGTAACGCCGGCGGTGCCGGAAATCAGGGCCTGCAGCTTGCTCAGGAGGATGTCTTTGCTGACCTCATCCTCAAACTTCGCAGGCGTGAGGTTGGCCCGGGTTAGCATGTCTTCGTATTCGGTCTGGCCGATAAAGTTTCCGCCGGGGAAGAAAGTGGCGGCATAGCGGCCGTGCTGCAGTTCGTCTTTAACCTCGTCGGGACTGACGCGAAGTCCCATGCGGCCAGCTTCGCTGATCAGGGCCTGACGAGTGATAAGCTGCTCAGCTGCGCGCTGGGAGAAAAATGGCAGCAGCATGCTCATATTGGCGGAGCTACCCTGCGGCATCTGCTGCTGCAGCATCTGGCGCGCCGTGGTGCGAACTTCGTCGGCGGTGACTTCCGCGTCACCGATTTTGGCGACCACGCCCTTCGCGGGCCCACCGAACGTATAGTTATTGCCGCTGGGGACCAGGTACCAGACCATGGACACGGTCATGAGCAGGAGCAGGCCGCCAAGGACATACTTCTTGAACGGTCCGGGCGTTTGTAGAAAGCGAATCATGTTCTTATCACTCCAGAAGAGAGGGACGAATTTTTAATTATAAACCAGGCCGCTTTCGCCAGGACTGCAGTAGCCGGGATTGCCACAAGTCAAGGAACTGCGGAGAAGCGTTCTGTATCGTTTGATGCCAGAACGGGTCTTGGTTCCTCACGAAGTGAAAAGGGGCTATTGAAACGAATTAATAGAAGTGTTATCCATTTCAGCGGAGCATTTTCCGGACAATTCCGTGTCGATCTTTGCTGTCCGCCAATCTATGCCCGTCTGCCAAAGGAGCACCATGAAATCAGGTAAGCCGCTCGCGGCGATCTTCGCTCTTATTCTTGGTCAATTTCTTTTCAGTTCATCGTCATTCGGTCAGGAGAAGGTTGCGGTCAAGCACGACAGCGAACCCAGGCTCGTTTTGCGGGAGGGCTGGGCGCTGCAGACTTCGGCGAAGGTCGAGACCAAGGGAGAGCTGATTTCGACGCCACAATTTGCCCCAAAGGGATGGCACGAGGCGACGGTTCCGACGACCGTAGTGGCAGCGCTGGTGAAGGACAAGACGTTACCGGATCCGTTTCCCGGGACGAATTTGCGCAGCTTTGCAGGCGTGACCTATCCCATTGGCGGCAATTTCTCGAATATCGCGATGGCGCCTGACAGCCCGTACGCCGTGTCGTGGTGGTACCGGAAGGCGTTCACAGTTCCGGCTTCCTATAAAGGCAAGACCATCTGGATGAAATTCGACGGTATCAATTACCGGGCGAACATCTGGCTGAACGGGAAGCAGATCGCAAACTCAGACGATGTGGCGGGCGCGTGGCGGACCTATGAGTTCAACGTCACGGCGGCCGCGAAACCGGGAGCGGAAAACGTGTTAGCGGTGCAGACGTGGGCTCCTACCGAACACGATCTGGCCATCACATTTGTGGACTGGAACCCGGCACCTCCTGACAAGAATATGGGGCTCTGGCGCGAGGTTTATTTGACGACCAGCGGTCCGGTAGCTCTGCGATATCCGACCGTGGTTTCGAAGTTGAATCCGCCCGCGAATGACAGTGCACAACTGACCGTGACGGCGCAGGTCAAGAACGGCACAAATCAGCCTGTCAAAGGAAAGCTCAAGGGTCAGATCGAGAACGTTACGTTCGATCAGGATGTGGAACTGGCGGCGAATGAAACGAAGGACGTGACGTTTACTCCGGACAAGTTCTCGCAATTGGTGTTTTCGAATCCGCGGCTTTGGTGGCCGACGCAGATGGGAACGCCGAATCTGTACAAGCTCTCCATGCAGTTTGAAGCGGATGGTGCTGTCAGCGATCAGTCGCGCAGCGAATTCGGGATTCGCGAGATCACGTCAGAGGTGAACTCGGCCGGCGGGCGGGTCTTCCAGATCAACGGGAAGAAGATTCTGATCCGCGGAGCCGGCTATACGCCCGACATGATGCTGCGAGAGACCTCGCAACGCCTGCATGATGAGTTCAGCTATGTCGAGGATATGGGCCTGAATACGGTTCGACTCGAGGGCAAACTCGAAACCAAAGAGTTCTTCGACCTAGCCGACAAGCACGGGGTGCTCGTGATGGCGGGATGGTGCTGCTGCGATTTCTGGGAGCGCTGGCCGCGGTGGCAGCCGAAAGACTTTGACATTGCGAAGCAATCGCTGCGGGATCAGATTTACCGGCTTCGCAGCCATCCGAGCCTGGTGATGTGGTTGAACGGCAGCGACAATCCTCCTCCGCCGGATGTGGAGCAGATGTATCTCGATATCGAGAAAGATCTGCTCTGGCCGAATCCGGTCGTCTCATCGGCTACCGGAAAAAAGACCAGTGTCACCGGCGACAGTGGCATGAAAATGTCAGGGCCCTATGAATACGTTGCGCCCAGCTACTGGCAGGTCGACACACCGGAAGGTCAGCCGGGCCGTAAACTCTGCAATCCCGGCGGCTGCGGCGGCGGTTACGGATTCGATAGCGAAACCAGCATGGGACCTGCTGTCCCGCCGGTCGAAAGCATCCGCGCCATGGTTGGCAAAGACCACATGTGGCCGATCGACGACGTGTGGAACTACCATGCCGGGGGCGGAGAGTTCAAAACGATTGGCGTGTTCACCGACGCGCTAGCGAATCGATACGGCAAGTCAGACAACGTGGAAGATTTCGCCATCAAGTCGCAGATGCAGACCTACGAAGGCGTCCGCGCGATGTATGAGGCGTATAGCCGCAACAAATATCAGTCGGCGGGCGTGATTCAGTGGATGTTGAACAATGCATGGCCTTCGATGATCTGGCATTTGTATGACTACTATCTGCGTCCGGGCGGGGGATATTTCGGCGCAAAACGAGCTATGGAGGCCCTGCATCCACTATATGGATACGACGACCATTCGATCTGGTTGGTCAGCAGCCAGTACACCGATGCGAAGGGTCTGAAGCTCATCACGAAGATCTACAATCTGGACGCGACCGAGAAGTTCACGCAAGAAAACACCGTCGACGCCGGCGCCGACAGCACGTCAAAGATCTTCACATTGCCGGATGTGTCCGGGCTGAGCAATACGTATTTCCTCGTGCTGCGTCTCGAAGACTCCACGGGAAAGCAAGTGGGATCGAATTTCTACTGGCTCTCGACCAAACCGGAAGTCGTGGATTGGGCCAAGAGCAACTGGTATACGACGCCTACCGCGTCGTATGCCGACTTTACCGCGATCTCGCAGCTACCGAAAGTCAAGTTGAAAGTCGCGGAGCGTACTGAACACAAGGGCGAGGAATCGATCACGCATGTGACCCTCGAGAATCCTAGTAAGAGCCTGGCGTTCTTTGTGCGGCTGAAAGTCGTCAAGGGCGCTAAAGGCGAGGAGATCTTGCCGACGGTTTGGGAGGACAACTATATTTCACTGTTACCCGGCGAGAAACGAGAGATTTCGGCAACGTACCGAACTAGCGAGTTGGGATCGGCAACGCCCAAGGTCGAGGTGACTGGGTGGAATGTGGAGCCGTGAGACGAAGGCATTTAGACATTGAATCGTTTAGATCGACTTAGGAATCGCCGTATACCATTCCGCTTTGTCATCCTGATGGCGCCGTTTTTTGGCGCCAGGGGACCTATTCAACCCTGCCTGCAGTGCTCCTGCGTCCGGACTGCATAGACCCTCCGGCCTGCAAAAAGCGCAGGCCATCAGGATGACAAGAAATGGAAGTTCTATACTTGTCCGTTTGCCAGTGAACTTCCGCCTTCCTCTTAAGCTTTCTTCGTTACTCCGTTCGCATTGTCGGTGCCAGGTCAAGCCCAACATCCTAGACGGATAGACATGGACCTGCGAAAAGAACATTGTCATCCTGATGGCGCCGGTCTTTGGCGCCGGAGGACCTATGCAACTCTGCCTGCAGCGCTCCTGCGGCCGGCGGTGCCACCCGCCACTTCTCGCGCACAAAACGTGCGAGAAATGGGCCACCCAGATCCTCGGAGAGTTCTGCAGATTTTGCTTGGGTCAGGCCGCGTGCTGAGAAACGGAAAGAGTGTTTCCGTCTGGATCTTTGAACCAGGCGACCCGATCGCCACCGGGCGCGGTCCAGATTCCTAGGTTGTCTTGCTTGAAGAATCCGAAGATCTCGAACTGAACACCTTTCTTGCTCAGTTCTCGAACGACATTTTCGATGTCGGAAACTTCCCAACCTAGAACGGTAAACTGCGCCGGAGTAAAGTCCTTCATCTTTACAACGCGAACCATAATGCCGTTCGCGTCGAGCACGAGCGCGAAGCCATCGTCTTTGACGAAGCGCAGGCCGAGAATCCCTTCATAGAAGGCACGGGACTTCTGCGAGTCTTTAATGGGAACGAAGGCAATGATGTTAGTCGAGCCCAGCATGCCGGACCTCCTGAGCGAGCATTGCGGAGAGCCTACCTCGTTTACTGTGGCTGAGTCATTACGCTATTCCGCCAGTGAGTATCGAAAAAGCGACAGGTTGCGGATGCTCGTTATTGGTCGCTGAAATCGATCATGACCGGTGCGGAGCGGAACCAGTTGGTCTTGTAGCCGACGTATACTAGTCCGATCACGAACCAAATGCCGCCTACAGTCTGGGCGATCCAGTTAAGGTTTACCCAGATGATCCCGCAGAACACAAACCCAATGAAGGGAAAAATCGAGTCCGAGATCGAACGGAAGCTAATGCCACACGTTTGCACGGTGACATAAAGCAGCATGAGCGCCAGCACAATTCCAACGCCGAGCGCAGCCACGTTCAACACGTGCAGCAATTGGGCAACATTGACGTGCAAGCGCGTAACAAAATCTGCGACACGCTGAATGCCGAGAATCGATGTTGCGAGTTGATACAAGAGGGCTCCAACGCCGAAGCAGATGAGCAGAAAAGCGGCTGGGCGTCGAGAACCGGTCTCTGCCGACACTGAAAAGCGCCAGAAAGCCGCCGCATTGACGCCCATGAACGCCAGGAACGCGCCGAAGTTCAGCAACTCGCCCGCATGCTGATACGCGCTGCCGATGTAGTTAAGAAGTACAGCTCCGACAAATGCCAGTCCGCCGATCAGCAGAATGTTGTAGGTCGGAGTGCTGCTGCCGGGCTTGAGGTGGCCGAAGATTTTCTTCGGCAACACACCGTCGCGACCCATGCCGAAGAGAAGGCGGGCTGCGCCGAGAGTGCCGGTGAGGCCGCTGCCAAAGGCGGCGACGATGAGGATGAATCCCATGGCATTGAACAGGATCGGGCCACCCACACGGCTGCAAATATCCATGTAGGCGGTCTCGAGGTTCGGGAACGAGTGCCAGTTGGGCCACACACGGGCACCGAGATAAGCTTCAATGCCGCTGGAAACACCGGCGAAAATACAGGTCAGAACGACCGCAAGCAGCACGTTGCGCTTGGGATTCTCGACGTCTTCGGCGAGCGTGGTGACGCCGTCAAAGCCAATATAGGTGAGAGCAGCGAATGAGGTTGCTGTGAGAATTTTGTGAGCGTCGAACGTTCGGGGGTTGTAGACCGGCTCTAGCGAGAACAGACCTGCCCAACCCTGTCCGCCATAAAGGTATTTCACGGCCAATATGACGAATGCGGCCACAACGACTGTCATGATCGCAAGCAGCACCTTGTTCGCATTCGCAGAAGCCTTAACGCCGATCAGATTGAGCATGGTCATGACGCCCGCAATCAGCAAAGCCCAGAAGACGTATGGAACCTGATGCACGTAGCGCTCATGAAGGGCGGTGGCAATCCACACAGTGTTAATGAGCGGCTGCAGCAGGTAGTCGAGAATCATCGCCCACCCGGCGAGGAAGCCGAGGTGCGGGTTCAGTCCTTTGCCGACGTAGGTGTAGGCCGAACCCGCCGTGGGATAGAGAGCGCCCATGCGGCCGTAGCTGACCGCCGTGATCAGCATGGCGAACAGAGCGATGAGAATGATGGTGACGAAATGGCCGTCGGAGAGCTTCTGCGCCACGCCGTAGAGCGGCACGGGAGCGATCGGCTGGATGAGGACGATGCCGTAGAAAATCAAGTCCCAGAGGGAAAGAGTGCGGCGCAGTCTAGGAACAGCAGTTGAGCTAGGAGCGGCGGCGGTTTGGGTTTCCATTGGAACGGCTATTGGATTATGGGACGGGTCGGAATGTCAATATTAAAACGATTCTGTATGTGCTTCTTCCAAAGCGTTGTCGTCCTGACGAGAGCGTAAGCTCTCGGAGGGACCTTACGATGCTATGGCAGCGGCATTGCGGCGGGTGGGAGATCCTATGCCGTTTGCGCTTGGGCAATCTTATCCACCGCATTGGACTAATACACCTCACGCACGGTCCCTCGATTCGGCTTCGCCGAATCTCAGGATGACATCGCGTTTAGCGTGGACCGTAGTCGAACCAATACCCTCTCTGTTCGTTTCCTGACATGTGTCGCGTGTTGTATTCGAGCAGATAGTTGACATGCGAGTCGTCCAGTGGGAACGACTTCTTCGGTGTGTACGGATACTCTCCCATACTCAGGAACGGCAGCGGCGCAACGAAGCTGCCTTCGGCGGCGTAGAAGTCCATGTCTTTTTCGTAGCCGTTAGCCGCGAAGAAATAGTCGCGCACCCAGCCTTGGGGTAGCGCCGGGAGACTCGACGGATCAAAATCGAGGCGGACTTCATCTCCCGAACCGAAGACGGCGAGTTTGTCGTCGGTTGCGGTGAGCAGCGGCAGGACGTCGCCGTAACGGGTGTAGGTGCCGAACGGGCGTGTGTACGGTCCTGTCGCGCTGGCTTTTTCATAAATGTATTGCACGTTGCCCGGCGGCAATCCCTCGATCTTGTAGGGGTAGCCGTGGTATTCGAGATCGGCTCGGAGCAGGGGGATGTTAGTCAGACGAACTTCATTGCCGGTCCGCGCGAGATACTTCGCTCCGCCGGACAAACGGCTACGGTCGGGATGACGCCCACTATAAGCACCGGACGTCCCATCCCCGGCGTCATCCCGAAGCCCCGCGCTTTCTTGTAGACCCCCGGCTTTAGCCGGGGGCGGCGCAGCCGCGGGGCGAGGGATCTCGCGTGTGGCTGGCTGAGAAGTACGGTCGATCAGGATGCTGTTCCAGTAGATTTGCAGATTCGTAGTGATGCGGATCTTCTGCGTTCCTTTTGGCAGCTTGCCTGTGAGGTCAGCCGTCATTGTGCGTGGGCCTCCGGCGGGAAATCCCATGTCGTCCATCACGCGCTTCCAGTTTCCGTTGGAGTCTTCGGCTTCGACGTAGGGTGCGATCGCTTCGATTCCGGCTTGGGACGCGGCATACATGCTGTTGGCCGAGAAATACTCGATTTCGCCATGCGCTAGCAGCCACAACGGGCCGCCGCTATAGGGCGCGCCGAGGTCGAGCGTAAGCGTGTGCGGCTTGGCGAAGCCCAGAAAGTGCGTGACCTCGAAGTCACCGAAGTAGCGGTGCGCCAATAGGTCTGGAAGAACGTTGTGGCCGTGTTCGTCCCATGCGCCAGCGGGAGGTTTGGCATCGCGGCTCACTACAACTTTGAACTGCGGATACGGCGGGTTCGAGGCGAAGTACTCGTTCGGATAGACTTCTTCGCCAGCCGGATGATCGACAGCTAACAGGCGTACTTGGTCGAGGTAGACGGCTTCTTCGAGGGGTTCCATGAAACGGAGGGATAGAACCGACCTCGGACCTTGGACCTCGGACCTTGGCCTCACCTTTCCGGCTTCGGGCTTCGGGCTTCCGGCGTTCGGCATTTCGCTGGCGTCTGCCGTCCGAGGTCCGAGGGCTGAGGCCTGCTTTTCGCGAACCGTTCCAGTCGGAATCTTGATCCATTCCACGGGGCGCGGGATGTCACGCTGGTTGGGGCCGATCCAGTGTCCGACGACGCCGGCGCCAAGCATGTCGGCGACGAACTCGTAGCGCTCACCGTTCCACACGAAGAGCGTGGGGCAGGAGCTGCCGCGACGGTCGATTTCAAGGATTTCGTGACGCTTGTCACCAGCGATCTGGATTTCGTCCTGCAGCACGCCCGTAGGCCAGAGCATACGTACGATGTCGGCATCTTTCGACTCTCCGAGGCCGACGACGATGTCGGTGGAGTTCTGGCCGAGGTATCCGTTCGATCCGTAGATTTCGAATTTCTGGCGGTTGCCTCCAGAGAAGACTTCGACCTTGGTACCGATGGCGGACTTGTTGTCGTTGAGTCCCTTGAGCGAGAGCTTCAGCCAGTGATTTTTGTTGGCGCCTTCATTGCGCAGGAGCACCGCGGGGCCGTGATTCTGGGTGATGAGCAGGTCGGTGGCGCCGTCGTTGTCGTAGTCCCCGGTGATGATGGCGCGCGGGCTTTCAAGGTGAATCTTGTCGAGGCCGACGTCGGCGGTGACGTCTTTGAATCCGTCAGGGCCGAGATTGCGGAAGAGGCGGACTTCGCCCTTGCCATCTTTTGTCTCGCCGACGGCGACGAGGTCGACCCAGCCGTCATTGTCGTAGTCGAAGGCGGCAATGCCGAAGGCGTGGACCCAATTCACCACAGGCAGAGATATAGAATCGAATTTCCCGTGGTTGTTTCTCCAAAGACTGACAGCGGGCGCGCCGCCGTGTGTAAAGGCCAAGTCAATCCAGCCGTCGTGATCATAGTCGAGCGCTGCGACGCCGAAGGTCGGAGTCGGCATCGACGATGACCAAGGCTGCTGAGCTTTAAAGGCACCTTCCCGTGGATTCTCGAAAATTGTCGTACTCTTGCCGGCTGGCAAGACAAGATCAATCGCGCGGTCATTGTTGTAGTCTGAACCGATCGCTCCCACTGCCGCATCACCCGCCAAACCCACGGACTCGGTCACATCGGTAAACTGACCGTTCCCATCGTTGCGCCACATCACGTTCTTCGCGCCTTTGCCGCTCTGGAAATTCATGCCAGACGACGTTAGATCGTGATTAGCAGACCGGGCAACATAGAGATCCAAATCTCCGTCGTGATCGTAATCGATTAACGACAGTCCGAGCACGAGTCCATCAAGAACGATTCCTGCAGATCCGGCCGCGTCCTTGAAGGTCCCATTCTTCTCGTTGTGTTCAAGCAGAACTCTGCCATTTAAACCGATAGCGAGGTCGATGAAACCGTCGTTGTCATAGTCCCCCGCTGTACAACTGACGCCGTGGAGTGCGGAGTCAAGCCCTGCCTTCCGCGTGACGTCCTCAAACCTCCCGCCGCCAAGATTGCGATAGAGGGTCAGCCCACCTTCCGGTCCGCTTGCGGGAAGGAAAACATCTAGCTGCCCGTCACCGTCGTAATCTAAGAAGCACGCTCCCGGGCCAATAAAACCTGCCAAGTCAGTTGGTTCCGAAGTCGTCTTCCCTTGAATCCCCGCTTCCTTCGTCGCATCCACAAACTGCACCTTGATCTGCGCCGGAGGCTTCAAGGGCATCAGCGGCGATTCCACAGCGCGCGAGTATTGGCCCTGCTCGCCGTAAGCCAGGCTCATCGGAGCCCCGATTTTGTTTTGCGTGATGTACTGGAATTTCTTCAGGTGGTCGCGGGCGTGTTCGGTATCCGCTGATTGTTGATAGGCGCGGGAGAGTCCGAATTCGGCGGAGGCGTGCAGAGGATTGATCTTCAGAGCGTGTTCGAAAGCTTCGATCGCCGGTGGAAACTGCTTTGCTTGTACATGCGCGGTGCCTAGGAAATACCAAGTGTCGGCGTCGTTGGGATCGATCGCAGTGACACGCTTGAATGCATCGATTGCAGCCTGCGCATCGCCGGTGTTTTTCGCGAGCAGGCCCAGGCTGTACCACGCGTTCGGATTCTTCGGATCCTGCTTGAGCGCATCTTCGAGTGCTGCCTTTGCTTCGTCAATCTTCTGCAGGTTCAGGTAGGCCACACCTTCGTTCAGGCGCGCAATCACAAACTTCGGATCGGCCGCGGCTGCCTGCTGGAAGGTGTTCAGGCCCTTCTCGAAAAGCTGCTGATTCATATAGGCAACGCCGAGATTATTTAGCCGCGAGGCCTCCATCGGATTCGGCTGAGACGCGGAGGTGAGGAGGCCTACGGCCGCTGCCAGGGCGGCGAGAACGGCGGCAGAGATTTTGGGATTCATTCCGTTAGAGATTTAATCACAAAGGGCACCCTTCGGCCACGCTCAGCGCAGGCTGTGGTACGAAACTCCTAACGAATGTCATCCTGAGCGTAGTTTGCCGGAGCGCAGGCAAACGGAGTCGAAGGATTCCTTTCAACGGCAGATAATACGGGTCCTCGCAAGGCATTCTTACCGACATCGCCCCAAGAATACAAACTCCCGCCCTGACCGCTACCGGATGTAGATGCGAGAGATCCTTCGACTGCGTATGCACTCGCCTTTCGCGAGCGCATGGGACTTCGCTCAGGATGACAATCACGATTAGACAATCATGCTTACTGAATTGCTAATTGCGAGCTGCTACTTGCTTTTCGTTACGCGCATGAGGGACTGAGTACGGTCGATTGGCTGTGATTCCCTTGCCCTCCTGCACCGTGATGGTTTGGCCGGCGTTGACGCTTGAGAGCTTGTCGACTTGTCCGCTCGGCCACTGGATCTCGATCTGGTCCGCTTTTGTCTGCGAACCGAGACCGAAGGTCAGCACTAGTTCACTGGCGGACAAATAACCGGAGCCCGAGCGCAGCATCTTCCACTGGTGATCGCTTCCCCCGTTCACGCGGACGACCGCTCCGATGCCGTCACGATTGGATTTGCTTCCGACCAGCTTAATGCGCAGGCTGTGATTTGTGCCTCCTTCGTTCTGATAAAGGTAGGCCGGGCCTGCGTTCGTGGTGACGAGGAGATCGAGGAAGCCGTCATTGTTGATATCGGCATAAGCCGCGGCGCGCGCGACTTTCGCCGTGGCAAACGACTTGCCCATCTGCTCGGTGACTTCCGTGAATTTTCCACCGCTTAGGTTGCGAAACAGGTGCGGAGGCTCAGCGTAGCTGACGCGCTTCTGCACGCGTTCAATTTCGTTTTCGATGTGGCCGTCGGCAACGAAGATGTCAGGCCAGCCATCGTTGTCGTAGTCAAGGAAGAAGCAGGCGAAGCCGAGGGTGACCAGGGTGTCGCGTCCGATTTCGGACTGCGGCGCTTCGTCAACAAACAGGCCGTTCCCTTCGTTGTGGTAGAGCGAGACCATCTGGTTGGCGAAGTTGCTGATCAGAACGCTAGGATGGCCGCTGCGGTCGTAGTCGGCGGCATCGGCGCCCATGCCGGCGCGGGCCACTCCGTCCTCGCTGAAGCCGATGCCCGCAGCGACTCCACGCTCTTCAAAGGTTCCATTCTTCTTGTTGACGTAGAGTTTGTTGGGCTGCGTGTCGTTCGCGATCAGAATGTCGGGCCAGCCATCGGAGTTGTAATCAAAGACCGCAATTCCGAGGCTTTTCGAACTTGGATCGTTGAGTCCGGCTTTTTGCGTGGCGTTTTCGAATTTGCCATTGCCCAGGTTATGCCAAAGGCGAACCGAGGTTCCCTTGTAGGACTCCGGTGTGCAGTAGGACTTGTGCGCTCCATCAAGTGTGCAATAGAGATCGGTCTGCTCAGTCCATTGCACGTAGTTGGCCACTACCAGATCGAGTTTGCCGTCGCGGTCGTAGTCCACCCACGCCGCGCTGGTCGAGAATTCGGCGGGCCCCCACATGCCGGCGGATTTCGTGGCATCGATGAATGTGCCGTTGCCGTTGTTGTGGAAGAGATGACTCTGTCCTAAACCGGAGACGAAGAGATCGTCGAAGCCGTCGTTGTCGTAGTCGCCAACCGCAACACCGAATCCGTAGATCGGAATGGCGAGTCCAGCTTTTCGGGTTACGTCGGTAAATGTGCCGTCGTGGTTGTTGTGGTAAAGCTTCAGTGTGGTCGTCCCGAGATGCTGATGGCCTGAGAAGTCTTCGCCGTTGATCAGAACGATGTCAGGGTAGCCGTCGTTGTCGTAGTCGATAAATGCGCATCCCGGACCCATCGTCTCCGGCAGCCATTTCTTTCCGAAGGCGCCGTTGTTGTGGGTGAAACGGATGCCGGCCTGCGCGGTGATGTCACGGAAGTGTTCTTGCGCACCGCACGGCAGGACGAACCACAGAGACACAGAGCCACAGAGAAGAACAACAAAGAGAATTTCTCTGTGGCTCTGTGACTCTGTGGTGAACTTAGTTTTTACGAACATTTTATCGGGAGGCTCCAGCAGAAATCGCTGCCGGGCTTTGCCCGGCTGGGCGGACGAATGCGTCCGCCCCTACATGACTCGTAGTGGTTCGACGTTCTGTTGCCGTTCCCACATGAGTGGCCGTGCCTACCGACAGCGGAACGGACACGTGCTCGTGGATTGACTGGCGCTCGTTGTTGTCCTCTGGATGGAGCTGACGATAAGGTCCAGTGATGGCCTGTGCCGATTCGTCTGCCTTGAAGCGCATGTAGCGTTCCTGATGTTCTTTCGCCAGCTTCTCATTACCGAGGCCGTTGTAGCAGAGCATCAGGTTGTAGTGAGCCTGAAGGTCTTCGGGATCAATCACGAGTACCGACTGTAAGACTTTCACGGCTTCGTCATATTTGCGCTGGAGGAAGAGAATCCGTCCCAAGTCGTTGAGCGCCACGCGGTCGCGGGGATACTGGGCTAGCACAGCATGCAGACGACTAGCAGCACCATCGTAGTCTCCGTCGGAGCGAAGAACTTTGGCGTAGAAGAAGTTCGCGCGCGCGAGGTTCGGCGACAGTGCCAGAGCTCTTTCCAACACCTTGCGGGCGCGCTCCATGTCGCCTTCCTGGACGGCGCAGCGTCCGATATTGACCCAACCGTCGGGATTATTGGGATCGGCTTCAGTGATTTTCTCGAATGCGGCAGCTGCGGCCTTCAGATCGCCCTGCAGAAAGAGTCCGATACCGTAGTCGTTCCAGCGCTGCCATTCTTCTTTGCGAACGATGGTCTTCGGGGCTTCGGCGGGCGCGCTGCGCGCAACAACGGGAAGCGTGACCTCATCCTCGGCAACCGGGACGATCGGCAAATCAGGAATCTTCTCTTCTTTCGCAGAGACTCCGCTCAGCGATCCGGTAAAGAGAGTTTGGCGGTCATCGAAATCAGGGGCGACCGCACTCTGCTTCGACGGATCAGGGATACCGGCGAACGCTTCATGAGTGCCGTACCACGTGAACTTGCGATAGCAGAGGCGAGCGTGCAGCGTAATCTTATTTCCAGCGTTCTCGGGAATGTGCATGCGGTAGTGGACTGTGTCTGCAGCACCGGGTGGAATCAGCCGCACATATACCACGGCGCGGGTCGCCCAGGCATTACGTTTGTTGATGGGATTGCCGTGGGCATCGATCTGCAGGGAACGGTAGAAGTGCGCGCCTTTCTCCACGGGACCGTGGCCATCGTCCTCGACCATGCCGCTCCAGAAAATCGTCTGGCCCTTATCGTCGGTGCCTTTGAGTTCGAGCCATGTGTCGTAGGCGTCGACGGTGCCGCCGGGGAAAAAGTGACCGACCTTTTTTGTGCGCACAACGACATCTACGCGCACAGTATCTCCGCGGCGCAATGCGGGCTGCACACGATTGAGCGGAGCCGTCACCGGCTCGGCCTCTCCGCCACTTCCGCCCGTTATCTTGCTCTCGGCTTCTTCGCCAACTGCAAACGTAGTGGAAAGGTCTGACTGCGTCGAAGCGTTCGCCTTCAGCGGGGCTTGCGCCGGAGATACAGCGAAGATGTCGACGGTCAAGGCTCCGCTTTTCAGGAAGTCTTCTGTCAACTTGAGTTGCGCGGCGTCTTCATTTGCAGTCGGCACGGCAGTGTTGGCCGCGGGGAAGCGATGGGAATGCACGAAGCCGTTGATGTTTCCCTGATCCTTCGACGACTCCAGCGGCATGTGGCAATCGGCGCACTGCTGCGACTTGGGCGGATAGTAGAAAGACCGCGCCCCTTGCCCCGATACTCCACTGGCCTGCCAGTTGTCGTATTCGTTGAAGCCCCGGAACCAGCGGTAGCTATTGACCGGCACATCGAGATGCACCTTGTGGCACGACGAGCAGAACTCGGCCGTCTGATCGCGCATGAAGGGCTTCAGAAAGACGCGGCGGTGTGGCTCAGGATTGAGCTTGATCAGGAAGTCGTGCAGTTCGCGGGCGATCGGGTTCTTGGTCGCAGCCAGTTCGTGGAGCTTGGGATATTCCAGATAGAAATCCGCCTGGCCCATGGTGCTCTTCACGTCGGCAATGGAGTGGCACATCATGCAGCCCAGTCCGGCCTGCGCTTCAGGACGGTGCACGATCTGTTTGATCGGAGTGTCCATCATGCCCGCATAGAGGACGGCAGGATCGTGGCATCCACCGCACCATTTCGAGGGCTTGGTGCCGATCGTGTCTTGCATGTACTCGATCGACTTGCGGTACCACTGATTGTTGAACGAGGAAAAGTGGTGCGCCGAGCTGTTCCACTGGTTGTAGATGTCTTCGTGGCAGCGCTTGCAGGAGTCAGACTCCATGAAGAACTTGCTGGGGATCTTCTGCTTGCCGTAGACCTGCGCAGAGCTGGGGAAAAACGATCCCTCGGGGCCGTCGCCTTCGCTGTTCATGGACGCGGGAGGCATGGCGGGATTCTCGATACGATTGCGAGTTTGCCAGCTCTCGCGGATGTAGCGCGCGCCGAAGCCAACTCCGGCTAGAACGGCGAGGCAAACAACAATGCGCAAGATTCCCGAGGCCGGGTTGGGTTGACCACCGATCCGTTCATTCGCTCGATTGCTGAACCAACCCGCAATCAGCAATCCGACGCCGCCTACCGAAAGCACGATGTGAATGTAGAGCTTGTTCCATTCACTGCGCGGGGTGCCGGTTTTGATCAGAACCAGGCCGACTACTGCGCCGACTACGATCAGAAGCCATCCGGCACGTGAGGCGAGACTTCCAGTGCGTAGAAGACGAACGAGCGAGGGCAGCAAGAGGATCGTGGCGACGACGCCCGCCAGAGTATGAAGTAGAACGACGCCGGCGTAGGGGATATTGGCCTGAGGGAAGGTGTAGAGGTAGACGGCAGAAATGGCCAAAAACGCCATCAGCCACCACAAGAGCCGACCAGCGATTCCATGAGTTGGCATGACGTTGCGTTTTCGAAAGGATGGACCTGCATCAGCCCCACAGTGGCCGACGAACGTAATAATCAAGTTATCGAGTACAAGCGCGAGACGAAATAATTAAAAAATACTACTCGGGCTGTAAGCGCTTCAGTGGATTGGAGGTACGCGCCACCCGCCGCATTCTTTCTCGATGATGGACGCGACCGAGAGCACCTGTTCTTCCTCCCATGGCCGACCGACGATCTGCACCCCAATCGGTAAACCTTCTTGCGACTGGCTCACGGGCACCACCGCTGCCGGATTCCCCAGCAGATTGAACCACTCGGTATAGCTCCAGGCATCTAGGTAATTCACGGAGGTGCCGTCGATCATCCATGTGCGCTCGCCGTGGCGAAAGGCAGGGATCGCGGCTGGCGGACAAAGCAGGATTGGGAACCTTTGCATCTGAGGCAGAAATCTGGCGCGCAGTGCGTCGCGCCCAAACCATGCTTGAAGGAATGCGTCGTCTTTCATCGCCGGCTCTTCGTCTGCCCACTCCAGAAATTGCTTCAGGATTGGACTCAGGTCGGACTCGCGCCCCTGGAACATCGGCCCGATGACGATTCCCCCGGTCTTCACAAAAAACTTGCGCCAGAGTTGGCGGGCCTCTTCGAGACCCTCGGGACGAAAGGGTTGGACGTGGAAGCCGGCACGAGAGAGGGACTCGGCTGCCGTTCGGATCGCCCGACGGATTTCGGGTGTGACCGGTGTGCGGCCGTCGTCTTCGAAGTAGCCGATTCTCAGCTTCCAGGTTTCTGAGTCGCTAGGCCAGCGAAGTGGCACTGGGGCAGCGCACGTGTCGCCATCGTCCGGGCCTTGCATGACTTCAAACAGAAGCTTCAGATCGGCGACTGTCCGCGCCATTGGGCCAACAACGCCAATCAGTGCGAATGGTCCGCCTGACTCGGGGAAGTGCCCGGTGGAGGCGATTCGTCCGGGAGTCGGTTTCAGGCCGCAGATTCCGCTGAAGTGAGCTGGAACTCGGATCGATCCTCCTCCATCGCTGCCCACGCCGCCGGCCGACATGCCAGAAGCAATGGCTGCGGCTTCTCCGCCGCTGGAGCCACCGGAAGTGCGGGCGAGGTCCCACGGGCTGTTGGTACGTCCGTAAAGAAGGTTGTCGGTTTCCCAAGCCATCAGCAGTTCCGGGGTGTTGGTTACGCCGAGAACAATGGCTCCAGCTTGTCGCAGACGCGCGACCAGTGGGGCATCACTTTTTGCGATGTAACCAGCACGAAGGCGCGTGCCGGACTCACATTTCCTTCCTGAAACATCCAGCGAGCTCTTGATGCTGATGGGAACGCCGTGGAGTGGGCCGAGAATGGCTCCGTTTGCCAAAGAGGCTTCTGCCGCACGCGCTTCGATTCGAACGCGTTCCGGGTCGACATTCACATACGCATTCAGCTCTGGGTTTAGGCGCTGGATTTTGTCGAGATGCGCATCGGCCAATTCCACGGGAGAAATCTTCTTCTCGCGGATTTGGCGGGCCATTTCGACTGCGGATAGAAAAGTCGGGTCGTTCATGCCGAGGTGTTACGAGGTTGCGGTTTTCTTTGCTTCGCAGTCATTGCGCGATCTATTGATTGCTTCTCTTCAGGCCGGAGGTACCGATAGGTTCCTTTCGCAAGCGTGCCGAGTTCGAGAGGGCCGATCGCTACTCGCACCAGACGCACCACCTCGACACCGAGAGTTTCCATCATTCGGCGAATCTGGCGATTCTTCCCTTCGTCGAGCGTGATCTCGAGCCAGCAGTTCTTTTCGCCGGAGCGAAGCAGCCGACCGCTTGTTGCTCGCAGAAAATCTCCATCTCTCGTTTTGACACCGCGCGTGAAGGTCCGAATGAAATCGCCGTCAGCTACCATGCCAATCTGCACGTGATAGGCCCTTTCCAGATGCGTTTCGGGAGCCGTGACGCGAGCGGCCCACTCCGAGTCATTCGTCAGCAGCAGGAGACCTTCGCTGGCTTTATCGAGCCTTCCGACCGGAGCGACCCATGGCAGGTGATCGTGGGACTGCTGCAAGATCGAATACACGGTGTCGCGACCTTTCTCATCCGAGGCGGTCGTAACCAGGCCGCGGGGTTTGTTCATTACTAGATAGACTCTTCTCTCAGATTCGACGACGCTGCCGTCAACTTCGATCTTGTCCTTCTCAAGGTGCACGGGCGTTTCGGGATCACGGGAAGTCTTCGTGTTCAGACGGACGTGTCCTGCGCGGATTAGTTCGGCCGCTTGAGAGCGCGAGCAATAGCCGAGCTTCGACAAAGCGCGAGCCAAGCCGATTCTTCGGACTGTACGGTTGGCAGGCACGCGAACCATGCTACTCGAAGCCGATGTCCCGCTGCACAGGACATGAACAGATTGATAGTATGTTGAGGCTAATTATCGAAGGAGATTCTTATGGCTCACCAGCATCCTCCGCGGTTTCTCAAGATTGTCGACGACGCCAGAAGCCGCATACGCGAGACGAATGTCGACGAGGTCAAGAAGAGGATGGATCGCGGTGAAAAGTTGCTTCTCGTTGATGTGCGCGAAGAGAGCGAGTACGCCAAAGATCATCTACCGGGAGCGATTCATCTGGGCAAAGGAGTGATCGAGCGAGACATTGAAGAACGGGTTCCGGAGCTTAATCGAGAAATGATTCTTTACTGCGGCGGCGGCTTCCGCTCGGCGCTGGCCGCAGACAACGTGCAAAAAATGGGCTACACGAACGTCATCTCGATGGACGGCGGAATCCGCGGCTGGCGGGAAAAAGGATTTCCGCTGGTGAAAGACTGACGACGCCTCCAAGGTCGAATCCTCACATTGAACTCCTGATTCTGTGGTAAGCTGCGCGCTTCTCAACTATGAACGGTCGCATCTTCTTCTGGTCGCTCACCTCGGCCCTGGCCGGATTCCTTTTCGGCTTTGATACGGTCGTTATCTCCGGGGCGGAAAAGACAATTCAGGCGCTCTGGGGACTTAGTCCTGGGGTGCACGGGATAGCGATGGCCTCGGCACTCTACGGCACGGTGGTCGGCTCCCTGATTGGCGGCTGGCCGTCCGACCGCTACGGACGCAAGCTGACGTTGCTCTGGATCGGATTGCTCTACCTCGTGGGAGCGGTGGGTTCGGCCCTCGCGACCAACGTAGTGACGTTCATCGCAGCACGCGTTGTGGGTGGCCTCGGCATCGGCATCTCGACTGTTGTGGCGCCGATGTACATCTCCGAGATTGCCCCGCCGCAGCACCGCGGGCGGCTTGCGGGTATGTTCCAGTTCAATATTGTCTTTGGCATTCTGATCGCGTTCGTTTCGAACGCCCTGCTGGCCAGTGTCGGAGAAAATGCCTGGCGTTGGATGCTCGGTGTCGCTGCCTTCCCTTCTCTTCTGTACACACTGTTCTGCTTCGGCCTGCCTGAAAGTCCGCGATGGCTGCTGAGCAAGAAAGGTGACCGTGAAGGCGCGCTGGACGTCCTGCGGCGCAGCGAGCCAGAACTCTCGGAATCAGAAATCGCGGCACAAGCGGATGAGATTGCGGCTGCTTCCACCGAACAAGCCTCGTCGGGAAATTTCTGGACGCGGCGTCTGCGCAAGCCCATTCTGCTCGCTTTTCTGATCGCGTTCTTCAATCAAATGTCGGGCATCAATGCGATTCTTTATTTCGCACCGCGTATCTTCGAACTGACTGGCCTGGCCAAGCAAGCCGCGCTGCTGCAATCCATTGGCATTGGAATCACGAACCTGGTGTTTACGTTTGTCGGTCTCTGGCTGATTGACCGCTTGGGACGGCGAACTCTGTTGTATATCGGTTCCTTCGGCTACATCGCGTCGCTAGGGCTTGTAGCTTGGGCGTTTTCTTCGGAACATTACTCGATCGTCCCGATCTGT